>KL569391.1:9054-13418 GCA_000715685.1 Streptomyces lilacinus
ACAAACAGTGGTCAACCCTCCTCCCGCCACGCCCCCGCCTCTTCCAGGTCCAGCCTCCGCAGCAGCGTTCGCAGCATCTCGTCGTCGATGCGGCGTGCGTCCCGTAGCGCCACGAAGACCTCGCGTTCCGCGCCGATCGCCTCTCGTGCCAGCCGCCGGTACGTGTCGTCCACCGACTCGCCCGTCCGCTCGTCGACCGCCCCCAGCCGCTCCCACACCGCGTTGCGTCGTCGTTCCAGCACGGTGCGCAGGCGGTCGGCGAGGGGCTGGGGCAGGGCGTTGCGTTCGTCGGCGAGCAGTTCGTCCAGCCGGGCCTCGGCCGCCGCGGAGGCCTCGCTCTGGGCCTGTGCCTCGGCGAGGGTGTCGGCGCTCACGTCCCGCTGGGGCAGCCGCAGCCGCCGGATGAGCAGGGGCAGCGTCAGGCCCTGCACGACCAGCGTTCCGATGACCGTGGTGAAGGTGAGGAAGAGGATCAGGTTGCGGGCCGGGAAGGGCGCGCCGCCGTGCGTGGTGACGGGGATGGAGAAGGCGATGGCGAGCGAGACGACGCCCCGCATCCCCGCCCAGCCGACCACGACGGGCGCCTTCCACGTGGTGTCGGGTTCGCGCTCGCGGATCCGCGCCGACAGCAGGCGCGGTACGAACGTGGCCGGGAAGACCCACAGGTAGCGGACCAGGACGACGGCCAGGAAGACGGCGATCGCGTACCAGGCGGCCTTGGTCGGCCCGTACGACCCGAGGCCGCCCAGCACCACCCGCAGCTGCAGCCCGATCAGCGCGAAGACCGCCGACTCGAGCACGAAGGCGACCATCCGCCACACGGCCGCCTCCTGCAGCCGGGTGGCGAAGTCGACCTGCCACGACCGGTGCCCGAGGTAGAGCGCGACGACCACGACGGCGAGCACGCCGGACGCCTTGACCTGCTCGGCGGCGGCGTAGGCGACGAAGGGGATCAGGAGGGAGAGCGTGTTCTGCAGCAGCGGTTCGCGCAGGTGCTTGCGCAGCCAGTGGATCGGGACCATGAGGACGAGGCCCACGCCGATGCCCCCGAGGGACGCCACGGCGAACTCCCGGGCGCCGTCCGCCCAGGTGGCGCCGACGCCGACCGCGGCGGCGAGGGCGACCCGGTAGGCGGTGATGGCGGTCGCGTCGTTCACCAGGGACTCGCCCTGCAGGATCGTGGTGATCCGCGACGGCAGCCCGAGCCGCCGGGCGATGGCCGTGGCGGCCACGGCGTCCGGCGGCGCGACGACCGCCCCGAGCACGAGGGCCGCCGGGGCCGGCAGCCCCGGCACCACGCGGTGCGCGACCCAGCCGACGGCGAGGGTCGCGAAGAGGACGTAGCCCACCGACAGCAGTGCCACCGGCCGCAGGTTGGCCCGCAGGTCGAGGTAGGAGCTGTCGAGCGCGGCCGTGTGCAGCAGGGGCGGCAGCAGCAGCGGCAGGACGATGTCCGGTTCGAGGGTGTAGTCGGGCACGCCGGGCAGGTACGAAGCGACGAGGCCGGCGGCGACGAGCAGCAGGGGCGCCGGCACGGGCGTGCGCCGGGCCGCACCGGCGACGGCGGCGCTCCCGGCGACGAGCAACAGCAGCGGCATGACGTCCATAAAGCTCCCCACCTGTCTTCCGGCCCTGTCCTCCGGCCCTGTCTACCGGCGCCTCGTCCGATCGCTGTCCGGCCTCGCGAACTACCCTGGCAATCATGATCGAGTGCACGCATGTTCCCGTGTTGCCGCGCCCCGAACCGGAGCCCCTGACCGCCGGCTGCCCCGAGTGCGAGGCGTCGGGCAGCCACCCGGTGCAGCTGCGGCTGTGCCTGGAGTGCGGCCACGTGGGCTGCTGCGACTCCTCGCCGTACCGCCACGCGACGGCCCACTTCGAGGAGACGGGCCACGCGGTGATGCGCAGCTTCGAGCCGGGTCAGAGCTGGCGCTGGTGCTACGTGGACAAGCACATCGTCTGAGCCGGGACGCGTCTTCCGGGTCGGGCCCGGCGTCCGGGCCGGGAGCGCCGCCTCGCGCCCCGGCCCGCTGTCGGTGCCGCCCGCTAGCATGCACGCATGATCCGAACCGCGACACCCGCCGACATCCCGGTCATTCACGCGATGATCCGCGAACTGGCGGAGTACGAACGGGCGCTGGACGAGGCGCGGGCGACCGAGCGGCAGCTGCACGACGCCCTCTTCGGGCCGGACCCGGCGGTCTTCGCGCTGATAGCGGAGAGTGACGAATCGGGCGACGGGGAGCCGTCGGACGACCCCGAGCCGGTCGGCTTCGCGATCTGGTTCCGCAATTTCTCCACGTGGACGGGCACGCACGGTATTTACCTGGAAGACCTCTACGTGCGGCCGCAGGCCCGCGGCGCGGGCCACGGCAGGGCGCTCCTCGCGGAGCTGGCCAAGATCTGCGTGGACCGCGGCTGGCGGCGTTTCGAGTGGTCGGTGCTGGACTGGAACGCACCGTCGATCGCGTTCTACAAGTCCATAGGCGCCGAGCCGATGAACGAGTGGACGGTGCAACGGATGTCGGGAGAAGCGCTCCAGGCTCTTGCGGCGCTCGCTCAGAGTGACGAAAATCCCAACAGGCCGTCCTCTCTTTCGATTTGAGACCGCAGAGCCCTAGCCACTGTCCGTACTCATGGGTTTACCATGAGTGACAGTCGTGGGCCTGCGGCGCGGAACCGCAGATCGCGATAGCGTCTCAGCCGGACCATGTGCCGCACCGGCCCGCGCCGCCCTTCATCCGGCGTCGCGGGACCGGCGCTCCCGACAGCTCAATGAGCTTGTGCCACCTTGGAGGTGAGGGTGTCCCCCATCGCAGGCGAGCCTGGGACGACCCAGGACTTCGTGGAAGTCCGGCTGCCCGCTGCGGGTGCCTACCTGTCGGTGCTGCGGACGGCGACAGCCGGTCTCGCGGCCCGCCTGGACTTCACCCTCGACGAGATCGAGGACTTGCGCATCGCCGTGGACGAGGCCTGCGCGATCCTGCTGCAGCAGGCCGTGCCCGGCTCCGTGCTCAGTTGCGTCTTCCGGCTCGTCGGCGACGCGCTCCGGGTGACCGTCTCGGCACCCACCACGGACGGCCGCGCGCCCGAGCGCGACACCTTCGCCTGGACGGTGCTCTCCGCCCTGGCCGGCGAGGTCGACTCCACCGTCGCGGACGACCGTACGGTCAGCATCAGCCTGCACAAGAAGCGCGGCGCCGGCCCCGGACAGCCGTGACGGAAGAGGGGGCTCCGTGAGTACTGCGTCATCGCGGGGAGTGCGCACCCCGGCCATCCCGCAGCAGCCTGCCCGGCCGCATCCGGAGGACGTCGATCCGGACCGGCCCGGTCCGGACCAGGCGAGCGACCCATCAGAGCGGGCGGACCACATGGATCAGCACCAGCGCCAGTCGCGGCACCAGCACGACCCGCAGGACCGCAGCGGTGCCCGGGCCCTGTTCGTCGAGCTGCGCGCGCTGCCGGACGGTTCGCCGGAGCGGGCCGAGCTGCGCAACCACCTGGTGCGGATGCACCTGCCCCTGGTGGAGCACCTGGCGCGGCGCTTCCGCAATCGGGGCGAGCCGCTGGACGACCTCACCCAGGTCGCCACGATCGGGCTGATCAAGTCCGTGGACCGGTTCGACCCGGACCGCGGCGTGGAGTTCTCCACCTACGCCACGCCCACGGTCGTCGGCGAGATCAAGCGGCACTTCCGCGACAAGGGCTGGGCGGTGCGGGTGCCGCGCCGGCTGCAGGAGCTGCGGCTGGCGCTGACGACGGCCACGGCCGAGCTCTCCCAGCGGCACGGCCGCGCGCCCACGGTGCACGAGCTGGCCGAGCACCTGGGCATCTCCGAGGAGGAGGTGCTGGAGGGCCTGGAGTCCGCCAACGCCTACAGCACGCTCTCGCTGGACGTGCCGGACACGGACGACGAGTCCCCGGCCGTCGCGGACACCCTGGGCGCCGAGGACGAGGCCCTGGAGGGCGTGGAGTACCGGGAGTCCCTCAAGCCGCTGCTCGAGGACCTGCCGCCGCGCGAGAAGAAGATCCTCCTGCTCCGCTTCTTCGGCAACATGACGCAGTCGCAGATCGCCCAGGAGGTCGGCATCTCCCAGATGCACGTCTCCCGGCTGCTCGCCCGCACGCTCGCCCAGCTGCGGGACCGGCTGCTGATCGAGGAGTAGCGCCGCGCGCCGCCGAGGCGGGCGGGGAGGGCCGGGCCCGCGTCAGGACGCGCGCGGGCCGGCGCCGAGCGCCTCGGTCGCCGTGGGGTTCACCAGCAGCGCCAGCGCGGCCACGGCGACCACCGCCAGCGCCGCGGCGGCCGCCACGAGCGCGCCGCCGCCGTTGAAGAGCGTCCAGGCCACCGGCAGCGCCATGAT
>KL569391.1:13600-17244 GCA_000715685.1 Streptomyces lilacinus
ATGTGTATAAGAGACAGCTGCTGGGGGCTGTCCGGGCGACCCAGCAGTCCCATGATCAGCAGATAGCCGCCGGCGACGGCCAGGGCCAGCCCCTCGACGGCGACCAGCGCCGCCGCGGCCGTCAGCCGGGCGGGCCGGGGGACGGCGGGCGCGGCGTTCTTCGGCGCGCTCTGGGCGGCGCCCTTCGCGGCGCGCTGCGGCGCGGCACCCTTCGGGGCGCCCTTCCGGGCGGTTTTCGACGCGGACTGCTTGCTGCTCACCCCTGCAGGGTATCTGTCCGCAAACGTCGGAGCCCGGGACCTGGGATGGGTCGTGTACCGACAGGTAGGTAGGCTGGCGCGCATGCGTGCGCTTCTCGTGGTCAACCCCTCGGCCACCACCACCAGTGCCCGTACCCGCGATGTCCTGGCGCACGCCCTGGCCAGCGACCTGAAGCTGGACGTCGCCACCACCGAGTACCGGGGGCACGCGCGCGACCTGGCCCGCCGGGCCGCCGAGAGCGGCACCATCGAGCTGGTGGTGGCCCTCGGCGGGGACGGCACGGTCAACGAGGTGGTCAACGGCCTGCTGCACGCCGGGCCCGATCCCGAGGGGCTGCCGCGGCTGGCGGTGGTGCCCGGCGGGTCCACCAACGTCTTCGCCCGCGCCCTGGGCCTGCCCAACGACGTCGTGGAGGCGACCGGGGCCCTGCTGGACGCCCTGCGCGAGGGCTCCGAGCGCACGGTCGGCCTGGGCCTGGCGGCCGGCACGCCGGGCACGGAGGACGAGAGCGTGCCATCGCGCTGGTTCACCTTCTGCGCGGGCTTCGGCTTCGACGCGGGCGTGGTGGGCCGGGTGGAGCAGCAGCGCGAGCGCGGCAAGCGTTCGACGCACTCCCTGTACGTGCGACAGGTGGTCCGCCAGTTCCTGGGAGAAACGAACCGCCGGCGCGGGACGATCACCCTCGAACGACCGGGCGAGGAGCCACTCGAGAATCTCGTCATGTCGATAATCTGCAACAGCGCGCCCTGGACCTACCTGGGCGGCCGGCCGATCTACGCGGCGCCCCGGGCGTCCTTCGACACCGCGCTTGACGTGCTCGGATTCACCAAGCTGTCGACGCTGACGGCCGCCCGCTACGCCACCCAGCTGCTGACCTCCACCCCGGAGCGCGGTCCGGAGGGCAAACACGCTGTGTCACTGCATGACCAGACCTCCTTCACCTTGCATTCGCAGGCTCCCCTGCCGTTCCAGATGGACGGCGACCACCTCGGACTGCGCTCGAGCGTGACGTTCACAGGCGTACGCCGTGCACTGCGTGTGATTGTGTGAGTGGTAGGGCCTAAAGTCCTTACAGTCGAACGTTTAGACTGGCTTCCACCCCCTGGAATGACGGCTGTGACCTAGCCGACACCGAGGAATCAAAAAAAACTTTCCAGAAGGGGTTGTATCCGCCGCCGAGGTTTGCGAGTCTCTTCATGGCGATCGGGACGGCCCGCCTTCAAGGCTTCCCCCGAAGAGCCCGAACCCCCTCCTTCACTTCTTGGACCGCACCAGTCTGCGACTGGGCGCCGGCCCTTCCCTTGCGGGGGGATTCGTGAAAGCGTTCACATTCACAAGCCACGTAGCCGTAACACGAGGAGATGGAGCAGCCATGGACTGGCGTCACAACGCCGTTTGCCGCGAGGAAGACCCCGAGCTGTTCTTCCCCATCGGCAACACCGGTCCTGCGCTGCTGCAGATCGAGGAAGCCAAGGCCGTCTGCCGCCGCTGCCCCGTCATGGAGCAGTGCCTGCAGTGGGCGCTCGAGTCCGGCCAGGACTCCGGCGTCTGGGGTGGTCTCAGCGAGGACGAGCGCCGCGCCATGAAGCGTCGCGCCGCTCGCAACCGGGCGCGCAACGCGACCGCCTGACGAGGACCCCTTTCGGCCCCCGAGCCGCAGCGCGCAGTACCCCCCACAGTGCGCTAAGCACGTTGAATGCTTTGAGCCCCGAACCTCTCCGAGGTCCGGGGCTCAGTGCTGCTCGCCCCCGCACGCGCCGCGCGGGGTCGGGTCAGGGCTTCTCCGCCCCGACGGGAATGTCGAGCACCACCCGCGTCCCCTGCCCGGAAGCGGGCACCATATCGAACGTTCCGCCCAACTCCCCCTCGACCAGGGTGCGTACGATCTGCAGCCCGAGGTTGCCGGCTCGCTGCGGGTCGAAGCCCTCCGGCAGCCCGCACCCGTCGTCCTGCACGGAGATCAGCAGGCGGGCGTCGCGCCGGGTGCCACCGCGCACCGCCGTCACCTCGACCGTGCCCTGCTCCCCCGGGCCGAAGCCGTGCTCGAGCGCGTTCTGCAGCAGCTCGGTCAGGACCATCGACAGCGGGGTGGCGACCTCGGCGTCGAGTATCCCGAAGCGGCCCGTGCGGCGGGCGGCGACGCGGCCCGGGGAGATCTCGGCGACCATGGCGAGGACCCGGTCGGCGATCTCGTCGAACTCCACCCGCTCGTCAAGATTCTGCGACAGCGTCTCGTGGACGATCGCGATGGAACCGACCCGGCGGACCGCCTCCTCCAGCGCCTCCCGGCCCTCCGGGGAGCCGATGCGGCGGGCCTGCAGGCGCAGCAGGGCGGCCACGGTCTGGAGGTTGTTCTTCACCCGGTGGTGGATCTCCCGGATGGTGGCGTCCTTCGTGATCAACTCGCGCTCGCGGCGTCGCAGTTCCGTGACATCGTGCAGCAGTACGAGCGAACCGATGTGGGTGCCCTTGGGTTTGAGCGGGATCGCGCGCAGATGGATGACGCCGTCGTTCGCCTCCACCTCGAACTCGCGCGGGGCCCAACCGCTGGCCAGCTTGGCCAGTCCCTCGTCGACCGGCGCGCGCGAGGGCGCCAACTGAGCGGTGGTCTCGCCCAGATGATGCCCCACGAGGTCGGCGGCGAGGCCGAGCCGGTGGTAGGCGGAGAGGGCGTTGGGGCTGGCGTACTGGACGATGCCGTCGGCGTCGAGCCTGATCAGGCCGTCGCCGGCGCGCGGCGAGGCGTCCATGTCGACTTGTTGACCGGGGAACGGGAAGGCCCCGGCGGCGATCATCTGGGCGAGGTCGGAGGCGCTCTGCAGATAGGTGAGCTCGAGGCGGCTGGGGGTCCGTACGGTGAGCAGGTTCGTATTGCGGGCGATCACGCCCAGGACCCGCCCCTCCCGGCGTACCGGGATGGACTCCACCCGGACCGGCACCTCCTCCCGCCACTCGGGGTCGCCCTCCCGCACGATGCGGCCCTCGTCGAGCGCCGCGTCGAGCATCGGGCGCCGACCGCGCGGCACGAGGTGGCCGACCATGTCGTCCTGGTAGGAGGTGGGCCCGGTGTTGGGGCGCATCTGGGCGACCGAGACGTAGCGGGTCCCGTCCAGCGTCGGCACCCACAGGACGAGGTCGGCGAAGGAGAGGTCGGAGAGCAGCTGCCACTCCGAGACCAGCAGGTGCAGCCACTCCAGGTCGGAGTCGTCGAGTGCGGTGTGCTGGCGTACGAGATCGTTCATGGAGGGCACGGCTCGAGCCTACCCGGGGCATGGACAGCGAAGAATGGTCTAGTCCACAATGGGCACACAAGACTTCCGCCCTCTCCGCACAGGAGGGCGGAGCGAGGCCGGGCGCCCCACCTGACGGGGGCGGCGGCCTCC
>KL569391.1:17476-18521 GCA_000715685.1 Streptomyces lilacinus
GATGTGTATAAGAGACAGGGCCGATGTCGCTCCGGGCTGCGGTGCCCGCCGGGTTGAGGGTCCCGGCAGGCGCCGCGGCCCGTAGTCGTTTCGGGGCGGCGGGGGCCCGTTCTGGTAAATTGGTCTATACCACACCCCTCTCCAGATCGGCAGGCCCAGCGTGGAAGTTGTCATCGTCCCGGACGCCCAGGCAGGCGGCGAGCTCATCGCCGAGGCCATGGCCGCCCTGCTGCGCCGCAAGCCCGACGCCCTGCTCGGCGTGGCCACGGGCTCCACTCCGCTGCCCGTCTACGAGGCCCTCGCCGCGAAGGTCCGCGCCGGCCGCGTGGACGCCTCGCGCGCCCGCGTCTGCCAGCTCGACGAGTACGTGGGACTGCCGGCGGACCACCCCGAGTCGTACCGCTCGACCGTGCTGCGCGAGGTCGTCGAGCCGCTCGGGCTGACCGCCGACGCCTTCATGGGCCCCGACGGCAACGCCGAGGACGTCCAGGCGGCGTGCGAGGCCTACGACCGCGCCCTCGCGGAGGCCGGCGGCGTGGACCTCCAGCTGCTCGGCATCGGCACCGACGGACACATCGGCTTCAACGAGCCGTGCTCGTCCCTCGCCTCCCGCACCCGCATCAAGACGCTGACCCGGCAGACCCGCGTCGACAACGCGCGCTTCTTCGACGGCGACATCGACCAGGTGCCGCACCACGTCATCACCCAGGGGATCGGCACGATCCTGGACGCGCGCCACCTCGTGCTGCTGGCGACGGGTGAGGGCAAGGCGGACGCGGTGGCCGCGTCCGTGGAGGGGCCGGTCGCCGCGCTCGTCCCGGCCTCCGCGCTGCAGCTGCACCCGCACGCGACGGTCGTCGTCGACGAGGCCGCCGCGTCCAAGCTGAAGCTCGCCGACTACTTCCGCGCCACGTACGCGGCGAAGCCGCACTGGCAGGGGCTGTAGGGGGTTTCCCTCGGCGGTGCCGACCGGTTCGGCACCGCCGGGTTCGCCGGTGGGGGTTGCGCGCCGTCGCGGCGGGAGGGGGTTTCCCCAGTCCCGCCC
>KL569391.1:18721-19287 GCA_000715685.1 Streptomyces lilacinus
GTCCCGCCCCTTCCCGTAACTGGGGGCTCCGCCCCCCAGCCCCCCGGGGGTCCGGGGGGCGGAGCCCCCCGGGAAACGGCGAAAGGGCGGGACCGGGCCCCCTCCCCGCCGCAACGGCGCGCAACCCCCTACGACGTAGCCGGCGGTGCCGAACGCACCGCAAGGGCTACGCCCCCGCGATGGCCTCCGCCGCGGCGGCGCCGCAGACGCGCGCCGCGCCGTGCGTGGCGACGTGGAGCGCCCCCGACGGCGGGGCCTCGTCGAGGCCCATCTCGACGACGATCGTGTCCGGTCGGGCCGCGAGCAGGGCGCCCAGGGCGCGGGCCATCCACGGATGGCGGTGGACGTCGCGGACGACCGCGACGATCCGCCGCTCCCCCGCCGCCGCCAGCACCGCCTCCGCGCCGGCCGCCTCGGGACCGTACGTCCGCGTCTCCGTACCCGGCAGCAGCCGCGCCAGCTCCGCGCCCACGCCCCACGGCGTCTCGTCGCCGACGGCGATGTTGGCGACGGGGGTGAAGGCGGCCACGTACACCGGCCCGGTCGGCGGCTCGTAGGGCCCGGCG
>KL569391.1:19522-24531 GCA_000715685.1 Streptomyces lilacinus
GGCCGCGACGAGGCCGATCTCCGGCGCGGGGGCGAGCGGCTGTCCGGCCCCGGCCGTCCACCCCGCCAGCGCCCGCACCCGCCCCGCCGCGTCGGCGAGCCGCTCCTCCGCCAGCTGCCCACCACGCACCGCCGCGACGAGCGCGTCCCGCAGCCGCAGCACGGTGTCCTCGTCGGCCAGCCCGCCGCCGACGCAGATCGCGTCGGCGCCCGCGGCGAGGGCCATGACGCTGCCGCGTTCGATGCCGTACGTGCCCGAAATCGCCCGCATCTCCATGCCGTCGGTGACGACGAGCCCGTCGAAGCCGAGGCCGCCGTCGGCGACGGGCGCGCGCAGCAGGCCGTGCAGGGCGGCCGGGCTGAGCGTCGCCGGCAGGGCGGGGTCGAGGGCGGGCAGCAGGATGTGCGCGCTCATGACCGCCTTCGTGCCGGCGGCCACCGCCGCCCGGAACGGCACCAGCTCGCGCGCCCGCAGCGTCTCCAGGTCCGCCGCGATGCGCGGCAGGTCGTGGTGGGAGTCGACGGCGGTGTCGCCGTGCCCGGGGAAGTGCTTGGTGCAGGCGGCGACGCCGGCGGACTGCAGCCCCTCGACGTAGGCGGCGGTGTGCCGGGCGACGAGCGCGGGGTCGGCCCCGAAGGACCGTACGCCGATGACGGGGTTGTCGGGGTCGGAGTTGACGTCGCCGGACGGCGCCCAGTTGAGGTTCACCCCGCACAAGGCGAGGCGTCGGCCCAGCTCGCGGGCGACGTCCCGGGTCAGGGCGGTGTCGTCGACGGTGCCCAGGGCGAGGTTGCCGGGGAAGGAGGAGCCCGTGCGGACCTCCAGGCGGGTGACGTCGCCGCCCTCCTCGTCGATGGCGACGAGGACGTCGTCGCGCTCGGCCCGCAGCTGGGCCGTCAGCGCGGCGAGCTGCTCGGGGGAGGCGATGTTGCGGCCGAAGAGGCCGACGGAGGAGAGGCCCTCGCCGAGCCGGCGCAGCAGCCAGTCGGGCGCGCTGGTGCCGGTGAAACCGGGTTGGAGGACGGTGAGGGCGTCGCGGGTGAGCGTGTCCTGGGGCGTGAGTGTGGTCATGTGGGTGCTCTAGCCCTTCACTGCGCCGGACGTGAGGCCTCCGACCGCCTTGCGCTGGAGGATCACGAAGAGGACGAGGATCGGTACGGCGAAGATAGAGGAGGCCGCCATGGTGGCGCCCCAGTCGTCGCCGAAGGTGGTGCGGAAGCCGGTGATCCACAGGGGCAGGGTCTGGGACCCGGGGTCCTTGTTGAGGATGAGGACCATGGGGAATTCATTCCACACGGTGATGAAGCCGAACAGCGAGGTGGCCATCAGCCCGGGGGCGAGCAGCGGGAAGATCACCTTGCGGAAGGCCTGGACGCGGGTGCAGCCGTCGACCATCGCGGACTCCTCCAGCTCCTTGGGCACGGCGGCGACGTAGCCGCGCAGCGTCAGGACGGTGAAGGGCAGCACCATGACCGTGTAGATGGCGATGAGCGGCGGCAGGCTGTTCAGCATGTCCGCGTCGCGCACGATCATGTAGTAGGCGATGGTCATGACCTCCCAGGGCGCCATCTGGGCCATCATCATGACGAGGATGAAGCTCTTGCGGCCCTTGAAGCGCATACGGGCGACGGCGAAGGACGCGAGCAGCGCGATGACGAGCGAGAGCCCGACGGCGATCAGGGTGACCGTGAAGGAGTTGCCGACGAAGGTCCAGAAGCCGTCGGCGTCGACCGCCTTGGTGAAGTGGTCGAAGGTGGGGCTGGTGGGGAACCAGACGGGGGTCTCGCCGACGATGTCCGGGGTGGGCTTGAAAGCCGTGGCGAACATCCAGTAGACGGGGAACGCGAAGACGACGAACAGGACGACCGCCGTCGCCCCCGGCCAGACGCGACCGAGCAGCGAACCGGAGCCTGCCCGGCGATTGAGGGCAAAAGGCTTCACAGCTCGTCCTCCTCTTGTTTCAGAACCAGGCGCAGGTAGTACGCCGTCAGGGCCAGCAGCATCACGATGGTGAGGATGGAGATCGCGGCGCCCATGCCGAAGTGCTGGCTGCCGATGCCCTCGGTGAAGGCGTAGACGGGCAGCGTCTCGGTGAGCCGGTCGGGGCCGCCCTCGTTGATCGCGAAGACCTGGGTGAAGGCCTTGAAGACCCAGATCACCTCGAGGAAGGTGGTGGCGAGGAAGAAGGGCTTGAGGAAGGGGAAGGTCACCGAGGTGAACTTCTTCCAGGTGCCCGCGCCGTCCAGGGAGGCCGCCTCGTACAGCTCCTTGGGGATCGTGGTCGTGGCGGCGTAGAGGTTGATCGCCACGAAGGGGATCGACTGCCAGACGATCAGCACGGTGATGACGAAGAAGGTGGACAGCCGGCCGCTGGTCCAGTTGTAGCCGGCCATGTCGTGCCAGCCGGCCCGGTCGAGCAGGTAGTTGACCACGCCGTAGCGCTGGTCGAAGAGCCACTGGAAGACGGTGGTCGCGGCGACGACGGGCATGGCCCAGGCGAGGACGAGGCCGAGCGAGAGCAGCAGCCGGGTCTTCGTGCCGAGCCGGGCGAGCAGCAGGCCGACGAGGCAGCCCACCACCATGATCAGGGCGACGTTGGCGGCGGTGAAGACGACGGACCGGCCGGTGACGCCCCAGAACTCGGAGCTGCCGAGGGCGTTGGTGTAGTTGTCGAGGCCGGTCCACTCGGTGACGTGCCGGATCAGCTGGCGCCTGTTGAGGTTCTGGAACGACAGCAGGCCGTTCTTCACCATCGTCCAGCCGAGCAGCAGCACGGTCAGGGCGGCGGTGGGAAGAATCAGCAGGTACGGGACGCCGCGTGCGGCCCGGGTGCGGCTCGCGCCGGGCGGCGGGGCGCCGCCCTTGCCGGTCGCCGGCGTCGGCCGTGCGGCCGTCGCCTCTTCGGTCTGCGCTGACATCGTCGTCCGCCTTCTCCCCTGTCGAACCGTCGAACCGTGTTGCGTCTGCGCGTTTCCGTACGGGCCGGTGCTCTCGTCCGGCCCGTACGGAAAGCGGCGGGTCACTGCTGCCGGGTCACTGCCGCCGGATCACTGCTTCTGGCTGAGGCGCTTGTTCATGTCGGCCTCGACCTGCTTGGCGGCTTCCTCGGGGGACTTTCCGTTCAGCACGGCGGTCATGTAGGCCTTGACGGGGTTGGGCGCGTTCTCGACGTTGGCCCACTCCGGGATCAGCGGCGTGGTGCCGCCGCCCTTGGCGGCCGGGGCGGCGGCCTCGGCGGCGGGCTGGCCCTTCAGGCCGGCCAGCAGCGACTCCTTGTTGGGCAGCGAGCCGACCTCCTTGGCCAGCGCGCCCTCGTTCTTGTCGGACAGCGCGATCTTCAGGAACTCCTTGGCGAGGTCCTTCTTCTTGCTGCCCTCCGGGACCGCGAGGTTGGAGCCGCCGAGGAAGACGCCCTCGGGCTTGCCGGCCGTCTCACCGGGGATGGTGAAGTAGCCGATCTCCTTCTCGATCTGCGGGTTCGCCTTGATGGCGGTGAGGGCCTCCCAGCCCATGCCGATGAAGGCGCCGGTCTTGCCCTTGGCGAAGACGTCGGCCTGCTGCGGGGTGGCCTCGTCCTTGTCCTTGGGGGCCTTGCTGAAGGACTGGTACTGCTTGTAGATCTCCATGGCCTTGGCGACCTTGGGGTCGGAGAGGTTGGAGACGTACTTCTTGCCGTCCTTCTTCACCAGGTCCGCGCCGGTGCCGATGGTCAGGCCGTCGAAGAAGTACCAGTTCTGGCCGGGCAGGTAGAGCGGCTCGGCCTCGCCCTTCTTCTGGATGGCCTCGAGGTCCTTGAAGAACTCGTCGCGGGTCTTGGGCGTGTCCGTGATGCCCGCGTCGGCCCACACCTTCTTGTTGTAGATGACGACGCGGCTCGCGGCGTACCAGGGGGCCGCGTACTGCTTGCCCTCGAAGACGGCCGGCTTGTTCAGGGACTCGGTCCAGTCCCCGCCGATCTCCTTCTTCAGGTCGTCGAGCTCGGCGAGGCCGCCGGTCTGGGCGTAGGAGGGGGTCTGGGTGTTGCCGATCTCGATGACGTCCGGCGGGTTGGACTCCGAGAGGGCGGTGGTGAGCTTCTGCTGGATGCCGTCCCACTTCTGGAGCTGAATGTCCAGCTTCGCCCCGGTCTTCTGTTCGAACTCGGCCTGCACGGCCTTGGTCCAACCCGCCGGATTCGAGCCATCCATGAACCAGACGGTGAGGGACTTGCCCTTGGCGCCATCGGCACCCGATTCCTTGCCACTGTCGCTGGACCCACAGGCAGCAACACTCACCAGCATGGCCGCGACACCAGTCGCCGCTATGAGCCCTCGCTTCACAGCACTCTCCTCAAGGACCGAATGTGGTCTTTAATGGTTTAGACCAGTGCCCGCAGCTTGGCCTAGACCTTTTGGGGTGTCAAGGGTGTATAAGAGTCGCTGTCGGCTCCGTTACCGGACCGACACCTCGAGGTCGAGCCGGGTATCTCCGGCCCCCTCGGGCTCTGCCCGTGCCACCATGTGACCGCTATAGACGGAGGAGCCGGTGACGGCAGCAGGATCATCGGAGTCGGGAAGGCACGCCATGGCGACCGAGGGCGGTACGGCAGAGGGCAGCGGCGCCGCGGGAGGCGCGCGGACCGCGCGCATTCCCAAGTATTACCGGCTCAAACGGCACTTGCTGGACATGACCGAAACCATGCCCCCCGGCACCCCCGTCCCGCCCGAGCGCACCCTGGCCGCCGAGTTCGACACCTCGCGCACCACGGTGCGCCAGGCCCTCCAGGAGCTGGTCGTCGAGGGCCGGCTGGAGCGCATCCAGGGCAAGGGCACGTTCGTCGCGAAGCCCAAGGTCTCCCAGGCCCTCCAACTGACCTCCTACACGGAGGACATGCGGGCCCAGGGCCTCGAGCCCACCTCCCAGCTGCTCGACATCGGCTACGTCACCGCCGACGACCGCCTCGCGGGACTCCTCGACATCGCGGCCGGCGGCCGCGTCCTGCGCATCGAACGGCTGCGGCTGGCCAGCGG
>KL569391.1:24834-38417 GCA_000715685.1 Streptomyces lilacinus
AGATGTGTATAAGAGACAGGCGAAGCGCTTCCCGGCGCTGCGCCGCAGCCTGGCGAAGTACACCTCGCTCTACACCGCCCTGGCCGAGGTCTACGACGTCCACCTCGCGGAGGCGGAGGAGACCATCGAGACGTCCCTGGCCACCCCGCGCGAGGCCGGCCTGCTCGGCACGGACGTGGGCCTGCCCATGCTGATGCTCTCGCGCCACTCCCTGGACGCGGAGGGCCACCCGGTGGAATGGGTGCGCTCGGTTTATCGGGGCGACCGCTACAAGTTCGTCGCGAGACTGCAGAGGCCTACGGAGTAGGCGGAGGGCCTACGGAGTAGGCGCGCCCGGGGACGGGGTGGAGCGGCATCGGCCGCTCCGCATGACCATTCGATGAGCGTTCCGCAAACATGCACGGAAAGCGAGGGCGGTTGTCGGTGGCGCCTCGTAGCCTGGGGGCATGTCATGCAACACGATCGCGCCCCCGACCCCGGAGCAACTGAACGACGAGATCCGCACCTTCCTGACCGCCCGGCGCGGCCGCACGCTCACCAGCGCCGAGCGCGGGGTCTACGAGCGGCTGCGGGCGGCCTGGCTGGCGGCGGAGCGCCAGGGCCGCTACGGCACGGCGGCGTGAAGCACGTACGGTAGCGGAATGAGCCACGCCGTCGACGCGGTCGATGCCGCCGCGATCGCCCTCAACGAGGGCTCCTGGATCCCTTCGGACCATGAACTGACCCTCGCCCGGGACTTCCTCGCCCGCCGCGACGGCCTCGCGCAGCGCCTCCTGCCGGGCATGCCGGCGGCCCCCTCCCCCCAGGGCTGGGTGACCCAGCACGTCCTGTGGCTGGAGGACGTGACCCGCCTGGCCGAGGAGCTGCTGGGGGCCTGGCGCCCCTGGCTGCCGGGCGGTCACATGGTGGCCCTCCTCGGCGCCTACGGCGGCCTGGCCCGCTCCGTCGTCCCCCTCGCGGCCCGGCTGGCCCAGGACTGGGCCGCCGAGTGGCAGGCACCGCCCACCCAGCAGCAGACCTCCTGGTGGGAGGAGTGGCACCTGCCCCCGGAACAGCGGCAGCAGCTCGACGCCCTGACCGACCGTCTGGTCGTCAACGGCGCGGTCGTGGTGATGGCCGTCAACCGCGCCGAGGCCGGCCGCTAGCCGCTTCCCCGCGCGGGTGACGCCCTGTCATCCCTTGTCCCTCCCCGCCAGCGCCGCCACCGGCACGACGGCCAGGGCCAGGACGCCCCCTCCCGCCGCGAGGGCGGGGAAGCCGCTGCCCGCGACGACCAGGCCCGAGGTCATGCCGCCCGTGGCCCCCGCGACGGCGATGCCGACGTCGACGAGGCCCTGCGTGGCGGCGCGGGTGGCGAGCGGGACCGCGTCGGTGACGATGGCGGTGCCGCTGACCAGGCCCAGGTTCCAGCCCACCCCCAGGAGGACGAGGGCGACGGCGAGGACGGGCACGTGGTGCGGGGGCGCCAGAGCGGCCAGGAGGCCGGCGGCGAGGAGGGTGAGGCCCGAGGCCGCGGCGACCTTCAGACGTCCGACGCGGTCGACGAGCCAGCCGCTGAGCGGCGACGGCAGGAACATCGCTCCCACGTGGAGGGCGATGACGAATCCGGCGGCCTGCGTGTCGTGGCCGTGGGCGCGCATGTGCACCGGCGTCATCGTCATGATCGCGATCATGACGAGCTGGCTGAGGACCATCACCGCGGTGCCGGTCGCGACGCCGCGCCCGTACGCCGCCTCGGCCGGGCCCTCCTGCGCGGTGCCGGCGGCGGGCGGCGCCAGTCAGGAGCAGGGGGTCCGGGCGCAGGGCGACGGCCAGGACGAGGGCCGCGGCCGCGTAGGCGACGACGGCCAGCAGGAAGGGACCGGCGAGGCGCGGGACGCCCCAGGCGTGGGCGACGTCTCCCGTGACGCCCACGAGATTGGGGCCGACGACCGCGCCGAAGGTGGTGGCCAGCAGGACGGTGCTCACCGCGCGGGCCCGCCGCTCGGGCGGGGCGAGGTCGGCGCCCGCGTACCGGGACAGCAGGTTGGCCGACGTACCCGCCCCGTAGACGAAGAGGGAGAGGAAGAGCTGTCTCTTATACACAAGATGTGTATAAGAGACAGTGCCCAGGACGAGCCCGGGCCGGCGGCCCCAACGCTGGCAGAGGCGGCCGATGGCCACGGCCCCGAGCGCGGCCCCGCCCGTGAAGAGGGCGCTGGGCAGGCCGGCGAGGCCGGTGGAGTCCAGCATCTCCTCGGCGAGCAGCGCCCCGACGGTGATCCCCGCCGCGAGCCCGGCACCACTGACGAGCTGGGAGATCACCAGGACGGTCAGGACGCGCCGCTGCGCCGCCGGCTCACCCACGCGCGTCCGCGCCCCGCGGTGCCGCCGGCTCCTCGTCATCGACCGACTCGATCGGCTCCAGCTCCGATATCTCCTCCAGCGTCATCTCCATCCGCTGGTGCAGGAAGCGCACGATCGTCCAGTGCGGCAGGACCCCCTCGTCGAACGGCCCGAACTCCCGGCAGTACAGCGGGATCCAGCGCAGGGCCTCCTCCGCCGCCTGCTCGCGGCCCGGCTCCTGCTGGTAGGCCTCGTAGCCGATGCTGCGGTGGTGGATGAAGAAACGTCCCGGCAGACGTTCCTCGCACAACTCGCGGTATTCGCGCGTCTGGAGGATGAGGTAGTGCCAGATCTCGTCGATGTCCTGCTCGACCGGCAGGAAGAGGCCGCTGAGCCGGTCGCGGTGGCGGGAGACGAGGTAGAGGTAGCGCAGACACTCGAGGACCTGGCGCTCGACGTAGTGGGGGTCGGCGCCGGTCTTCGCCGTGAAGTGGTCGACCAGCTCGGTGTGGAGCCGGTCGCCGAGCAGGTCCCGGAGGTCGGCGGGGGTGACGCGCGGCTGCGGGGGCGTGGTCGTGGTCATGGGGTGTCCCGTCGTACGAGGCCTGGGGAAGGGGTCAGCTGTCGAGGTCCTGGGCCAGCCAGGCGTACTTGCCCGACGTCCCGATGGGGATGTGCTCGCGGTGCTCCACCGCGCAGCGCAGCCCGGTCAGCTCCTCGATGCCGTTGCCGAGCGCGGCGGCCTCGGCGGCGTCCAGGGGCCTGCCGTCGAAGGTGGTGTGGAGCAGCCGGGCCCAGAGGTGTGTATAAGAGACAGGTGGAGGAAGACGCGGGACGACGCGGCGGCGATGCGCTCGTCGAGGTCGCCCTGCGCGACGGGGCCGTGCGGGGAGGGGAGCAGTTCCTTCTCCCGGCCGCAGAAGCTGACGATCTTCGTGGGGTCCGGCGTGCCGTCGGAGGTGCGGGCGCAGTCGCCGGAGCGGTAGCGGATCAGCGGCATGTGGGGGTTGCGGACGCTGGTGACGACGAGGCTGTGGATCCTGCTGCCGGGGGCGACCGGGATCAGCTCGACGCTCATCTGGTCGAGGTACGGGTGGTACCGGCCCTGGCGGTCGCTGTAGTAGAGGTAGCCCAGCTCGGTGCTGCCGAAGAGGTCGACGATCGGGCAGTCCAGGCGGGCGCGCAGGTACCGCCGGACGGTGAGCGGGGTGTACTCGTAGGCGTGGATGACGCTGGCGGGCCGGGGGAAGGCCTTCCACAGGTCCCACTGGTCGATCTTCTGGAGCAGGTGCGCCAGGTGGTAGCCGGAGCAGTCCAGGTGGTAGCGGCCCCGGGGGTGGGCCCGGCGGGCCTCCTGGATCTCGGCGAGCATGCGCTCGACCTCGTCGCGGGTCCACAGCGCCGGGTCGAGCCGCAGGTTGAGGTAGAGCGTGCGGTCGTCGAGCCGCCGCTCTTCCAGCGTCGGCACGGGGTCGGGCTCGGCGCCGCGCTTCTTCGCGTTGACCCGGGCCACGTGCTCGGTGGCCAACACGGTGGTCAGGGAGACGCGTTGGCATCCCTCGTGCCAGGTGTCGGCGATGTCGGGGTGCTCGCTCCACAGCCGGTAGTAGGAGTGGAGGAGGAAGTACGGGGGCCGGATGATCTGCATACGGGCGTGGTTGGTGCCCGTGGACAGCACGAACTCCGCCTCGCCCGCCGCGAGGGCCTTCTCCAGGGCGGGGGTCATCCAGTTGCCCGGGAAGCCGTCGGCTATCTCCGGCTTTTCGAGGAGGGGGAAGTACCCCCGCTCGACGGAAGAGCGGTAGATCGGTATGTCCCTGACCTGATCGACGACATCGGCCGTCGGCTGACCATCCATTGCCACCCTCGGGGTTGTTCGAAGAACGGGCGCCCCGCACATGGAGGTGGTCCGGGGCGTACGGCACCCCGGAGCGGACCGGCGACGCTCGGTCGCCGGGCCCGCTCCGGGGCTCTGTCCGATCGGCCTCCGGTCAGGAGATACAGCCGGCCTTCGGCGCGGCACTGATGCAACCGGCCTTGGGGGCGGCGCTGATGCAGCCGTCCTTGGCGGCACCCTGGGCCGAGTTGGCGGCGACCCAGCCGCGCCAGACGTCCTCCTGGGCCATCTTCTTGATCAGCTTTTCCATGGCAAGCCTCCAAAAAGTGAGGAATGCGGCTGTCGATACGTATTTGTGCCGCACCATCAGACGGTAAAGCCATGGCCAAGGGAGTGTCAACGGTTGCCCATGAAACGCCAGTTGGCGAACGACCGGTTTCGGACGCGGCGCCGACTCAGGACGCCGCGCCCGCCTCAGGACGCGGCGCCCCGCTCAGAACGCGGCGCCCGTCCCGGGACGCGGCGCCCGTCAGCTCACCAGCCGTACGACGGGCGCCTTCTCCTCCCCCTTCGGCTGCCGCACCAGCACCGGCTCCACGCCCGCGCCGTTGTGCCGCACCGCCCAGCCCTCGAGCGCCGTCCGGCACGCGTGGTCCAGGTGGCGGAGCGCCGACAGGTCGAGCTCGATCGGGCGGTCCTGCGGCAGCGCCTCCAGCGCTGTCTCTTATGATGTGTATAAGAGACAGCCAGGTGGCCGCCGGTCAGCTCGCGCACGTCGACCTGGACCTTCGAGGTCTCCCAGGCCGTCTTCACCACGGCCAGCAGGATGCCCAGGACCACGCCCTCGAACATGCTGGTCGTCACGATCGCGACGGCCGTGGCCGCGAGGATCACCAGCTCGCCGCGGTGCTCGCGCCACAGCGGGCCGATCTCCTTGACGGGCACCAGCTTGCAGCCCGCGTGGACCAGCACGCCCGCCAGCGCGGCGAGCGGGATGACGCCGATGGCCGCCGGGAGGAGCACGACGAACACCAGCAGCCACGCGCCGTGCAGGACGCGGGAGAGCGGCGTCTTCGCCCCGGCCTGCACATTGGCGGAGCTGCGGACGATGACCGCCGTCATGGGCAGGGCGCCGAGGGCGCCGCACAGGGCGTTGCCCACGCCCTGGGCGAGCAGCTCCTTGTCGTAGTGCGTCCGCGGACCGTCGTGCATGCGGTCGACCGCGGCCGCGCTGAAGAGCGTCTCGGCCGAGGCGATCAGGGTGAAGGCGACGACCGTGCCGAGCACGGCCACGCTGGCCAGCGAGGTGAGGTCGTTCAGCCCGGGCGGCTGGACGGCGTCGGCGAGCCCGCGGACCTCGACGTTGGCGACGTCCAGGCCGGCCAGCGCCGTGACCGCCGTGGCCAGCGCGACCGCCGCGAGCGGCGCGGGGACCAGCCGGGCCTTGGCGGGGAGCCTCTTCCACAGGACGAGCACGGCGATCGTGCCGGCCCCGACCAGGAAGGGGGTCAGGGCGGCACCGTCCGTGGCGACGTCCGCGATCAGGCCGGGGACGCCCACGATCTTTTCGATGCCGGACCGGGGCTGTTTGACGCCGGCCATCGTGTACAACTGCCCGAAGATGAGCACCAGTCCGATGCCGGCGAGCATGCCGTGGACGACCGAGACGGAGATCGCCCGGAACCACCGGCCGAACTTCAGGGCGCCCAGGAGCAGTTGCAGCAGGCCGGTGACCAGGACGATGGCACCGAGCATGCCGAGGCCGAACTCCCGCACGGCCTCGAAGACGAGCACCGTCAGCCCGGCGGCGGGCCCGCTGACCTGGAAGGTGCTGCCGGGCATCGCACCGACCACCAGGCCGCCGACTATGCCGGTGATCAGGCCCAGCTCGGCGGGGACCCCGGAGGCCACGGCCACACCGACGCACAACGGCAGGGCCACGAGGAAGACGACGAGCGAGGCGAGCGCGTCCTGGCGCAGAAGGGCTGGATTCTTGAGGGCGGAGAACATGGGTGAGGGTCCCTTGGTGTTCGAAGCAGGACGATTCACAGGGGTCCGAATCACAGGGGTCCGAACGGCAGGCGTCCTTCGTCGGGCCGGTGCGCCCTGACCACGCCCGTGTGCACCTCGTAGTACCAGGCATGCAGGGAGAGCGTGCCCGCCTCGACGCGCTCACGGATACAGGGGTAGCCCCGCAGGGTCTCCAACTGGGCCACGGAATGGGCCTGTACGGCCTCGGCGACGTCCGGCGAGACGGGCGTGACCGTGCGCGTGGGGGCGTGCGGCGGCACCGCGCGCTCCAGCCAGCCGCGCAGGGCCGGCACGGCGGAGAGGTCGTCGCCCCGCACGACGGCGCCCACGGCGCCGCAGTGGGAGTGCCCGCACACAACGATGTCACGGACGCCCAGCACGCGGACGGCGAACTCTATGGTGGCGCTCTCGCCCGTGGGGTGGTCCAGGGAGTAGGGGGGCACGACATTGCCCGCGGTGCGCAGCTCGAAGAGCTCGCCCGGGCGGGCGCCGGTGATGAGTGCGGGGACGACGCGCGAGTCGGAGCACGTGATGAAGAGCGCTTCCGGGGACTGTCCCGCTTCGAGGGCGCGGAAGGCCTCCGCGCGCTCGGGGTCGGCCACGTGGGTGGCCGCGAAGGATCGTGCGTTGTCGATGAGTGACTTCATGATGGCCTGCCTCCTGCGCCCAGCGGCATCCGCCGGGGGCGCGGTGTGGTCGGGTCGGATCAAGTGGTACGAGCGTCTGGGCGGGCATGCCGGCGCCACGGCTTCGGGCACGCCGACCACCCACAACCTGTCTCTTAATGTGTATAAGAGACAGCCCGTGCATTACCTCCCGATGGCAAGATAAATGTTTTGTCAAAACCTGTACAAGAAAGGACAGTTGACGAAGCATTGGTCCGGTCCAGGGCATGTCGAAGCCCCACAGGAGGCACTCCGAGGGCATGAAGTGGCCATGAAGTCGCCATGCGGAGCGGCGAGTTCCCGCGGAGGAAATGATTCCGAGGCACGCCGCGTTCCGGCGTTGTCATTCCGATATGCGGATGGAGGGTGACGCCGGAGGCTGCCTCCCTTAGATTTCCAGCGCATTACGCACGTGATCGCACAAGGGACGGAGTCACCGCATGTCGGAACCACCCGAGCAGCCACCCGCCGACCGCCGCGGACCGGTCGTGACCGTGCCGCTGATCGTCGCCGGCGTATGCCTCGCCCTGCCTTTCGTGGCGATGCTGTGGGTCGACTCCTATTCCCGGCTCACTCCGACCTTCATCGGCATCCCGTTCTTCTACTGGTACCAGATGCTCTGGGTGCCGGTGTCCACTCTGCTCACGGCCGTCGCGTACGTCATCGTCCGCCGCCACCACAAGTCGGTCCGCCCGGCGCATCAGGAAGGTGAAGCGCGATGAAGGACGGCGTGAACGGCGTGGCACTCGCCGTCTTCCTCTTCTTCTTCCTCGTCGTGACCGTGATGGGCTTTCTCGCCGCGCGCTGGCGCAGGGCGGAGAACGCCGACACTCTCGACGAGTGGGGCCTGGGCGGCCGCTCCTTCGGCACCTGGGTCACCTGGTTCCTACTGGGCGGCGACCTCTACACCGCGTACACCTTCGTGGCCGTGCCGGCCGCGATCTACGCGGCGGGCGCGGCCGGCTTCTTCGCGGTGCCGTACACGATCATCACCTATCCCCTCGTCTTCACCTTCCTGCCGCGCCTGTGGTCGGTGGCGCACAAGCACGGCTACGTCACCTCCTCCGACTTCGTTCGGGGCCGGTTCGGTTCCAAGGGACTCTCCCTGGCCCTGGCCGTGACCGGAATCCTCGCGACGATGCCGTACATCGCGCTGCAACTGGTGGGAATCCAGGCGGTTCTGGACGTCCTGGGCGTCGGCGGCGGCGAGAACACCAACTGGTTCGTGAAGGACCTCCCCCTCCTCATCGCCTTCGGTGTGCTCGCGGCCTACACCTATTCCGCGGGGCTGCGCGCGCCCGCGCTGATCGCCTTCGTCAAGGACGCCCTGATCTACATCGTCATCGCGGTGGCGATCATCTACATCCCGATCCGCCTCGGCGGCTTCGACGAGATCTTCGCCAAGGCCGGCCACGCGTTCGCGGCCGAAAATCCGGCGACCGGCAAGCCCCGGGGGTCGCTGATCTCGGGAGCGGACGCGCAGTGGGCGTACGCGACGCTCGCGCTCGGCTCCGCGATGGCGCTCTTCCTCTATCCGCACTCCGTGACGGCGGTCCTCTCCAGCCGGAGCCGTGACGTCATCCGCCGCAACACCACCATCCTTCCCCTCTACTCCCTGATGCTGGGGCTGCTGGCGATGCTGGGCTTCATGGCCATAGCCGCCGGGGTGAAGGTCAAGAACGGCCAGCTGGCCATCCCGCAGCTGTTCGAGGACATGTTCCCCGACTGGTTCACGGGCGTGGCCTTCGCCGCGATCGGCATCGGCGCGCTCGTTCCCGCGGCCATCATGTCGATCGCGGCGGCAAATCTGTTCACGCGCAACATCTACAAGGACTTCCTCAAACCGGACGCCACGCCCGCCCAGGAGGCGAAGGTGTCCAAGCTGGCCTCCCTCCTGGTCAAGGTCGGCGCCCTGGCCTTCGTCCTCACCATGGACAAGACGGTCGCCATCAATTTCCAGCTGCTCGGCGGCATCTGGATCCTGCAGACCGTCCCGGCCCTCGTCGGCGGCCTGTTCACCCGCTGGTTCCACCGGTGGGCGCTGCTCGCCGGACTGGTGGCCGGCATGGCGTACGGAACATGGCGGGCATACGAGACACCGAGCGCCACACAGGCGCACTTCGGGAACACCAACCTCATCCCACTCATCGGGGAGAAGGGGTACATCGGGCTCACCGCGTTCGCCCTCAATGTGATCGTCGTCATCGTGGCCACCGTCGTCCTCAGGGCGCTGAAGGCGCCCGAGGGCGTGGACGAGACCAGCCCCGGCGACTACACCGCCGACGCCGGCGACCCGGGCGTCCGTACGGACCTCCCCCCGGCCACCGTGGGCGCCCCCGCAGGCCACTGACCCGACCCGGCGCCACAGGGCCGTCACACCCCCGCCCAGGGGGCGTGGCGGCCCTTTTCTCGCGCCTTGCCACGCCCACCCGTTAGCACATTCCGCTACCGGTTCATGACGGGACGACACAACATGTGGGGGCGCGTGCGAGGGGCGGCACTAGATGTATGCTCGTCCTCGCTGTCGTCGCAGGGGAATCCGGTGGAAATCCGGAACTGTCCCGCAACGGTGTATGTGTGCGCATATACCCAGCGCACCCGAAGTCCGAGGACCTGCCGACAGCAGCGTCCGCCACCGAGCCTGCCCTGGGCTCGGCTATGGGCGTTGAATTCGTCCGGGCCCCGCGGGTTGGGCCGACGGAGGCCTACGAGGCATGCCCCGGTGCAAGCGGCATGCCCGTACGCGACCGTCGCGCGCTCCCGCTCGGCCCACCCAGCCCGAGCGAGGGAGAGCCACACGTGACCATCGCGCCCGCCGATCCGGTCTCAGCGAACGCGGAAGCGACCGGCGGCCCCGGGACCGCGCTGCTGCGCACCCTGACCGATCTCACCGCCGACCTGCCCGCCACCGACCCGGGCAAGGTCGCCGCCGCCGCGCTGCGCGGCCGCAGCGCCGCTTCGGACGAGGCCGAGCTGCGCTCCCTCGCCACCGAGGCCGCCGCCGGCCTGATCGCCGAGGAGCCGGAGTACTCCCGGCTCGCCGCGCGCCTGCTCACCCTCGCCATCGCCGACGAGGCGGCCGGCCAGGGCGCCACGTCCTTCTCCGCCTCCGTGGCCGTCGGCCACCGCGAGGGCCTCATCGCGGACGAGACCGCCGCGTTCGTGGCCAAGCACGCCGCGCGCCTGGACGAGCTGGTCGAGAAGGCCCTCGTCGACGGCGCCGACGACCGCTTCGGCTACTTCGGCCTGCGCACCCTGCACAGCCGCTACCTGCTGCGCCACCCGATCCACCGCGACGTGATCGAGACCCCGCAGCACTTCCTGCTGCGCGTCGCCTGCGGCCTCGCCGAGGACCACTCGGAGCGGGCCCTGGAGGACGTCGCGGAGCTGTACCGGCTGACGAGCACCCTCTCGTACCTGCCGTCCTCCCCGACGCTGTTCAACTCCGGCACCCGCCACCCGCAGATGTCGTCCTGCTACCTGCTGGACTCCCCGCTCGACGAGCTGGACTCCATCTACGACCGCTACCACCAGGTGGCGCGGCTGTCGAAGCACGCGGGCGGCATCGGCCTGTCGTACTCGCGCATCCGCTCCCGCGGCTCGCTGATCCGCGGCACCAACGGTCACTCCAACGGCATCGTGCCGTTCCTGCGCACCCTCGACGCCTCCGTCGCCGCCGTCAACCAGGGCGGCCGCCGCAAGGGCGCGGCCTGCGTCTACCTCGAGACGTGGCACGCCGACATCGAGGAGTTCCTGGAGCTCCGCGACAACACCGGTGAGGAGGCACGCCGCACCCACAACCTCAACATCGCGCACTGGATCCCGGACGAGTTCATGCGCCGCGTCGAGGCCGACGCCGACTGGTCGCTCTTCTCCCCCGCCGACACGCCGGACCTGGTCGACCTCTACGGCGACGAGTTCGACGCCGCCTACCGCGCCTACGAGGCCGCGGGCAAGGCCGTCAAGCAGATCCCGGCCCGCGTGCTGTACGCCCGGATGATGCGCACCCTCGCGCAGACCGGCAACGGCTGGATGACGTTCAAGGACGCCGCCAACCGCACGGCCAACCAGACGGCCGAGAAGGGCGCGGTCGTCCACTCCTCGAACCTCTGCACCGAGATCCTCGAGGTCACCGACGACGGCGAGACCGCGGTCTGCAACCTGGGCTCGGTCAACCTGGCCCAGCACCTGGGCGCCGACGGCGAGATGGACTGGGAGAAGCTCGACCGTACGGTCCGTACGGCCGTGACCTTCCTCGACCGCGTCGTGGACATCAACTTCTACCCGACCGAGCAGGCCGGCAACTCCAACAGCCGCTGGCGCCCGGTGGGCCTGGGCCTGATGGGCCTGCAGGACGTCTTCTTCCGCCTGCGCCTGCCCTTCGACTCGGCCGAGGCGAAGGCCCTGTCCACCAAGATCTCCGAGCGGATCATGCTCGCGGCGTACGAGGCCTCCGCCGACCTCGCCGAGCGGCACGGCCCGCACCCGGCCTGGGCCGCGACCCGCACCGCCCGCGGTGTGCTGCACCCGGACCACTACCCCAACGCCGTCGCCGCGTGGGAGGACCGCTGGGAGGCGCTGCGCGCCCGCATCGCCGCGGTCGGCATGCGCAACTCGCTGCTGCTGGCGATCGCCCCGACGGCCACCATCGCCTCCATCGCGGGCGTCTACGAGTGCATCGAGCCGCAGGTCTCCAACCTGTTCAAGCGCGAGACGCTCTCCGGTGAGTTCCTGCAGGTCAACACCTACCTGGTGGAGGACCTCAAGAAGCTCGGCGTGTGGGACCGCACGACCCGCGACGCCATGACGGACGCCAACGGCTCGATCCAGGACATGAAGTGGATCCCGCAGGAGGTGCGCGACCTCTACCGCACCGCCTGGGAGATCCCGCAGCGCGCCCTGATCGACATGGCCGCGGCCCGTACGCCGTACCTGGACCAGAGCCAGTCGCTGAACCTCTTCATGGCCTCGCCCACCATCGGCAAGCTCAGCTCGATGTACGCGTACGCCTGGAAGCAGGGCATCAAGACGACGTACTACCTGCGCTCCCGCCCGGCGACCCGCATCGCCCGTGCCGCCTCCGGCGGTGCCGCCGCGCCCGCCACCATCCCCGTGCAGCAGGCCGCGCCCGACGCGGACGCCATCGCCTGCTCCCTTGAGAACCCCGAGTCCTGCGAGGCATGCCAGTAATGTCCACCGAACAGAAGAACCTGCTCGACCCGGGCTTCGAGCTGACCCTGCGCCCCATGCGGTACCCGGACTTCTACGACCGCTACCGCGACGCGATCAAGAACACCTGGACCGTGGAGGAGGTCGACCTCCACTCGGACGTCGCCGACCTCGCCAAGCTGTCCCCGGGTGAGCAGCACATGATCGGCCGCCTGGTCGCCTTCTTCGCGACCGGCGACTCGATCGTGGCCAACAACCTCGTGCTGACGCTGTACAAGCACATCAACTCCCCCGAGGCGCGCCTTTACCTGTCGCGGCAGCTCTTCGAGGAGGCCGTGCACGTCCAGTTCTATCTGACGCTGCTCGACACCTACCTGCCCGACCCGGAGGAGCGCGCGGCCGCGTTCGACGCGGTGGAGAACATCCCCTCCATCCGCGACAAGGCGCAGTTCTGCTTCAAGTGGATCAACGAGGTCGAGAAGATCGACCGGCTGGAGACGAAGGCCGACCGCCGTCGCTTCCTGCTCAACCTGATCTGCTTCGCCGCGTGCATCGAGGGCCTGTTCTTCTACGGCGCCTTCGCCTACGTGTACTGGTTCCGCAGCCGCGGCCTGCTGCACGGCCTGGCGACCGGCACCAACTGGGTCTTCCGCGACGAGACCATGCACATGAACTTCGCGTTCGAGGTCGTGGACACCGTCCGCCAGGAGGAGCCCGACCTCTTCGACGACGAGCTCCAGCAGCAGGTCACCGACATGCTGAAGGAAGCCGTCGAGGCGGAGCTGCAGTTCGGCCGTGACCTGTGCGGCGAGGGCCTGCCGGGCATGAACACCGAGTCCATGCGCGAGTACCTCCAGTGCGTGGCCGACCAGCGCCTGCAGCGCCTGGGCTTCGCCCCGGTCTTCGGCTCGGAGAACCCTTTCTCCTTCATGGAGCTGCAGAACGTCCAGGAGCTGACCAACTTCTTCGAGCGCCGCGCGTCCGCGTACCAGGTGGCGGTCGAGGGCACGGTCGCCTTCGACGACGAGTTCTGATCCTCGCGGGCTGATCCCCGCGGGCTGATCCCCGCGGGCTGACCCTCGCGGGTTAAAACGCCCCACACGCGGCATCGCGTGTCTCCCGTCCGGGAATCCAGTGCGGATCCGGACAGAACGGGAGACACGCGATGCCGCGTTTCATGATGATCGTCAAGGCGAGCGAGGACTCCGAGGCCGGCGTGATGCCGACCAAGGAGATGATCGCCGAGATGGGGCAGTACAACGACCGGCTGGCCGAGGCCGGCGCGATGCTCGCGGGCGACGGGCTGCACCCCTCGTCCAAGGGCGCGCGCGTGACGTACTCGGACGGGCCGCCCGTCGTCACGGAAGGGCCCTTCGGCGGGAAGGCGAAGGACCTGATCGCCGGCTTCTGGATCATTCAGGCCGGCTCGATGGACGAGGCCCTGGAGTGGGCCCGGCGGATCCCCTTCCGGGAGGGCGAGGTCGAGGTGCGCCCGATCTTCGAGGCCTCCGACTTCCCGACCGACTCGTAGAAACGCGTGTCTCTTATACACATCT
>KL569391.1:38670-40121 GCA_000715685.1 Streptomyces lilacinus
CCCGCCACACGTGCGTCGTGCGCGGGGTCAGTCGTTGGCGACGACCGGGTAGCGCGGGGTGCCCTCGGACATCTGCCGCAGCGCGTCCTTGCGGTCGCGCTTGGAGAGGCGGTCGATGTACAGGTAGCCGTACAGGTGGTCCGTCTCGTGCTGCAGGCAGCGGGCGAAGTAGCCGGTGCCCTCGACGGCGATCGGGTTGCCGTGCATGTCCTGGCCGCGGACCACGGCGTAGTCCGGGCGGGCCAGGGAAGCGTAGGCGGTCGGGACCGACAGGCAGCCCTCGTTGGAGTCGTCGAGGATGCGGCGGTCGGCCGGGAGGTCGTCGAGGACGGGGTTCACGACGTGGCCGACGTGGCGGACGCCCTCGTCGTCCATGCAGTCGTAGACGAAGACCTTGAGGTCGACGCCGATCTGGTTGGCGGCCAGGCCCACGCCCTCGGCCGTGCGCTGGCTGGCGAACATGTCGTCGACGAGCTTCGCGAGCTCGTCGTCGAACGCGGTGACGTCCTTGCACTCCTTGTGGAGCACGGGGTTGCCCACGACGGTGATCGGGCGGGACGTGCCGCGCTCGCGGTGCGCCCGCTCGCGCTCCTCGCAGTCCTCGGTGTCCACGACGAACTCGCCGGACTCCTTCGGCTCTTCGTTCACCGACTGCTCAGTGTCTTGCTGCGCCATGTCCGCCGTATGCCTCTCTCACAACCCGAAAGCAATATCTTGCCCTGAACCCATGGGGCCCCATACAGGGTAAGGGGACGGGGGCGGCCGCTCAGCAGACCTCTTCGAGATCGCGCCATTCGCGGGTGTCGGGGCTGTCGGCGACCCAGCCGTCGAGCAGGCCGCGGACGAGCCCGGGGGGCGCCGCGATGCCGCACTCGCGCTCGGGCACCCACAGCGAGCCGGAGCCGCTGCCGGCCGTGCGGTGGCCCAGCGGGCCGGGGTGGCCGGGCTCGCTGTGGTCGTGCGGGTCCAGGTGCTCGCCGTCGCCCTCGTCGCTGGGCATCCGGCTCTCCGAGCACGTACGGCACAGCAGGCGCACGGAGGAGGACCAGTCCTCGGCGGCGAAGCCGGCGTCGGCCGCGAGCCGCTCGAGGGCGTCCCGGTCGGCCTCGGTCGCGGCCTCCAGCAGGACGACCCAGGTGGGCACGGGCGAGGGGGCCCACAGCTCGATCTCGTCGAAGACCGGGTAGGACGGGCCGGCGGCGGTGACGCGCTCGCCGTGCGGGACGCCGTCGTGCAGCACGACCTCGCCCCAGCGGCGGCCCGAGGACGGCAGCGGGATGGAGAGGACCTCGATCCGCGCCGGGTCGAGCCGGCGGCCCCAGACGACCTCGGCCTCGCCCTCCGGGGAGAGCCGCACGGCCGCGCTGCCCAGCTCCATGCCGGCCGGCTCACCGGCCGGGCCGCCCTCGCCGGGCACCCGCAGCCCGTACGCCTGCCAGGCGCGGCGGGCG
>KL569391.1:40410-42241 GCA_000715685.1 Streptomyces lilacinus
GATGTGTATAAGAGACAGGGCCAGTCCTGCAGGGCGGTCGCGGCGATGCCCACGTTCCACCAGTCCGGGGCGCCCGCCTCGCGGTCCAGCAGCGCCACCGCGCGCAGCCCCGCCGCGCGGGCCTGCTCCCAGTCGTGCCGGAACTTGTGCAGCAGCGCGAGGTTGAACCACGACTCGGACAGCCACGGCTCCATGTCGGCCGCGCGCGTCAGCAGCGCGCCCGCGTCCTCGTACCGGCCGTCGCCGATGAGAGTGAAGGCACGGTCCGTGGCCTGCCGCCACGAGGCGGAAGGCCGGTGCCGTACCCTGCCGAAGATCCTCACGATTCCCGCCTGCCGGTTTCTGCGTGCACCCACACCTGTCTCTTAGATGTGTATAAGAGACAGCTCTTTGCCTTCTTGCCGACGACGGCGCGCACGACACCCCCCGATTTCCGCGTTCTCGCCATTCTCTTTGTCTTCTTCGCATCCAACCATGCCCCTCCGGACGCCCGCTCATTACCCGTGGGTTCGGCGAGCTAGTCCCGTCCGCCGGTGCTCTCAGAGGTCCGGCGGCGCGGGGCCGCCCCGGGCGAGCACCCTCGCGAGCGCCTCCACCACCCGGGGCTCGTGGTCGTGCGCGGTGGCGAGGCGCAACCGCTCCAGCGCGCGCAGGGGGCCGCACGCCGGGTCCGCGGCGAGGTCGTCGTAGGCGTTGACCGTCCGGACGATACGTGCCGTGAGCGGCTGGTCCCGGTAGGGATCCGCCTGTCGCTCGACCACCAGTGCGACTTCTGGCGGTACCCCGGTCTGCCGCACCACCGCGCCGCCCAGCAGCGCGATGCGGCGGCGCTCCTCGGCGGGCAGCGGCTCGGTCGCACCGGCCGGCACCGGGTCGAGCAGGGAGAGCTGGCCGATGTCGTGCATCAGCGCCGCGTCCTCCACGACCGTGAGGTCCGCCGGGGACAGCCCCAGCTCCCGGCCCACGGCCCGGCCGAGCGTCGCCACGCGGCGGGCGTGCCCGGCGGGGGTGTAGCCGGCGATCTCGGTGGCACGAGCGAGGGAGGCGACGGTCTGGCGGCGCGTGGCGCGCACGGCCTCGTAGCGGTGGACGGACAGCTGGGTGATCAGCAGCGGCAGGCAGAACACGGGCAGCGCCCACAGTCCGGCGGCGGCGACCGCCAGGGCCATCACGACGCCGCTGGCGCCGATCGCCGAGCCGACGCCGGGCAGGGCCCGCAGCTCCTCCCGCAACGCCCGGCCGTACGGGCCGCCGGTGCGGGCCCGGGCGAGGGCGGCGGCCAGGACGGCGTCGCACAGCGCGGTCAGGACGAGGAGGAGCAGCAGGGACAGCGCGTAGTACGGGCTGTGGGCGAGCCACCGGCCGAGCGCGCCGGAGGCGTGCAGCGGCTGGACGCAGACGGCGGCGAAGCCGGCGTTCAGCACCCGGCGCGCGAGCCGGTCGAGCGCGGGCGGGCGCCCGACGGCGCCGGCGAGGGTGGCGCCGAGCACGACGGCGACGACCTGGGGCGCCCCGTGCGAGGTCGGCTCCCCGCCGACCTCGCCGAGCAGCGCGTACGCCAGGGTCCCGGCCGAGCCCAGGGGGGCCGTCTCGCGCACCGCGGTGTGCGGGCGGGGGCGGCGCCGGGCGGCCTCCCCGAGGGCGATGAGCATCCCGTAGGCCAGCGCCACGTGCGGCTGGGCGACACCCCGCCAGGCCGTCCACAGCAGCGCCCCCACCGCGGCCGCGCCGGCCACGGCGTGCACCCCGCGTACGGCGCGGGGCGCCCCGCGCCGTACGCGGGGTGCACGCCGTGGCCGGCGCGGCCGCGGTGGGGGCGCTGCTGTGGACG
>KL569392.1:0-13443 GCA_000715685.1 Streptomyces lilacinus
CCCCCAAGCCGCGGAGCGGCGCAGCGCACGCTCCGCATCGCCTTTCCGCGCAGCGCAGCGGAGCCGCCCCCGGTTGTCGGGTGCCGGGGGGCCTCCGGCGGTTCGTTCCCCAGTCCCGCCCCTTCCCGAAACCGGGGCTTCGCCCCGGACCCCGGGGGGCGGGGTGCGTTAGAGCCGTCCGGCTCGGAGCTCGTTGACGAACGCGGCCCAGGCCGTTGCCGGCATGAGTACGGCCGGGCCGTCGGCCTGCTTCGAGTCGCGGACCCCGACGTGTTCCGCCAGTGCCGCGGCCGATACGCAGCCGCCGCCATTGTCCTGACCGCTGTAGGAGGACTTGAACCAACGCGCCTCGTCGGCCGAGCGGGCTGCCCGAGTGAGGCTCATAGGTCACCGGACCGAAGTTGACCGACGAATGCGGCCCAGGCGGATGCCGGCATGAGGAAGGCGGGACCGTCGTCCTGCTTCGAGTCGCGGACGGCTATGTGCCGGGGCAGTCGTGCGACGGAGACGCAGCCGCCTCCTCCGTTGTCGCCACTGTAAGAGGACTTGAACCATGCGGTCGCGTCCGCCAATGCAAGGGCTCGCAGCCGGGTGTCAGTTGTCATCGATCTCTCTTGCCAGTCGGTGCAGAAACTCGGCGGTCTTCGCGGGAGCCAGGGCGCCTTCCCGCATCGCGTCGAACTTGCGGGCGTGCTTCCAGACCTCGCGTGGTTTGTCGGACACCGTCATCACGGACGAGCCTTCGTCCATGACGACTGGCTCGAGACCCCCGTCGAAGTCGAGGATGACGAAGTTCGCCAGCGAGCGGTACGTGGGCAGACTCTGCGGAAGGATCTGGACGGTCACGTGATCGAGCGCGGCCACCCTTTCGATCTCCGCGTACTGTTCTCGCATGATTTCGGGGCCGCCGACTACGCGTCGCAGAGCGGCCTCGTCGAGGATCACCCGGAGCTCGATGGGATCGTCGCCGTGGACGATTTCTTTCCGCTTCATGCGGATCGCTACGCTTTCCTCAACGAATTCGGTGGTCCTTTCGTCGACCGGCTTGGCCGTCGCGAACAGAGCTCGTGTATAGCTCTCGGTCTGCAGGAGCCCGAAGACGAGCTGTGAGTGCCACGCGCGCATGGCGGAGGCATCGGACTCCAAGCCCACGTACAGCGGCTGCCCAGACGGCATGGAGTTCTGATACGGCCGGTACCAGTCGGCGCTGAGTGAGTCGCGATGCAGCATCAGCAAATGTTCCCGGTCGCTGCGGTCCGTGACGCCGTAGAAGTCGAGCAGGTCCTCGAGATCCCGAACGCGTGGCAACTGGTTGTGGCCGGATTCAACCCTGTTGAGTTTTGACTCCGAGCTCTCGATGGCAGCGGCCGCCTCCTTCGTTCCGAACCCCTTCCTCTCGCGCAGGCGCCGGAGCTCCTTGCCCAGCTCGCGCCGACGAAACGTCGGACCGCGTCGTGCTGCCACCTCAGACCCTCCTGATTGCTCTACCCGTAGGCGCGTCTCAGTACCCCCTGGGCGACGCGCTGTTGGCCGTCAGCGCGTCCCAGCTCCCCTCGGAAGCGCCTCAGTCAGGAGCTTCCCATCCCGAGTTGCCCCTTGGTGGAGCGATGCCAGGGTTTGTCATATGCCAGTTTCCAGGCATTTTCCCTTTAACTTGAAAGGCAAGTCCTGCGTGAGGGACCGTTGTTAAGCCGGCAAGCACTGCTTGCAGGCACCCCCACCGCGCCCTCCAAGGAGCCGCCATGCCTCCATTCGCCCGCACCGCCAACACCGGCGGGGGCTACCCGTACGCCCGGCCCGAGGCCGACCCCGTAGCCCCCAAGCGCCTCGCGATCGAGGAGGTGATCCGCGAAACCACCGCCATGGACCGCTGGCTGCCGGCCCCCAGCCGGATCCGCACCCTGAGCGGCCGACTCCGTGCGTACATCACTGTCACCGCCTCCGCCGTCGAGGCAGCCGTCAGTGACCGCCCCCTCGACGACCCGATCCGCAAGGACGCCCTGGCCGTCGTCAAAGAAGCCCGGCATCGGCTCGGGCTCGGGGTCGGGGACGGCTATGCCTCGGCGATTACCTGCGCGCGGAGCCTCGGGCGCGGTGCCGAAGCGCTGCTTCAGCAGTGGCAGGTGGTGCGGCACTCCGAGGCCGCGACCACGGTCGCCGTGGCCGGGGCCGCCGGTGCCGGCGTCATCGTCGTGGGGCCCGGTGAACGCTGTGCCGTGTGCCTCGGGCTCACCCGGGAGCGTCAGGAGTCGGAGCTCCGGCGCGGCTGGGGCGCCGTGAAGACCGTCGACAGCCGGCTCGCCGCGCACCGGCGTACCGCGCACACGGCCGCCTCGTGAGGATCGCGCTGTACGCGCTCGGCGGCACGATCTCCGTGTCCGGGCGCGCCAAGGGAGAGCGGCTGACCGGGGCCGAGATCATCGCCGCCGTCCCCGGGCTCGACGGGCTCGGGGCCGTGCTCGACGTACGGGACGCCCAGGCCGTACCCAGCGGAAGTCTGACGTTCGCGCACGTACTGGACGTCGTCCGGGCCGCCTCGCGCGCCGTCGACGAAGGAGCCGCCGGTGTCGTCGTCACGCAGGGCACCGACACGCTGGAGGAAACCGCGTTCCTCGTCGATCTCGTGTGGCGGCACGACGCGCCCTTCGTCCTGACCGGCGCCATGCGCCGGCCCGGCACGGCCGGCGCCGACGGTCCCGCCAACGTGCTCGCCGCGGCGCGCGTCGCCGCCTCCGACGCGGCGCGCGGGCTCGGCGCGCTGGTGGTCCTCAACGACGAGGTGCACGCCGCGCGATGGGTCCGCAAGTCGCACAGCACGAGCACGGCGACCTTCGTGTCCCCGAACGCCGGCCCGGTGGGCCACGTCGTCGAGGGCCGCGTCCGCGTCCTGGCCGTACCGCCGCGCCGCCCGCCACTGCCGGCGGGGTACGACGCGTCCGTACGCGTCGCCCTGCACTGCGTCACCCTCGACGACGACGGCGTCGGGCTCGAGCGGCTGGCGGAGACGCACCAGGGCCTGGTGGTCGCCGGGTTCGGGGTCGGGCACGTGCCCGGCGCGCTCGCGCCCGTACTGGGCGGGCTGGCCGACCGCATACCGGTCGTCCTGACCTCCCGTACGGGTGGCGGTTCAGTGCTGCGGCACACCTACAGCGCGCCCGGCTCGGAGACCGACCTGCAACAGCGCGGTCTGATCAACGGCGGGCTGCTCGACCCGTACAAGGCCCGGGTGCTGCTGCGGCTGCTGCTCTCGGCCGGAGCGGGCCGCGACGAGGTGGTGGCGGCGTTCGCCTCGCACGGCTAGAGCCGTGCAGTAGGCGCCGGACTCGGCGCCTACTGCCCGCCCGTGACACCCGTGCTCGGTGTGCGACGCCAGTCCCATCGCGGGTAGCGGGTCAGCAGGGCGAGGAACTCGCCGGCCGGCAGGATCTCGTGGTGGTTGGTGTCGACGAGCCCGTCGAAGCCGGGCAGCACCTGCCGGAGGAAGGTCCGGGCCGCGTCCATGGACTGGCACGACACATACGCCCCGTACGGTTCGCCGATCCGGGCCGTGACCTGGTCCAGCTCTTCGGGCTCGAAGTCCGGCAGGATTCCGCCCGAGAGGTCGAAGGAATACGAGTAGCCCTGCCAGTGCATACGCTCGTCGCCCGTCACCGGGTCCGGCACGAGCCCGAAGGAACGGACCCTCGTCTCGAGCGACGGGCGTTGCGCCACCGGGGCGAGGATGACTACAGACGGCCAGGACACGTGCGTACCTCCGCGAGGACCGTAAACGATCTCGCCGCCAGGGTCACCCCTTCAGCAGCGGACGCAGCTGGGCATGGGCCCATCCGCTGAGCGGGGTGGGGGTGGTGGTGAGCAGGTCGCGGGGCTGCTCGGCCACCAGGCCGCGCGATCCGGTGGTCATCCCGACGATGCCCTCCACCGCCGACGGAGGCAGCCCGGCCGCGCGCAGCGCGTCGCGCGCCGCGTCGTCGCCGACGGGGTCGAGCCGGATCGGGCGCCCGAGCGCCTCGGTGAGGGTCTGCGCGACCTGGTGGAAGGTGAGGTCTTCCGGTCCGTGGACGGCCTGCACGACCCGGCCCCGCCAGGTGTCGCTCAGCAGTCGGGCCGCGACCACGTCCCCGATGTCGCGCGGGTCGACCCATGGCATCGGGTGGTCGGGGTCGAACGCCGTGGTCAGGACGCCGCGCGAGAGCCCTTCGAGGTCGAGCAGCAGGTTGGTGAAGAAGTACGCGCACCGCAGATGCAGCACACCGTCCACTCCGGTGGCATCGAGTTGTTCCTCGATCCCGGCCAGGGCGTCGATGTGTCCGACCCCGTGCCGCTTCTCCGCCCCGATGCTGCTCAAGAGCACCACCCGCCCCACATCACCTGCCCGGGCGGCCTCGACCAACGGCGCCGCGGTCCGCAGCGAGGTCTCGATCGGGTCCGCCGTCGTGTGGGGAGTGGGATCCACCCAGAAGACAGTCCGCACCCCCGCCACCGCCTCGCGGACGAACCCGGCGTCTGTCAGGTCGCCCCGGCGCACATCGACCCGCGCACGGGTCGCCTCGTCCAGGCGGGCCGGGTCACGGACCAGAACGCGAGGCCGGACGCCGGCCTGGAGCAGCAGCCGCACCACGCGCGATCCCACGTGTCCGGTCGGGGTGGTGACCGCGATGGTCGTTGACTCATCCCTTTCGCGCATTTCACTGGCGTTCCACGCACCGGCCGTTTCAAACGTGGCGCAGCGCAGCGGAGTCGCACACGGCAACCATCAGCCAGGTTGGGCAGGAGCCTCCCAGGCGGCGGTGATGTCGCGGGCGACATCACGTAGGAGGTCGATGAGCATGTCTGCGAGTGGTGTGAGGCTGGCGTCTGTTCTGGTCACGGCGTAGAGCTGGCGGTAGGGCCTGGGGTGGGCCAGTTCGCGGTGGGTGGTGCCAGGCGCATGGGTCAGGGCCAGGCGCGAGACCAGGGCCACTGCGATGCCTGTGCCGACGAGAGCCTGGGCGACATCGTAGGACTCGGTCTCGAACCGCACCGTGGGAGTGAAGCCGGCCTCGCGGGCCGCGTCGTGGAACTGTTCGCGGGCGGCATGGCCGGCCAGGATGGAAACCCACGATTCGTCGCGCAGTTGTTCCAGGTGAAGTTCGGTGTCCGCGGGCTGCCCGGTGGCCAGTGGGTGGTCATCGGGGAGAACCACGACCATCGGGTCCAACAGGAGCGAGTGGGCCCGTATGTGTGGGGGCGGCGCGAGCGGCGTGCCCCAGGACGCGACGATGGCCACGTCGAGGCGCCCCGCGCTGATCTCGTCCGCTCCGCGTCCGGACACCACGTCCACGACCGAGACGTCGGCGTTCGGATGACGGTGCCGCAGGGCCGTCAGGGCGGGTGGCAGCAGGTGCAGGGCAGCCGCCTGGAACGTTCCGATCCGCAGCCGTAGGGAGAGGTGGCCGAGCAGTGCGGCCAGTTCCGCCTCGGCCCTGTTCGAGGCCTCCTCCACGGTTCGACCGTGGGCGGCGAGCAGCGCACCGGCCGCGGTGAGCGTTGCCCCGCGAGGTCCACGGATGACCAGCGGCACCTGCCAGTCGCGCTCGGCCTTGACCACCTGCTGTGTGACCGCCGCGGGCGTGAGGTGGAGGGCGCGAGCCGCCGCCGTCAAGGAGCCGTGACGCTCGATCAACGCGAGAAGCCGGAGCTGTCCCGGGTCCACCACCATTCACTAATCCTAACGCTGCACCCTTCTCTTTTAACTTCTCTTATGAGCACGGGAGAGGAAGCCTGGTGGTGCACCCATCGGCCGCAATCCCCGGAAGGGGCTCTTTCCCATGCCCACGCATGTGCCCGTTTTCATCGCCACCACCTTGCTGCTGGCGATGCTGCCAGGCGCGAGTGCAGCCCTGATGATCCGGCAGGTTCTGGAAGGCGGCCAACGTACGCTCCAAGGCACGCTCGCGGGCAATGCCACCGGCTTCCTGCTGTGGTCCACGGCCGCCGCAGCCGGTCTGTCCGCCGTCCTGCTGGCCAGCCCCACCGCGTACACGGCGCTCCGGATCGCAGGCGGCATCGTGCTGATCTACCTCGGGGTGAAGACGCTTCGGACCACGATCAACACCACCGTCTCCACCACCCCGACCGACAAGGGCGAGCGCAGCACCGGCTTCGCGAGCGGATATCTCATCGGCCTGAGCACCAACCTCGGCAACCCCAAGGCGGGCGTGTTCGCCATCTCGGTGCTGCCCCAGTTCGTGACCGCGAAGGGCCCGGTGTTCCTGTCGACCGTCGCCCTGGGAGTCGTGTGGGCGCTCGTCAGCGCCTCCTGGTACATGTTGCTCACCTGGGCCGTCAGCCGAGGACGCGACCTGGTGTCGAAGCCGACCGTCCTGCGGGGACTCGGCGTGACCACCGGTGTCGTCCTGCTGGGGCTGGGCGCTGCGGTGGCAGCAGGTGTCTGAGGGCCGGGCCGGTACTTCTTCGGCACGGGAGCGAGGAAGCCGATGACGTACGCCATGACACCGGACGGAACCCGCATCGCCTACCAGCTCCAGGGCCAGGGGCCGCCGTTGGTCCTGCTGGCGGGCCAGGCCAACAACCACCACTGGTGGGATGCGGCTCGTGCCGACTTCCATCCCGCGCGCAGCACCCTCACGTTCGACTACCGCGGCACCGGCGACAGCGACAAGCCCGACACCCCTTACAGCACCGAACTGTTCGCCCAGGACGTCATCGCCGTCCTCGACGAACTCGGCATCGACCGGGCCGACGTCTACGGCACGTCCATGGGCGGACGGGTGGCCCAGCAACTCGCGGGCCGTCACCCCCATCGGGTGGGCGCCCTGGTTCTCGGCTGCACCTCACCCGGCGGCCCGCACGGCGTCGAACGCGACAACGACGTCCGCCGAGCCGTGGCGCAACCTCAGCCCGGAGCCGCGCGACAGGCCCTGCTGGAGCTGATGTACACCCCTCGATGGCTCGCCTCCCATCCCGGCCCGCACCACACCCTCGGCGATCCCGGCATGCCCGCCCACGCTCGGCGCCGGCACCTCACGGCCAGTAACCGGCACAACGCTTGGGACCTCCTGCCGGACATCAGCGCACCCACCCTGGTCGTCCACGGGAGCGACGACCTGCTCAACCCCACCGCCAACGCCCCCCTGCTCGCCGGCCGCATCCCCGACGCCCGACTGCACCTGATTCCCGGAGCCCGGCACGCCTACTTCGAGGAGTTCCGCACCCACGCCAGCTCCCTCGTCCTGGACTTCCTCACCCAGCCCCATCGCCAGAAGTGACAGACAATCACTCTCTGGTGGACTCGGCCGGTTGGAAGAACGCGAGCATCTTCCGGCCGGCGTCCGGTGACTCCAGGACTTCCTGGATGTGCGCGGACTGCCGGCCGGCGGCGCTGGTGCGTTCGAACATCTCGCGTTCGTATTCTTTGACGGCGGCGGGAACGTCGTCCGGGTGCGCGGCCAGCGCCAGGCCGAGCAGGACGCCGTCGAGCAGGGCCATGTTGGCGCCCTGCCCCACCGGCGGCATCAGGTGCGCGGCATCGCCGATCAGCGTGACGCCCGGCCTGGACGGCCAGGTCAGGCCGACCGGGAGCGTGGTGATCGACCGGGGCTGAACCGTGTCGTCGCAGGCTGCGATCAGTGCGGTGAGCCGTGGGTCCCAGCCGGTGAACAGGTCGATCAGCCGCATCCGGGCGGCGGCCGGGTCGCCGAACGGGATCCCGCTGGTCGCGAACCAGTCCTCGGCGGTGTTGTAGAAGCTGAGGTAGACGCGTACGCGGCCGTCGCCGTTGCGCTGCGCCGCCAGGGACTGCCCGTTGCCGAGCACCCAGTAGTTGCCGCGCCCGACCATCGCCGCGAGGTCGGGGTGGGTGCGGTCGATGTCGGGAATGCCGAGCTCGACGACGTTTTGGCCGGTGTGCGCCGGGCGGGCGTCGGTGAGCAGCGCGCGGACGCGGGAGTCCGCGCCGTCGGCGCCGACCAGCAGGTCGTACGTCGTGCTGCTGCCGTCGGCGAAGTGCAGCAGGCTGTTGTCGGCGGATTCGAGCGCGTGGCCCCAGCGCACCGCGTGTTCGGGGAGGGAGTCCAGCAGCAGGTTGCGCAGATCGGCACGGTCGACCTCGGGTCGCTCGAGCGGGGCGTCGTCGGGCGTGTCCTCCTGCAGCAGCAGGGTGCCGTCCGGCTCAAGGAGTCGCAGGTCCTGGCCTGCGCGACGGGCAATCGCGTAGAACTGGTCGATCAGGCCGGCCTCGCGCAGCGCCCGCTGCCCGGTGCCGGAGTGCAGATCGAGCATGCCGCCCTGACCGCGCGCGTCGCGCGACGATTCCCGTTCGTACACGACGGCGTCGATGCCGTTCACGTGCAGCACACGGGCGAGGGCCAGGCCGCCCAAGCCGGCTCCAACGATGGTGATGGTCATGCGTGCCTCCGATTCACCGTGTCGCCTGTTCGCGGGGCATCGACTTGTGGTGCGCGCGGGCCGCCACCGGCGGGGCGCCGAAGGCGATCCGCGACTCGCCGATCGCCTCGGTGCGGTGCGCCGGATTCGCGGCCCCTCAGTCGAGACAGAACTCGTTGCCCTCGATGTCCTGCATGTTGATGCACGACTCGTTCTCCTCATCGGCAAGCAGGACTTGCCCGCGTACCGCGCCGAGCGCGACCAGTCGTGCGCACTCGGCCTCGAGTGCGGCGAGGCGCTCTTCACCCACGAGCCCGGTGCCGACCCGCACGTCAAGGTGCACCCGATTCTTGACGACCTTGCCTTCGGGAACGCGCTGGAAGTACATGCGCGGGCCCACGCCCGAGGGATCCATGCAGACGAACCCTGAATCCCGACGCTCAGGCGGCAGCGAGCGATTGAAATCGTCCCACGTGGCAAACCCCTCCGGCGGCGGCGGTACGACATACCCCAACACCTCGCACCAGAAACGGGCGACACGCTCAGGTTCTGCGCAGTCAAAGGTGACTTGGAACTGCTTGATCGACGTCATCGGCCCACCATAGTCACGCGTGCTGCTCACCGGGACCCCCTAGGGGGTGTGACCTGGCGGTACGACCTGACGGTACGGCCCGTGCGCTCGGCCGCAGGGCCCCTGGCCGGCGACGGGCGCCACGGCCGGCTAGGGCTGCCCCAGCCAGATCGGGTTCGTCAGCGCCGCCATCGCTCCCGACGGGTGTCGGACCTCGGCGCGTACGTACGCCGAGCGGGCCGGCGACGTGTGCCACTCCACCCGCCCGTCCGCCGGCACCGGGGTCGTGAACAGGGGGCCCTGGTCCGTGATGAAGACAGCCGTGCCGCCGGTCACCCCCGTCACCTTCAGCCGTACCGCCACCGCCGCCGTCCTCTCCGCGTCCCGACCCGCCCGGAGTCGTTCGCCGATGCCCGCGTGGGCGCCGCGTTCGCTCGTGGCCGTGAAGGAGAGGTCGATCGCCTTCGACTCGGCGATCCAGCTGTGCCCGGCGCGGAGGCCCGCCTGCAGGGCCTCGCGGGAGAGGTCGTCGGCGAGGACCACCGTTTGTGGCAGGCCCACGACCTGGGGCTCGCGGTGGGCGTCGCTGTTGCCCATCGCGGGCAGCCAGGCGCGGCCGCGGGACGCGACCAGCATCGCGTCCCATGCCGCGACGGCCATCTCGTCGTCCGTCGTCCACGGGCCGTTCCAGACCTCCACCGCGTCCGCTTCCTCGTAGCCGAACTTCCAGTTGCAGCCGACGCAGGTGGCGTACGGGTGGGCCGGGACGACGAGTCCGCCTGTCTGTCGAATTCTGCGCGCGAAACGTCCGAACGCGCCGTCGCGCGCCCGGTAGCGCCAGTCGATGAAGGTGCCCGGATCGGTGCCGAGGGCGAGGACGTGGCCGTTGCGGGTGGTGACCTCCTCTCCCGTGAGGATGAGCAGGTCGTCACCCCACAGGCCCTCCCACGCGCCGTGCGACGACGTCGTGTTGTGCTCGGTCGTCGTGATCCAGTCCAGCCCGGCCGCGCGGGCCGCCGCCGCGATCTCGGCGGGGGTGCGCTTGCCGTCGGAGTGGACGCTGTGGAGGTGGTTGTCACCGCGGTACCAGGCACGGCCGCGCCCGCGGGCCCGCCGGGGCGGGTAGACGGGCTTCGGGGTGGCGCCCGCGGTGCCGTGGCGCAGGGTGACCGTGACCTCGTACGCCAGGCCCTGCGGGGCCACGGTGTACGGGCCGAGGACGACGTGCCAGGTGCCGGGGCGGACGGGGCCGGCGAGGTAGCCGGGGGTGGCGTGCTCGGCGCCGACGACGAACTCGGTGCGGGCGCCCCCGGACCAGCCGCGGAAGCCGGCGCCGCCCAGGTCCGTGCCGCGCTCGTCGAAGATGCCGATGTCGCAGGCGTTGCCCTGGGTGCCGGCGGGGACAGTGGGTTTGTCATACGTATACGAGACGGCGATCTCGCGGACACCGGCCGGTACTTCCACGGGTACGTAGACGTAGTCGGGGGCCCCGGCCGGCAGCCGGCCGTTGATCCTTCGGGTCGTTTCGTCGGTTCCCTCGGTGTCTGCGTGGGCGAAGCTCACGCCTTCGAGCGTAAGCACACTCGCCGCGCCCGCGACAGCCGTCATCCTCAGTACGTCGCGTCGGTGCATCGGTCTGCGCATGGATCCGCCCCTTCGCGTGCCGCCGTAGAGACCCTCTGTTGTACGCCCGCTGTTGTACGCCCGCGCGGCCGTCCGGGGAACGCGTGCCGTCGTCCTTCTTTCCGTCAGTTGTGTGTCGGGTGTTCGTCCTGGGGGTCGCCGGGCCCCGCAGGGCTTACCGTGGGTCACATCCATGGACGGAGGTGCCCCCGCATGCGGATCGCCACCACGATCTTCCTCACCGATGAAACGATCACCCCGGTCCGGATCGCGCGCGAGCTGGAGCAGCGCGGGTTCGCCGGGCTCTACCTGCCCCAGCACACGCACATCCCGGTCAACCGGAGGACCCCAGCGCCCGCCGGGGACCCCCTCCCGCGCGAGTACGGCCGCGCCGTCGACCCGTTCGTCGCGCTCGCGCAGGCCGCTGCCGTCACCCACCGGATCGAGGTGGGGACGGGGGTGGCCCTCGTGGCGCAGCACGACCCGATCGTGCTCGCCAAGCAGGCGGCCACCCTCGACTTCCTCAGCGGCGGCCGGTTCACCCTCGGCATCGGCTACGGCTGGAACGTGGAGGAGGGCACCGACCACGGCATCGACTGGCGGACGAGACGCGAGCTCGTACGGGACCGGATGGCGCTGATGCGGGCGCTGTGGGCCGGGGAACCGACGGCGTACGAGGGTGAGTTCGACTCCGTCGAGGCGAGCTGGGCGCACCCCAAGCCCGCCCGGCCGCCGCGCGAGCGCAAGGACGCGCCGCCGCTGACGGGCCCGCGGACGCTCATCGGCGGGTCGGCCGGACCGAAGCTCTTCGCGCACGTCGTCGAGTTCGCGGACGGATGGATGCCGATCGGCGGCAGCGGGCTGCGGGAGGCGCTGCCGGAGCTGCGCCGGGCGTGGGTGGAGGCGGGGCGTCCGGGGGAGCCGGAGGTCGTGCCGTACGCCGTGCACCCGTCGCAGGGGAAGCTGGCGCACTACGCGGACCTGGGCGTCGAGGAGGTCGTGGTGGGGCTTCCGTCGGCGTCCGAGGCCGAGGTGCTGCGGGCGCTGGACGCCCACGCGGAGTTTCTGTAGGAGCGTTCCTGGGTACCCGCGAGCCTTCCGGAGGCTGCCTCCGTCTGACGTGACGAGAGGCACACGGAACGGCGGCTTCCAGTACCTGGCGGTGTCGGTGTCCGCTCGTATGCTCGGACAATGACTTCGAGCGCACAGCGACCCGGGCAGCCGACCGCACAGCCGACCGCACCGACCGCCAACGCCATGCGGCGTGCGCTCAAGCGTGCCCGGGACGGCGTCGCGCTCGACGTCGCCGAGGCCGCCGTGCTGCTGCGGGCGCGCGGCGCGGACCTCGAGGACCTGTGCGCCTCCGCGGCACGGGTGCGGGACGCGGGCCTCGAGGCCGCGGGCCGCCCCGGCGTCATCACGTACTCCAAGAGCGTCTTCATCCCCCTGACGCGCCTCTGCCGCGACAAGTGCCACTACTGCACCTTCGCCACCGTCCCCGGCAAGCTGCGCCGCGCCGGCCACGGGATGTTCATGTCGCCGGACGAGGTCCTGGCCATCGCCCGGCGCGGGGCCGAACTGGGCTGCAAGGAAGCGCTCATCACCCTCGGCGACAAGCCCGAGGACCGCTGGCCCGAGGCCCGCGAGTGGCTCGAGGCCGAGGGCTACGACGACACCATCGCGTACGTCCGCGCCATGGCGATCCGCATCCTGGAGGAGACCGGTCTCCTCCCGCACCTCAACCCCGGCGTGATGTCCTGGACCGACTTCCAGCGGCTCAAGCCCGTCGCCCCCTCGATGGGCATGATGCTCGAGACCACGGCCACCCGCCTGTGGAGCGAGCCCGGTGGCCCGCACTACGGCTCCCCGGACAAGGAGCCCGCCGTACGCCTGCGCGTCCTGGAGGACGCCGGGCGCAGCTCCGTCCCCTTCACCAGCGGACTGCTGATCGGGATCGGTGAGACGTACGAGGAGCGCGCCGAGTCCCTCTTCGCCCTGCGTCGCGTCTCCCGCGCCTACCACGGCATCCAGGAACTCATCATGCAGAACTTCCGCGCCAAGCCGGACACGGCGATGCGCGGCATGCCGGACGCGGAGCTGGACGAGCTGGTCGCCACCGTCGCCGTCGCCCGGCACATCATGGGCCCCTCCGCCTGCCTGCAGGCGCCGCCCAACCTCGTGGAGGGCGAGTACGCGCGCCTCATCGGCGCCGGCATCGACGACTGGGGCGGCGTCTCGCCGGTCACCCCCGACCACGTCAATCCCGAGCGGCCCTGGCCCCAGATCGAGGCGCTCGCCGAGCAGTCCGCCGCCGCGGGCTTCCGGCTGGAGGAACGCCTCGCCGTCTACCCCGAGTTCGTCCAGCGCGGCGAGCCCTGGCTGGACCCCCGGCTGCTGCCGCACGTCCGCGCCCTCGCCGACCCGGAGACCGGGCTGGCCGTCGCGGACGCGAAGGTCGTGGGCCGGCCCTGGCAGGAGCCCGAGGAGGTCTTCACGGCCACCGGCCGGACGGACCTGCACCGCACCGTCGACACCGAGGGCCGCACCTCGGACCGGCGCGACGACTTCGACGAGGTGTACGGCGACTGGGAGGCGCTGCGCGAGGCCGCGGCCCCCGGCATGGTGCCCGAGCGCATCGACGCCGACGTGCGCGAGGCGCTGCGCCGGGCGGCCGACGACCCCACCCGGCTGACCGACGCCCAGGCGCTGGCCCTGCTGCACGCCGACGGGCCGGCCCTCGACGCCCTCTGCCGCGTCGCCGACGACCTGCGGCAGTCCGTCGTCGGCGACGACGTCACCTACATCGTCACGCGGAACATCAACTTCACCAACGTCTGCTACACCTGTCTCTTATACACATC
>KL569392.1:13701-20915 GCA_000715685.1 Streptomyces lilacinus
CTGCGCCTTCGCCCAGCGGCGCACCGACGCCGACGCGTACACCCTCTCGCTCGCGCAGGTCGCCGACCGCGCCGAGCAGGCGTGGCACGTCGGCGCGGTCGAGGTGTGCATGCAGGGCGGCATCCACCCCGACCTGCCGGGCACGGCCTACTTCGACATCGCCCGGGCGGTGAAGGAGCGGGTGCCGGGCATGCACGTCCACGCCTTCTCGCCGATGGAGGTCGTCAACGGCGCGACCCGCACCGGGATGTCCGTGCGCGAGTGGCTGACCGCCGCCAAGGAGGCCGGGCTCGACTCCATCCCGGGCACGGCCGCCGAGATCCTCGACGACGAGGTCCGGTGGGTCCTCACCAAGGGCAAGCTGCCCACCGCCACCTGGGTCGAGGTCGTCACGACCGCGCACGAGCTGGGCATCCGCTCCTCCTCCACGATGATGTACGGGCACGTGGACCAGCCCCGGCACTGGCTGGGCCACTTCCGGCAGCTGACGGCGATCCAGGAGACCGCGCTGGAGAAGGGCGTCGAAGGGTTCACGGAATTCGTCACCCTCCCCTTCATCCACACCAACGCCCCCGTCTACCTCGCCGGCATCGCCCGCCCCGGCCCGACCATGCGGGACAACCGCGCCGTGACCGCCATGGCCCGGCTGCTGCTCCACCCGCACATCCCCAACATCCAGACGAGCTGGGTCAAGCTGGGCACAGAGGGCGCGGCGGAGATGCTCCGCTCCGGCGCCAACGACCTGGGCGGCACGCTGATGGAGGAGACCATCTCCCGCATGGCCGGCTCCTCCTACGGCTCGTACCGCTCGATCCAGGACCTCGTCGCCATAGCGGAGACCGCCGGCCGGCCGGCACGGCCGCGGACGACGCTGTACGGCGAGGTCTCGACGGAGCGGCAGCAGGCGGCGCTGGCCTCGGACGGGCACCTGCCCGACCTGCTGCCGGTGCTGGGGAACGGCTGACGGAGGAGATGTTCATGTCGGGGCCGGCGGACGGCGCGCCACGGGGCCGCGTTCGCACAAGTGTTGCGGATCTGTCGCCTGGCCCCGACCGCCCGGCGATCGTCCCCGCGTAGGGTGTCCCGCATGTCTTGGCCCCAGAACCCACAGCAGCCGCAGCAGCCGGAGCAGCCGCAGAACCCCCCGACGCCGCAGGGCGGTGGCTTCGGGCCGCCGCCCACGTGGGGCCCGGACGGCACGGGGCACGCACAGCCCACCATGATTTCCCAGCCGGCCGTTCCGTCGCCCCCGCCGCCCCCGCCGGGGCAGGGCGCCGCCGTGCCCCCGCCGCCGCCCCCGCCGGGCCCGGCGCCGGTCGGCGGCCCGGCCGCGCCGAACACGGCCTTCCCGCCGCCCGGCGCGCCGGTTCCGCCGCCCGGTGGTCCCGTTCCGCCGCCCGGTGGTCCCGCCTACGGTGCGAACATGGCGCCGCCCCCGGGCGCGTACCCGCCCCCCGGCGCGCCCCAGGGCATGGCTCCCGGTATGGCCCCCGGCATGGCCCCGGCCCCCGCGCCGCAGGGCCCCCGCAGGAACAACACGATGCTCGCCGTCATCGGCGGTGCCGTCGCGCTGGCCGTCATCGCCGGCGGCGCGTTCTTCTTCCTCAACGGCGGTGACGACGAGAAGAAGGCCGACGGCCCCAAGGCCCCCTCGCAGGCGCCCGCCGCCCCCGGCCAGCCGCAGGACAAGCCGGCCCCGGACGCGAGCAACTCCGCGAACCCGCCCGGCGGCGCCCAGCCCATGGTCGCCGGGTGGCAGACGCAGGTCCGCGAGGAGCACTTCTTCCAGTACGACGTGCCGGGCAAGGCCGAGCAGTGGAAGGTCTTCCCGACGGACACGGCGATCTCGTACACCGAGAACGGCCGGCCGGTCGTGGTGATGTCCGGCGCGGCCAACTACAAGGAGGGCGGCTGCTCCTCCAAGGCCAACCCCGACTCGGTCGGCGAGGCGGGCCAGGGCCAGCTCGCCACGGTCGGCACCACCGGCGGCGGCAAGGACGGCGACCTCAAGCAGAACGCCCGCAACTGGGCGGGCAACTGGGGCTTCATGGCGTACGGCGGCAAGGAGCACAAGCCCAAGATCGAGGTCACCGACCAGGCCTGGAACAAGAACGGCATCGAGGGCTGGACCGCGACCGCCAAGGTCACCGTCACCAACCGGCCGAGCCCCTGCGTGCCGGCCACCGCGATCGTGAAGAGCATCGCGCAGAAGATGCCCGACGGCACCTTCCACGGCTGGGTGCTCTACGCCGACCAGGGCGTGCCCGACGCGCTCACCGAGGCCCAGATCGACAAGATCATGAGCACGGTGCGGCCGTTGGCGAAGAAGCCGGACGCCTGACCGACCAGGGGGGACGGGACAGTGACTGGGGGGACCGAAGAGTGACGACAACAGCGGGGGCGGGGACGACGAGCCCGCGCGGCCGGGCCGAACTGCAGGACTTCCGCGCCCGGGTGCGCGGCTGCCTGCTGGGCGGCGCGATCGGGGACGCGCTGGGCGCGGGGATCGAGTTCGACTCCCTCGACGAGATCCGCGCCGCCCACGGCCCGCAGGGGGTGACCGACTACGTGCCGGCCTACGGGCGGCGCGGGGCGGTCACCGACGACACCCAGATGACGCTGTTCACGGCGGAAGGGCTCGTCCGGGCCCACGTGCGCCGCGACACCGGCGCCTGGCACCCGCCCACCGACGTCCACCGTGCGCACCTGCGCTGGGCCGCCACCCAGCGGGGCTGGGGGCCGGACGAGCGGGTGAGCGACGCCGGCTGGCTGGCCGGCGAGGAGTGGCTGTACGCGCGGCGCGCGCCCGGCAACGCCTGCCTGTCCGGCCTCGCCGACCCCCGCATGGGCACCCCCGGTGCGCCCAGGAACCCCGACTCCAAGGGCTGCGGCGCGGTCATGCGCTCCGCCCCCTTCGGGCTGCTGGTGGACTGGGACCCCGCGCACGTCTTCCAGCTCGCGGACGAGTGCGCCGCCCAGACCCACGGCCACCCCTCGGGCCGGCTCGCGGCCGGCGCCTTCGCGGTCGTCGTGCAGGGCGCCGTGCGCGGCGAGGGGCTGGAGACCGCCACCGCGCGGGCCCTCGACCTGCTGGCGGCCCGGCCGGGCCACGAGGAGACGTCGCGCGCGCTGCGACAGGCCCTGTCCCTCGTCCGCCAGGGCCTGCCGTCCCCCGAGCGCGTCCAGTCGCTGGGCGCGGGGTGGGTGGCGGAGGAGGCCCTGGCGATCGGGCTGTACTGCGCGCTCGTCGCCGAGGACGTACGCCACGGGCTGCTGCTCGCGGTCAACCACAGCGGCGACTCCGACTCGACCGGCTCCCTCTGCGGCAACCTCCTGGGCGCCCTGCACGGCGAGACGGCGCTGCCGCCGGGCTGGGTGGCCGAGCTGGAGGGGCGGGCGACGATCCTCGAGCTCGCCGACGACTTCGCCATGGAGCTGACGCAGGGGCCCGCCCTGCACGGGCCGAACGGCGCGTCGGCCGCCTGGCTGGCGCGGTACCCGCGGTCGTAGGGGCCGGCCACGTCGCAGGGGCCGCCACGTCGTCGAGCCCGTCGGCGCGGCCGAAAGGGTTCTGCAGCGGGCATGACGGAGCCCTCTCGGCCGGGACGGCGCTCACCAGGCGAGAGGGCTCTGTGTCTGTGCGGAAGTATCGATACGGCGGTGCTAGTCGCTGTGCCGGGCGATCCGCAGTCAATCAGCGGTCAATCAGCGGTCAGTCCGCGGTCAATCAGAAGGAACGCGCGCCGTCGTTGACGGTCGTCACGAACGCGGACCAGGACTCCGTGGAGAAGGAGAGGGCCGGGCCCTGCGGGTCCTTGGAGTCACGGACCGCGATGGACCGTACGAGCGGGGAGGCGACCTCCACGCAGTCGCCGTTGGCCAGCGAGTAGGAGGACTTCCGCCACGTGGTCTTTCCCTGCTGAATCGCCATTGCTTGCTCCGATGCCTGTGAGTGCTGCCGGGAACGGTCCGGGATACGGCCGAGAACTGTCTGGTCGGATCAGAACACCGGCTTCCCGAGGTCCACGACGTTACGCGCCAACATCACGTGGCGAACGGGTGCTTCACTCGACCGGATGGCAATTCCCTTTACCCCTTCCTCGGGGAGGGGGTGAGGTGTACCGTTCCGCCTCCACCGGCCGCCTGGGCCAACCGGCCGGCCTCAACCGTCGCCGTCCACCGCCCAGTCCTCGGCGACCTGCAGCATGAAGCGCCGCGAGTCCTCGGCGTTGAGGGCCTGCATCCGCAAATGCTCGTACATCACGCTGTACGCCTGGACGTCGTTCGGCTTCTCGAGATAGAGATCGCTGGTGATTCCCTCGAGATAGACCGTGCTCGCGTCCTGCGGGTCGTGGAATTCGAGGATGGAGAACTTCCCGTACATCCCCGGATGCGCGCCCACCGAATACGGCAGCACCTGTACGGTGATGTGCGGTTGCATGCTGAACTCGACGAGATGCTCCATCTGTTCGCGCATGATGGAATTGCTGCCCACGATCCTGCGCAACGCGGACTCGTCGATGACCGCCCACAGCCGCAGCGGGTTCTCCGGATCGGTGATCCGCTCCTGGCGCCGCATCCGCACCTGGACGCGCCGCTCCACGTCCGCCGTCGTCGCCTCCGGCCACGAGCCCTCGGTCACGGCACTGGCGTAGTTCGGCGTCTGGAGCAGGCCGGGCACGAGCGAGGCCTCGTACACCCGCAACGACGCCGCGTCGGTCTCGAGTCCGATGTACACGCTGTAGGGAATGTCGCCGAAGGCGTGCCACCAGCCCTGCTGGCGCGACTCCTTCGCCATCTGCATCAGCGAATCGACGATGCGGTGGTCCTCGACCCCGTACACGCCGCACAGATCGCGGACATCGCGCTGGCTGATGCTGCGGCGGCCGTTCTCCAAGCGGCTGATCTTCGACTGCGAGACCAGCAGCCGCTCGGCCACCTCCTCGGCGGTCATGCCCTTGAGCTCACGGAGCTTGCGCAGCTCCTGCCCCAATCGGCGCCGCCTTACGGTGGGGTTGACACTGGACGCCACGGGACGCACCTCCGGCTCCGTCATGCTGCTGTCTCCTGCTCCGCAGCCTGCCACCACTGGCCGGGGCGGCGCTGGAAAATGCTTACACCGAGCCCGTGCGATGCGGCCGGCGCGCGACTGCAAGTGACGTAGGCGCGCATGCGCTTGGGCGCGCCGGGGCATACCGACGCGCGCGCGGGGCGGTGGACCGTACCGCCGTCCGGGACGGTCCGGCCCGCCACCCCGCGCGCTGCGGCGGTGCGGTTGGTGCTGGGTGTTCCGTATCGATGGGTCGGTGTTTCCGGTGGGTTGGGTGTCGGCGGTCAGTGCCGCCGGGGGTTGCTGAACCGTTTCACGAGGCGCCGACGCGGGCCATCACGCCGCCGCGGTGCGCGGCCGGCTGCCCGGAGGTCACCGACGCCGCCGCGACCGACGGCCGTACGGCGCCCCTGCGCCCCGAACCGCCGCCGCTGCCCCCGGATGCCGCCGCGGCCGGGGCCCGGCGCGGCTGGGCCGCGACGCCGTTCTGCACGTCCATCACGGCGTGGGCCACGAGGCCGCCCATGGGGTCGTGCCTGATCAGGTCCCGGAGCCGGGACCGCGAGGAACGGCCCTCGTTGCCGGGGTAGAGGTGCTTGCCGAGACCGACCGCGTGGGCCAGCGCGGCGAGCGCCGCGGTCCGCGGGTCCGGCGGCACGCCGGTGCGGATCGCGCTGTCCAGCCGGGCCCTGATCTCCCGGCTGATGGCCGTCTCCGTCGCCTGGTAACGAGTCGTCGGCAGCACCCCGCACATCTGGCCCGCCACGGCATGCACCATGCCGCACCGCTCCAGGTGCGTGAGATACGTCTGGCGCAGCCCCAGTCGGGGCCCGCCGATCCAGTGGACGGCCCGGACCGGGCTGCCGCGGCGACGCAGCAGCTCGAGCGCGGTGTCCAGGGTCGGATCACCTGTCGGCCGTGGGTGGACCACGGCGATACGATCCCCGTCTGGGGCTATCCGTCCGGCCAGGGCCAGCTCGACGAGCTGTGCCCCGGCGAGACCGAGGTCGAGCGACTGCGGCTGCGCCGTGGTCCCGGTGGCCGGGTCCAGGGCGAGCAGCAGAAGCTCCTCCGGAATTGTTCTGCGGCTCCTGCCCATCCATGCCTCCCCGCGTGGATGAGTGACAGGGTGACCCCTCTCACATTGGTCTGTCGAGAGCGCGTGGTGACTTCGTGTGGGAACCGGTAGGTATGTCGTCTCGTCTTGCACGTGGGTGAAGGCGTACGAACGCGGACGCAGCACGCTGAGCCCCCGGCCGTGCCCTGGCGCGACGGCGGCAGAGGACACTGATAGACGTTGAGATGATCCGGGCAGCGGGGCGGCTTGTCGCCCCGCCTCGGTGTACGGCGCGGAAATTCGAGGAGGCATCGGTGGCGGGCGAGTCCCCCGACAAGTCGGAGCAGCGGAAGTCGTCGGGGGAGACGACTGGCACCACTGGTACGGCTGGCAACGAACGCGACCCGAGGCTCGGGGTCTTCCAGGCGCCTGCGCCGAAGCCGGGGGCCTCGGCGGCCGGCGACAGTGACGGCGAGGGTGCCGGCGACGGTGCCGGCAGTGGCAGTGGCAGTGGCAGTGGCCAGAAGGGCGACGCCCGGCTGAAGGCCGCGGTGGCGGCCTGGGTGGCCGGTGCGGACGAGGACGACGAGGCGGCCTCCGACGAGGCCGCCACCCCTGCCGCCACCCCTGCCGCCACCCCTGCCGCGAAGGCCGGTGCCGACCAGCCGACCGAGGTTTTCCCCGCGCCTGGTGACGTAGCGGCAGACAAGGGCGCTGCCGAGAAGAAGCCTTCCGCCGATCGGCCGAAGGCCGATGGCGCGCCCAAGGGCGAGCCCGGCGCCGACGCGCCGAAGAAGCCTGCCGCTGACCAGCCCACGGCCGTCTTCAGCACGGTCCGGCCGAAGGCCGATGACACGGCCAAGGACGAGTCCGCCGCGGCGAAGAAGCCTGCCGCCGATCGGCCGACCGCTGCCTTCGGCACCGTCCGGCCGAAGGCCGAGGACGCGCCCAAGGGTGACTCCGACGCGGACAAGGCGGACAAGAGCGCATCCGACGCGGATGCGCCGAAGAAGCCTGCCGCCGACCGGCCCACGGCCACCTTCGGCACCGACCGGCCGAAGGCCGAGGGCGACGCCAAGGACACTAAGGACGCCAAGGACGCCAAGG
>KL569393.1:0-572 GCA_000715685.1 Streptomyces lilacinus
GGGTAATGGACGCCGATGCGGCCGCTCGGCAGAGTTGAAGCCAGCCCCCCACAACGACAACTCTCTGAGGATCAGACATGGTTGCCTACGCCCTCGGCCGCCTCGAGGCCCGGAACCCGCGCCCCCACCGCGACGTCATCGAGTACATCGAGAGGATCCAGGCCACCCTCGACCCCTACGGCGGTGCCTTCCTCGTCCACGGCGTCCCGGTGGAGGTCCGCGAGGGGGCCTGGCTCGGCGGCCTGGTGCTGATCGGCTTCCCCGGCATGGCCGAGGCCCGCGCGTGGTACGACTCGCCCGCCTACCAGGAGATCATCCCGCTGCGCACCGACCACATCACGGGCGACATCGTCCTCGTCGAGGGCGTCCCGTCCGGCTACGACCCGCGCGAGCTGGCCGACAAGATGCGCGCCGAGACGGACGCCCTCTGATCACCGGCTCACGTGCACGGCACGGCGATGGTGTACGTGCGCTGACCGGAGTCGATGGCCTGGTCTTGTCCCCAGTACGGACCGACCTGGCGGAACGCCATGGTGACGCTGTACGAACCGCAGCCTGTCTCTTATACACAT
>KL569393.1:895-3054 GCA_000715685.1 Streptomyces lilacinus
GACCTGGAGGGAGTAGCTCCCCGACTGGCCGCCCTTGCTCACGGTGCCACTGGCGCTCCACGTGGCGGGGTAGCTGCTGCTGGCGTAGTACCAGGAGCTGCCCCAGTAGTACTGAGGGTTGGTGTTGTTCACCCGCACCTCGTTGCCACCGCCGGACCCGAACCGCAGGCACACCTGCGCCTCGGCGTAGGTGTACTGGCCCGATCCGTAGAAGCTCTCCCGCGGGGCGCAGTAGTCGCCCGAGGGCGCGGCGGCGCGGTGCCCGGCGGCCGCGGCGGTGGTGCCGGCGGCGAGCCCGGGCAGCGCCAGAAGAGCGACGGTCAGCCCGACTCCGACTCTGCGCGCGAGGAGCCCGCTCGCCGTGCCTGGGCTGCCTTGGCCTTGGACTTGGGGCGTTACCGGTGTGGTGCGTCGTGAAAGCCGCATGAGCCGCCTCCTGCTTCGCATGCCGCCCCCTTGGTTGCGGGGTGCGTCCAGGACAGCAGGGACGTCGGCGGCATAGCGCCGCTTTCCACACGATTCACCCATGAGGGTGGCCGACGGTGTTGACCTGCGCAGCCGGAAAAGGCTCAGCTGTCAGCCTTCGCCACGCCGATCGGGCAGCTCACGCCCGTCCCGCCGATGCCGCAGTAGCCGCCCGGGTTCTTGTCCAAGTACTGCTGGTGATGCGCTTCCGCGTAGTAGAAGGGGCCCGCCGGGAGGACGGCCGTGGTGATGGGGCCGTAGCCGGAGGCATGGAGAACGGACTGGTAGGCGGTGCGGGAGGACTCGGCGGTGGATTGCTGGGCGGGGGAGTGGGTGTAGATCGCCGAGCGGTACTGGGTGCCGACGTCGTTGCCCTGGCGGTTGCCCTGGGTGGGGTCGTGGGACTCCCAGAAGAGCTTGAGCAGGGTTTCGTAGGAGACGAGGGACGGGTCGAAGACCACGCGGACCACCTCGGCGTGGCCGGTCAGGCCGCTGCACACCTCCTCGTAGGTGGGGTGCGGGGTGTGGCCGCCCTGGTAGCCGACCAGGGTCGTCCACACGCCGGGCGTCTGCCAGAACTTGCGCTCGGCGCCCCAGAAGCAGCCCAGGCCGAAGTCGGCGACCTCGAGGCCCTCGGGGTAGGGGCCGGAGAGGGGGGTGCCGAGGACCGTGTGGCGGTCGGGGATCGCGTGGGCGGGGGACGGGCGGCCGGGGAGGGCCTGCTCGGGGGTGGGGAGGTGGAGGTGGTTCCGGTGGTGGTTCGGGAACATCGGGCTCTCGCTCTCCTCGGCTCTGGCGATCCGGTCCGGCCGTTCGGCCCGGTCCGTCGACAAGAACGTACGGACCGGGCCGGAGATTCCGCGCGTCAGCGACCGCGGCGGGCGGCGGCGATCGCCTTGTCGCGGTGGTGGCAGAAGGCCCGGGCCGGGTCGTTGTAGTAGCGCCACGGCACGGCCCCCACGTGGCCGTCGACCAGCCGGAACTGCTCCACGGCCTCCGCGTACCGCTCCTGCTTGACCAGGAAGTACGCGAGCAGGTGGCGCACCTCCGTCAGCCGGGGGTGGGCCGGTCGGGCCGCCGCGACGTCGATCAGCGCCGCGTCGATCATCGCCGTCAGGTCCACCGAGCGGTAGGCGACGTCCGGCGCCTCGTCGTCGAGGTGGTCGTACCAGTAGAGCAGCGGGAACATGGTCAGCAGACTGCCCGCCGGGGCCGTGGCCGCCGCCTGGCCCGCGAACCCGCGGGCCAGTTCCTCGGAGCCGTGCCAGCGCGGGTACCAGTACCAGAGCGCGTACCAGTGGGCCTCGTAGTGGTACGGGGCGCGGCCGGTCACCTCGGCCCACAGCTCCCGCATCGCCTCGTGCGGCGCGCCCAGGCCCTTGTAGAGAGAGATCTGCAGGAGGTACGGGGTGGGGTCGTCGGCCGGGGCCAGGGCCACGGCCCGGGCGAAGTCCTCCCGGGCCTCCCGGAGCATCCGGTGGAAGCCCGCGAACTGCTCGGCGGTGGTGTCCTTGGCCCAGGCCGTGCCGCGGAGCTCTCCGGCCACGATCACCTTCGCGTCGGCCTTGACGACGGCCGCGCCCGGGTCGTCGGGGTGCGCCGCCTCCCACTCCCGCAGCCAGGAGTCCTCCTCGGCCGCCTTCGCCGCGATGATCCCGGCCAGCTGGGAGCGTCGCTCCCAGTCGGTGCCGGTG
>KL569393.1:3308-4518 GCA_000715685.1 Streptomyces lilacinus
GAGAGGGCCGCCAGTACGGCCTCCGCCTCGGGGTCCGGGCGGGCGCGGTCGGTGTTCTGCCGCTCCGGCGGCAGCCAGCCCTCGGCGGCCAGCTGGGCGGCCGACGGAGCCGCGCGCCGTCTGGACCTCACCCAGAAGAAGACGGCCAGGGCAATGACGACGATGAGCAGAAGGGGCATGGGGAGAGAGCGATCCGATCAGAGAGTCAGAGAGAAAGAGAGGGGGAGGAAGTGCTCAGCAGGGCGCGCAGGGGTGCCGTGTCGGGGACGTCGGAGACGGCCCGGCGCACCGCGTCCGCGATCGCCTCCTCAGCCTCCTCAGCCGTCTCAGCGGTCTCACCCGTCCCAGCCGCCTCCGCCTCCCGCGCCTTCCCGGCCGGCAGTCGCAGCGGCGCCGGGCCCGACCAGGACAGCTCCCAGCGGGCGCCGGCCGTCTCGACCAGGGCCAGTTCGGTCAGCCGGCACACCCCCGCGTACAGGGCGGGGCGCAGGAACTCGCGCGCCGCCCGGCCCGTGGCCCGGGCGGCCTCGGGCGACTTGGGCAGGTGGTCGGCGACCTGCCACAGCCGCCCGGTGTCGGCGGCCTCGAGCAGCGCCGCCAGGTCAGCTGCCGCGCCGCCGGCCCGGCCCGCGACCGCGGCCAACGCGGCGCGCAGCGGCTCCGCCCCCGCCTCCGTCAGCGCGTGCACCGCACGGTGCGTCAGCTCCGGCCAGTCCGCGCGCTCCAGGGCCAGCGCCTCGGGCGTGAGGACCACGCCCTCCAGCTCGGCCAGGATTCGATCGGGGTCCTGGAGAAGCGCGAGCGCGGGCCGTGCCGTGTCGGAGGCGGTCGTACGGCCGTCGGCCGACAGGGCCTCGATCAGCCGGACGCGTTCGGCAATCGGCGGGTGGGAGTCGTACGGGGACGGTTCCTCGTCCGGCAGTTCGGCGCGCAGCTCCTCGAGGCCGTCGCGGCGCTCGGGGTCGGCGAGGAGCCGGCGCAGGCCGCCGAAGACCTCGCCGCGGGGCGGGAGGAGGCCGGCGGCGACGCCCATGGTGGCGTAGCGGCTCATGTAGAAGTCGTGGGCCGCGTCGAGGGCGGCGGTCTCCCGCAGCGCCGAGGCCGTCGCGTCGCGGCCGGCGACGCGGGCCGCGAACCGGTCGGCGGCGAGCTCCTGCCGCCGGCCGACGCTGTGCGTGGCGCGCAGGTAGAACCTGTCTCTTATACACAT
>KL569393.1:4738-17971 GCA_000715685.1 Streptomyces lilacinus
GGCTTGGCCATCAGGCGGTAGCCGAGTCCGGCGCCGGAGGCGTCGACCTCCTTGGCCTCGCGGCCCTTGCGGACGGCCTTGGCCGCGGCCTTCTCCTGCCGGGCCCGTTCCTTGCCGACGCGCCGCTGCTCGCGCTCGTGGAACGCCTCCAGGGTGCGCAGCACGGCGTCGCGCCCGCGCAGGGTGATGCCGGCGAGGCGGGTGTCGGTGTGGCTGTAGTGGGCGAACTCGTGGGCGAGCACGGCGTGCAGCTGGGGTTCGGTGAGGCCGGTCAGCAGCGGCAGGCCCAGGTGGAGGCGGCGCGGTCCGGGCAGCAGGCCCAGCATCCGGGTGTCCTCGGCGACGGAGGCGTTCACGTCGCCGGTGAGACGGATGGTGTCGGGCGCCCGGGTGCCGGCCTCGCGGGCGACGGAGCGGACGGTGCGCCACAGTTCGGGCTGGTCCGCCTCGGTGACGGGCAGTCCGTGGTCGCCGGCCGCGGGCGTACGGAGCAGGAACAGCCCTCGGACGATCGGAACGCCGAGCAGCACGGCGACGACGCCCACCTTCAGCGCGGCGGCGGTCGGTGCCCAGAGCGCGGCCGCGACGCCGGCGCCCACGAGCACGCCGAGCACGGCGAGGGCGAGCAGGTAGAAGCCGGCCAAGAGGACGAGTGCGCGCAGCGCGCGCAGTGAGGTGCCCACAGGGCGGAGTCCCCCCACAGGGTCGGAAATATGGAGTGAGGGGATCGTATGTGCGATTCGGGGGTTCGTATCGGGAATTTCGCCGGGCGCCGAATCGGTCGCATCACGGCGCCCCGCCTCCGTACAGGCCGGGTTCAGCCCCGCGCCGCCCCCGCCACCGCCATCGCCCGGTAGGCCGTGTACGCGGCGACCGGGTCCTGCTCGTACGTCCACGGGATCGCGCCGATGTGGCCGTCGACCTTCCGCAGCTGCTCCAGCGCCTCCTCGTAGCGCTCGGCGCGCACCAGGAACCACACCAGCAGGTGGCGGACGTGCGGCAGTACGGGGTGGTTCTCCGGCGCGTGCGCCACCGCGAACCGGGCGCCCTCGATCGCGTCGACGATCACCGCGCTCTGGAAGAGGCTGCGCACCAGCTGCACGTCGGGCAGGTGGTCGAAGACCGCGAACAGCGGCAGCGCGGGCAGCAGGCTGCCCTCCGGCGCGCCGGCCGCCACGCGGCGGGCGAAGGCCTCGGCCTGGTCCCGCGAGCCGTGCCACTTGGCGCTCCAGTAGCGCAGCGCCGCCAGGTGCGCGCCCATGTGCCCCGGTGCGCGGGAGACCACCGTCTCCCACAGGGACTGGAACTCCGCCTCGCTCGCGCCCAGCCCCCGGGCCACGCCCAGCTCGACGATGTGCGGGACGACGTCGTCCGGCGCGAGGCGGGCGGCCTCGGCGCAGACCGTACGGGCCTCCTCGAGGATCATCCGGAAGTCCTGCGAGGACGGGTCCCGCATCGCCTGCTGGACGAGGAACTCGGCCTGCACCGCCGCGCCGCCCGCGTCCTCGGGGGCCACCACGCGCCAGTGGCGCAGCCACATCCCGCCCGCGCCCGGCGCCTCGGCCAGCTCCTGCGCGGCCGCGCCCGCCAGCGTCTGCACCCGCTGTCTCCCGTCAGCAGCTCCGGGTCGGGGCCGGGCAGCCGCACGTCCAACTGCTCCGGCGGTACGAAGCCGTGGGCGCCGGTGGGGTCGACGGCCGCCCCGGCGCCCCGCGCGGCGTCCTGGGCGGCCCTGAGGCGGCGCGCCGCGGGCACCGCGACGAACCCGCAGACGATCACTACGGCGAGCAGGATGAGCAGAAACTCCATGAGGCGTCCTGTGGCTGGAAAACGGCTGGAAGGCTGAAAAGGAGAGGCGAGGACAGGGGCGACGACCGTACAACGCGGCAAAACGGCGAATCGTTCATCCGCCGGTTACAAGTGAACAGGAGCGTTCGGGCGAACGGGCACTACCCTCGGGTGAATGAGCGACCAGCACAGCTTCGAGACCCTGGCGATCCACGCCGGGCAGGAGGCGGACCCGCAGACCGGCGCGGTCGTCCCGCCCATCTACCAAGTCTCCACCTACAAGCAGGACGGCGTCGGCGGCCTGCGCGGCGGCTACGAGTACAGCCGCAGCGCCAACCCCACCCGTACCGCCCTGGAAGAGAACCTGGCGGCCCTCGAGGGCGGCGTCCGGGGTCTCGCGTTCGCCTCCGGCCTGGCGGCCGAGGACTGCCTGCTGCGCACGCTGCTGGCGCCCGGCGACCACGTGGTCATCCCGAACGACGCCTACGGCGGCACGTTCCGGCTCTTCGCGAAGGTCGTGGGCCGCTGGGGCGTGGAGTGGTCCGTCGCCGACACCTCCGACCCGGAGGCGGTGCGCGCCGCGATCCGCCCGCAGACCAAGGCGGTCTGGGTGGAGACCCCCTCCAACCCGCTGCTGGGCATCACCGACATCGCTGCCGTCGCGGGCGTCGCGCACGAGGCCGGGGCGAAGCTGGTGGTGGACAACACCTTCGCCAGCCCCTACCTGCAGCAGCCGCTGGCGCTGGGCGCGGACGTCGTCGTCCACTCCACGACCAAGTACATGGGCGGCCACTCCGACGTCGTCGGCGGCGCACTGATCACGGCCGACGCCGGTCTGGGCGAGGAGCTGGCCTACCACCAGAACGCGATGGGCGCGGTGGCCGGGCCGTTCGACGCCTGGCTGACGCTGCGCGGCATCAAGACCCTCGCGGTGCGCATGGACCGGCACACGGCCAACGCCGAGCGCGTGGTGGAGATGCTGGTCGCGCACCCGAAGGTGACGCAGGTCTACTACCCGGGCCTGCCCGAGCACCCGCTGCACGAGGTCGCGGCCAAGCAGATGCGCGCCTTCGGCGGCATGGTGTCCTTCCGCGTCGCGGGCGGCGAGGAGGCGGCGGTGCAGGTCTGCAACCGCGCCGAGCTGTTCACCCTCGGCGAGTCGCTGGGCGGCGTCGAGTCGCTCATCGAGCACCCGGGCCGCATGACCCACGCGTCGGTGGCGGGTTCCGCGCTGGAGGTCCCGGCGGACCTGGTGCGCGCCTCGGTCGGCATCGAGTCGGCGGACGACCTGCTGGCGGACCTGAAGCAGGCGCTGGGCTAGACACCCCGCTCGACCCCGCTCGCCCACGGCGGAGGGCCGGAGAAATCCGGCCCTCCGCCGTTTTCGCGTTCAGGGCCGGGTCCTGCGGTACGTGGTCCTGCGGTACTGCGTCCTGCGGTACGGCGCCCTGCGGCGCCGCGTCCTGCGGTACGGCTCAGCCGACGGGCGGCACCGGGGCGGGCTGGCCGAAGTGGATGTGGGACAGCGCGGCGTTGAAGCGGGTCAGCAGGGAGCAGAAGACGTCCCGCTCGTCCTCGGACCAGCCGTCGGTGCACTGGGCCATCAGCTCGCGCCGCGAGGCGCGCACCTCCTCGAGGCGGGCCTTGCCGCGCGGCGAGAGCTGCAGGACCACGGCGCGGCCGTCCTCGGGGTGCGAGGTGCGCTTGACCAGGCCGGTGTCGACGAGCGGGGCCACCTGGCGGGTGACGGTGGAGGAGTCGATGCCCATGCCCCCGGCGAGCGCCTTGACGCCCATGGGGCCTTCCTGGTCGAGGCGGTTGAGCAGGAGGTAGGCGGCGCGGTCCATGGAGTTGTGCACCCGGCCGACGCCGCCGAGGCGGGTCTGTTCCGCGCGGCGCGCGAAGACGGCCACCTGGTGCTGGAGGGCGTCGAGGACACCGGGGGCGAGGTCGGTCGTCATGTCCTGATGGGTGGGCATGGCCTGGGGCTCACTTCGTACGGCGGGCAGGGACGGGGTGCGAACTGCTGAGAATGGGGGACAGAGTACGCGGCCTCGCGCCCGCTTGTACCAGTGCTCCGCAAACCGGTCGGTATGTATGTATGCGGCGCCCGGAACACCCCGTTTAGGGCTGGTACGGACGCGGCCCGGGTGGCCGGTTCCAGCCGGTTCCGGCCGGCGGGATACTGGGCCCATGACCGCCGGACCGCTCTCCCCCGGCGATGTGCGCCGGGCCCGCGGGACGCTGTCGGGGATCGCCACGACCACCGCCCTGGAGCCCAGCCGCCACCTGTCCGCCCTGGTGGGCGCGCCGGTCCACCTCAAGTGCGAGAACCTCCAGCGCACCGGCTCCTTCAAGATCCGGGGCGCCTACGTGCGCATCGCCGGCCTCTCGCCCGAGGAGCGCGCGACGGGCGTCGTCGCCGCCAGCGCCGGCAACCACGCCCAGGGCGTGGCCCTCGCGGCCGCCCTGCTGGGCGTGCGGTCCACGGTGTTCATGCCCGAGGGCGCGCCGCTGCCCAAGGTGGCCGCCACCCGCGACTACGGCGCCGACGTGCGCCTCGGCGGCAGGGGGCTGGACGACGCGCTGCGGGCGGCCCGCGCGCACGCCGAGCGGACCGGGGCCGTCCTCGTCCACCCCTACGACCACCCGGACGTCGTCGCGGGCCAGGGCACCGTCGGGCTGGAGATCCTCGAGCAGTGCCCCGAGGTGCGCACGATCGTGGTGGCCGTGGGCGGCGGCGGGCTGGTCGCCGGCATCGCGGTCGCGGTCAAGTCGCTGCGGCCGGACGTACGGATCGTCGGCGTGCAGGCGGCGGGCGCCGCGGCCTACCCGCCCTCGCTGGCCGCCGGCCGCCCGGTGACCCTCGAGGCGCCGGTGACCATGGCGGACGGCATCAACGTCGCCCGTCCCGGCGACGTGCCGTTCCCGCTGGTCCAGGCGCTGGTCGACGAGGTGTGCACGGTCTCCGAGGACGCCGTCGCCGAGGCCCTGCTGTTCTGCCTGGAACGGGCGAAGCTGGTGGTGGAGCCCGCGGGCGCGGCCCCGGTGGCCGCGCTGCTGGCCCGCCCGTCGGCGTACCCCGGCCCGGTCGTCGCCGTGCTGTCGGGCGGCAACGTCGACGGGCTGCTGCTGCAGCGCGTGCTGCGGCACGGCATGGCCGCCGCGGGCCGCTACCTCGTGTATAAGAGACAGGCTGGAGGTGATCTCCGCCGTGAACGCCAACGTCGTCGACGTCACCCACGACCGCACCGACCCCCGCCTGGGACTCACCGAGGTCGAGGTCGAGCTGCACCTGGAGACCACGGGCCCGGAGCACTGCGCGGAGGTGCGCCGCGCCCTGTGCCGGGCGGGCTATCGAGTGCCTCGTGAATAGCCCCGCATAGCCCTGCGTAAATCGCGTATACGGGCAATATCCGGTGGCATTCATTCACAGCGCGAAACACCGACGCTGAACGTAAAATCGACTATTACGTCACCCAAACGGGGAGAACATCCATGCCAGGCGCTATATACGCCGAAGGCCTGGTCAAGACCTTCGGCGACGTCAGGGCTCTGGACGGCGTTGATCTCGACGTCCCGGAAGGAACGGTTCTGGGACTGCTCGGACCCAACGGCGCCGGCAAGACCACCGCCGTACGCGTACTCACCACCCTCATCAGGCCCGACCGCGGCAGGGCCGTGGTCGCCGGCCTCGACGTCCTGAAGAAACCCAACGAGGTCCGCCACGCCATCGGCCTGTCCGGCCAGTTCGCCGCCGTCGACGAGTACCTGACGGGCCGCGAGAACCTGGAGATGGTGGGCCGGCTCTACCAACTGGGCAAGCGCGACGCCAAGGCGCGCTCGGTCGAGCTGCTCGAGCGCTTCCACCTCGCCGACGCCGCCGACCGGCCCGCCAAGACCTACTCCGGCGGCATGCGCCGCCGCCTCGACCTCGCCGCCGCCCTCGTCGTCAGCCCGCCCGTGATGTTCATGGACGAGCCGACCACGGGCCTGGACCCCCGCAACCGCCAGCAGCTGTGGGAGGTCATCCAGGAACTCGTCGCCGGCGGCACGACGTTGCTGCTCACCACGCAGTACCTGGAGGAGGCCGACCACCTCGCCCACGACATCTGCGTGATCGACCACGGCAGGGTCATCGCCCGCGGCACCTCCGACCAGCTCAAGGCGCGCACCGGCGGCGAGCGCGTGGAGCTCGTCGTGCACGAGCGCGCCCACATCACCCCCGCCCTCGAGGTCATCCGCGCCTTCGGCAAGGGCGAGCCCACCGTCGAGGAGCACACCCGCAAGGTCACCGTGCCCGTGTCCGGCGGCGCCAGACTGCTCGCCGAGGTCATCCGCGAACTGGACGCCCACGGCATCGAGATCGACGACATCGCGCTGCGCCGCCCGACCCTGGACGACGTCTTCATCTCCCTCACCGGGCACGCCGCGGAGGCGGCCGACGACGTGGGGAGCGGGGAGCCCGGGCCGGCGGACGCAATGAAGCAGGAGGCCGTGAAGCAGGAGGTCGTCAAGCGGGAGGCGGAGACATGACCGTGGCCGGTGGCACCCTCTCCCGGCGGCCCGTGCCCACGGCCCGCGGCGGCGCCGTCCAGTCCGTGCGCGACTCCCTCGTCGTCGCCCGGCGGAACCTCATTCGGATGCGGCGGATACCCGAGGTGGTCGTCTTCGGCCTCGTGCAGCCGATCATGTTCGTGGTGCTGTTCAGCTACGTCTTCGGCGGCTCCATCGCCGTCGGCGGCAGCACGGACCCGAGCCTGTACCGCGAGTTCCTGATGGCGGGCATCTTCGCGCAGACCGTCACCTTCGCCACGGCCGGCGCGGGCGCGGGCATCGCGGACGACATGCACAAGGGCCTCATCGACCGCTTCCGTTCGCTGCCCATGGCGCGCGGGGCCGTCCTCACCGGCCGGACGCTCGCCGACCTGGTGCAGACCGCCCTCACCCTCGTGGTGCTGGCGATCGTCGCGGTGGTCGTCGGCTGGCGCGTCCACGACGGGGTGCCACGGGCACTGGGCGGCTTCGCCCTGCTGCTCCTGCTCGGGTACGCCTTCTCCTGGATCGGCGCGCTGATCGGGCTGTCGGTGCGCACCCCGGAGGCGGCCACGTCGGGCGGGCTGATCTGGCTCTTCCCGCTGACGTTCATCTCCAACGCCTTCGTGCCCGCCGACAACATGCCCACCGTTCTGCGCACGATCGCGGAGTGGAACCCCTTCAGCGCCACGGTCCAGGCGGCCCGCGAGCTCTTCGGCAACCTGCCACCGGGCTACCCGGTGCCGGCGGCGTGGCCGATGCAGCACCCGGTGTGGGCGTCGCTGATCTGGTCCGTGGTGATCATCGCGATCTTCCGGGGGCTGGCGGTGCGGAAGTACCGCTCGGCGACCGCGTAGGGCCTCGCCCGGGATCGGTACGACGAAGGCCCCGGAGTCCCCCTGTGCGGGGGGTCCGGGGCCTTCGGCCGGTATCCGGGAACGTCAGCCGGTGTAGGGCTTGGCGTCGAGGATGCGGACCTTGGCCTTGCGGCCGTTCGGCAGCTCGTACTCGGCGTCCTCGCCGATCTTCTTGCCGTTCACGCCGGTGCCCAGGGGGGACTGCGGGGAGTACGTCTCGATGTCCGAGCTGGCGTACTCGCGCGAGGCCAGCAGGAACCGCAGCGTGTCGTCCGGGTCGCCGTCGAAGGCGATGGTGACGACCATGCCCGGCGCCACCACGCCGTCGGCCTCGGGGGCCTCGCCGACCTTCGCGGCCTCGAGCAGCTGCGTCAGCTGGCGCACGCGGAGCTCCTGCTTGCCCTGCTCCTCCTTGGCCGCGTGGTAACCGCCGTTCTCTCGCAGGTCACCTTCCTCGCGGGCCGCCGCGATCTTTGCCGCGATCTCGGTGCGAGCGGGACCAGACAGGTACTCCAGCTCGGCCTTGAGCTGGTCGTACGCCTCCTGAGTCAGCCAGGTGACGTTGTCGCTGGTCTGGGTCACAGGTGCTCCTCGTCGGTACTGGGGGAATGCTGGGGGTACATCTCGATACAAATGAACGCCCTACTCAGAAGGGTGCACCTTCAAAGCGGGGCGAAACCACGAGCCTAACAATTACGTCCGGAAAGGGGGAAGGAGTAAGCGGGAGGAAGCGCGCAAGAATCACGTCAATGCAGGTCAGAAGGGGGTGCGCAACGCGTAGTGACATGCGCGACGCGCGGTGCCCCGAATCGCCCCGATCCGCAACCGCGCGGGCTCGGCCCGCGGCTCCGGGAGGCTCGGCCCTACGGCGCTCGGCCCCGGGAGGCTCAGCTCCGGGACGCGGTCCGGCAGCCCTCGAGCTGCGTCGCGGCGGCGTGCGCGGTCGTCCGGATCGTGACCGGCGCGGTGAAGTGGGTCTCCCGGCGGTCGAAGGTGACGTCCTTGCGGGCCACCTCGGAGCCGTCCGCGCCCAGCGAGAACAGCGTGCACACGGCGACGGCGTCCTTCTCCTTGCGGATCTCCAGCACACCCTGCACGGCGCTGTCCGAGATCGTCCTGGAACGCACCAGCTGACCGCTGACGTCCGTCTTCGTGACGTAATGCACACCGGCCCAGCCGACGAAGGCGAGCAGCGCGGCGCCCAGCACCGCACCGACGATCTTCAGCTTGCGGTCGGCACGCGCGTCGGCCGAGCGGCCGTAGCGGCCCTCGGGCGGCGTCCCCTGCTCCGCAGCCATGATCGTTCCCTCCTCGGCGCCGGTTTGTGAACGCGGAATGAAACGGCGCCCGCTTCGGTCACTATAGGAGGCGCCCCGTAAGTCCATGGGAGGGGCCATGAACCAGTGACTGAGGATCCAGCCTTGACTGAGCAGCTGCGAATGATGGCCGTTCACGCCCACCCCGACGACGAGTCGAGCAAGGGCGCGGCCACGATGGCCAAGTACGTGTCCGAGGGGGTGGACGTGCTGGTCGCGACCTGCACCGGCGGTGAGCGCGGCTCCATCCTCAACCCGAAGCTCCAGGGCGACCCGTACATCGAGGAGCACATCCACGAGGTCCGCGCCAAGGAGATGGCCGAGGCCCGCGACATCCTGGGCGTCAAGCAGGAGTGGCTGGGCTTCGTCGACTCCGGTCTTCCCGAGGGCGACCCGCTGCCGCCGCTGCCCGAGGGCTGCTTCGCGCTGCAGGACGTCGAGGAGGCCGCCGGTCGGCTGGTGAAGCTGATCCGCGAGTTCCGCCCGCACGTGGTCACCACGTACGACGAGAACGGCGGCTACCCGCACCCCGACCACATCATGACCCACAAGATCACGATGGTGGCCTTCGACGCCGCCGGCGACCCCGAGCGCTACCCCGAGGCCGGCGAGCCCTGGCAGCCGCAGAAGCTCTACTACAACCAGGGCTTCAACCGGCAGCGCACCCAGGCCCTCCACGACGCGCTGCTCGAGCGCGGCATGGAGTCCCCGTACGGCGAGTGGCTCGAGCGCTGGCACACGATGGGCCGCGACCGCACCCTGACCACCTTCGTGCCCTGCGACGAATTCTTCGAGATCCGCGACAAGGCCCTGATCGCCCACGCCACCCAGATCGACCCCGACGGGGGCTGGTTCCGGGTGCCGATGGACATCCAGCGCGAGGTCTGGCCGACGGAGGAGTACGAGCTCGCGAAGTCGCTCGTGGACACGTCCCTCCCCGAGGACGACCTCTTCGCGGGCATCCGCAACAATTGACCCCATGATGAGCGCGACCGCCTCCCTCGCCGCCACGCTGCCGCTCGCCGCGCAGGACCTGGATCAGAACAAGGTCACGCCCGGTGTGCTCGGCTTCATCGTCTTCGCCCTGATCGGCGGAGCCGTATGGCTGCTGATGAAGAGCATGAACAAGCACATGAAGCGCGTGGACTTCGAGGAGGCCCCCGAGCCGGGCGCCTCCGCCGACGTGGGCGCGCCGGGGACCGGCAAGGCCACGGCCTAGTCCCGACGGGCAGGGCCACGGCCCGGTCCTGACCGGCAAGGCCGGGGCCCAGTCCGCCGGACGCCGGACGGCAGCCGCCCGCGCGGCGGCCCGTCCGGCGTTCCGCGTGCCCGGGAACGGGTGTCGTGCGCGAGGATGGGCCCATGCCCAACCGCCTGGCGCACGAGACGTCCCCGTACCTCCTCCAGCACGCCGACAACCCCGTCGACTGGTGGCCCTGGTCGCCCGAGGCCTTCGCCGAGGCGCGGCGCCGTGACGTGCCCGTGCTGCTGAGCGTCGGGTACTCCAGCTGCCACTGGTGCCAGTGAACTCGTCAACCGAGTAGACCGCGGCTCTTGCGTCCGTCTGAAACACGGGGCGACACACTCAGAAGGTGGTGGCCGCCTGGAGGTGGACATGCCGGGCCCAAGCGCGCCGCAAGTTGACGGATGTGACAAGGCATCCGGCGCAAGCCGCATCAAGGGGGACGGAGCTGTTGCTGGCTGCAGGTGATGACGATCGTGCCCGTTCCAGGAGGTCCCAGGGTCGGGCCCGCCCGTGGCCCTGGGGGAGCTGATCGGCCCGCTGCCCTTCCTGGAGCTCAGGCCCATAGCCTCGCGCAGCACCGCTGCAGCCCAGGGGGAGGGTTGTTGTGTGGAGGCTCACGGCCTTGCCGGATAGCTGGAACTCCGAGGCAGACGTTGAGCATCTGTGCAGCGGGGAAGATCGAAACTCGGGCGCCGAGCTTCCGCCCTCTGAGAGTATTGCCGTAGCCACGCCGACGGGCCGTTGGGGCGGCGTGCGCCGGACATGGTGTGAGCGAACGGAGCCCAGGTGTCGTTGGAGAGGTTCTCGCTGGAGAACTATCGCTGCTTCAAAGAGAAGCAGGATGTGGAGCTCGGCAAGATTACCATCGTGCTGGGTCGTAACAATTCCGGCAAGAGCGCCGTCGTGCGAGCGCTCCCGCTGCTGTCCATCGGTATCCGCGGCGACTCCCCGTATCCTCTGGACCTGGATCTGATCCAGGGCTTCACTCCTTCGTTCACCGATCTGATTCACGGCTCGTCACCCCATGGGCACATTCGCCTGGGTGCATCGATCGGCATCGAGGGCGGCGAGGTCATCAGTGCCGCCGCCGAGGTCCAGAACATCGCCAATCAGGGAACGCAGCTGGTTTCCTCGTTGGAGATCTCCTGCGGGTCGGAGGTCGCGAACATCTCCTGGATCCGCGGCATCGACGCCTACTCTCCTGAGAAGCGCGCTTATCTTGTCGACGGCCATGAGGGAAAAGTTGGATTTCGCGGGCTGCTGCCCGATCCGGCCGACTGGCCGGACTCCGTCAGCGGTGTCCGCGGAGTCACTGGGCTGATTCGGGAAGGCCTTGACGAGATCCGGTATCTGGGTCCGTTCAGGAAGAGCCCGGAGCGCTTCTTCCGGTCTCCGGTCAGAGCCCCGGGCAGCGTCGGCTACCGGGGGGAGAAGGCCCTCGGTGTGCTTGCCGCGGATGAGATGTACGGGCGCGGTCTGATCGGCCGTGAGGTGAACGCTCTGCTGGAAAACATCCTGCCCGGCTGGCGCCTCGAAGTCACCGACGTCGGCTCCGGGATGTACATCCCCAAGCTGCGTTCCCTGCGCGACCCCGATCTCGTCGTCCACCTCGATGACGTCGGCACCGGCGTGGTCCAGTTCCTGCCGATAGTGATCCAGCGGGCCGCGGACCGCGTGGAGTCGCCCGCCGGACCTGTGATCGAGATCGTGGAGGAGCCCGAACTCCATCTCCATCCTTCGGCGCACGCCGCGATCGCCGATCTCTATGTCGACGCCGTACAGGAGTCGCAGGTGCGCTTCCTGGTGGAGACGCACAGCGAGAACTTCCTCCTCAGACTGCGTCGGCGGGTTGCGGAGCGGAAACTGGCGCCGGAAGACGTGAAGATCTACTTCGTCGAGCAGACCGAGGGGGCCGCTACCCTGCGAAAGATCGAAGTGGATGCCCTCGGTAACCTCGACTACTGGCCGCGGGGAGTCTTCGCAGAGGACTTCGAGGAGGTGCGCGCCCTCGCGGACGCGCAGGCGAATCGGATCAACGATGCGCGTTGAGATCCCGGTCGACCTGCTGACGGATCGTCAGGGCGACGAGAATGCAGAGCTCATATTGAAGCTGATCGCGTTCTTCAGGGAGGCGCGGCACGAGTGGGTGATCTCCCCCTGTGACGTGGACGCCGTCCATGCGTTCCTGGAGCGTCACGTCCCGGTCCTGGCGCAGATCTATCTGCTGCTCGCGCAGAAGGCGAGCATGGCTCAGGCCTGGGCGCCGCACAGGGGGACCACCGGCGTGGTCAGGGTGGCCGGCGAGACGCTGGCGGCAGACCTCCGCGACTTGGAGCGGCCGGCTGTGCTGGTCGTGGAGAACGCGATCTACGACTGGCAGATGATCGAGGCGCTCGCGCGCCTGTTGGGCTGCGAGGACGTCATCGACGCCAAGGAAGACAGCCGCCTCGGTGTGTACAACGGAGGCGGCAAGGACGGCGCGACCCGGCATGCCGTCGACCAGGCCGCGCAGTTCTCCAGGATCAAGCGTGTGGTCCTAGTCATCGACAGTGACAGTTTCCATCCCACGGACCGGACCGGCAATCACGAGAAGGCCGAAGCCGCGGCCCGCGAAGGCGTCAGTTCGCACGTCCTCAGCTTCCGGGAGATGGAGAACTACATTCCCAACCGGGTCCTGGCCCGCCAGCCGAAGAAGACCGTCGGAATGTCCTCCATGGCCAAGCGCCTGGAGTCCCTCAAGAAATTCTCGCCCGAGCAGCGCGCCCACTTCGACATGAAGCACGGATTCAAAGGGAAAACGCAGAAGGGCCCCGAACAGAAGGGGCGGCACTCTGGGAAAGACGGGACGACCTACGTAATTCCCCCGCGCCATGGTGATCTGTACGGCGAAGTGGCGGAGCAGGATCTTGTCGCCCTCCAGGAAGGATTCGGGACGGACTTGCCGGGTCTGTTCCTGCAAGAGGTAATGCGTGGCGGCATATCGGAGCGGGACCTGGATGGCCTAGGCCCCGGAGCGAAGCAGGAATTGCAAGCAATGTTCGAGATGATTCGGGGCGTGATCTGAGCATGGGAGATGCAGAGGTGGTCAAGGATATCTCGGTGGTGCCGGAGGTCCATTTCCTGGAGCAGGTGCTGGAGCGGATTTCACAGGGCGAGCTGCGGGTGCCGAAGTTCCAGCGTCCTTTCCTGTGGCGCCCCGAGCAGATGCTGCAGCTCTTTGACAGTTTGGAGCGCGGCTATCCGATGGGAAGCTTGCTCATCTGGGAGACCACCATGCCGCTCGAAAGCCTCGACACCATCGGTGGGCACAGAATTCCGCCGGCACCAGAAGGGGCGAAGGTCGCCTACGTGCTGGACGGTCATCAGCGGCTCTCGACGCTCTTCGGTGTCCTCCACCGCTCAGCCGACGCTCCGCGGTCCACGCGGCAGGAGGACTGGATGTGGTGGGTCTACCGGCCGCTCGTCCGGTCGGAAAACGACGGCTTGCGCT
>KL569393.1:18268-22300 GCA_000715685.1 Streptomyces lilacinus
GGTGCCCAGCCACTTCCTGCCCATGCGGTCGGTGCTGGGGACCCTGGACTTCCTCGAATACGCACGGAAGCTGTCCGATGTCTCCGCCTCTCGTGAGGAGGCCGACCGCCTCACCACGGAGAGCGAGCGCATCGCGAAGCGGGTGAAAAACTACAAGGTCTCCGTGGTGCGCATGGAGGGTGGCACTCTCCAGCAGGCCATCGAGGTCTTTTCCAGGATCAACAGCAGCGGCCAGAAGATGCGTCCCGACCAGATGGTCTCCGCTCTGACCTACGGGACCATCGGCTCGGAGACGCTCAGCGACAAGATGGAGGAGATCAAGGGACGGGTCGCCGCTTCTGGCTTCGGCGAGATCCCGATCATGACGATCTTTCAGACCGTCCTTGCGCTGTCCGGCGAGGAGGACGTTCAGCGGGACACATCCTGGGAGACCATGGCCCGCAAGGTCCAGGGCCAGCTCATGACCGCAGTGACGGACACCGACCTGATCCTCCAGCAGGTGGTCGAGTTCCTGCGGGATGAGGTCCGGGTCCCGCTGGCCCGCTTGGTTCCCTACAACATCCAGATCATGCTGCTCGCTGTCTTCTTCCACTTCTCCGACAAGGTCGAAGCGGAGCAGCGGGTCAAGCTCCGGAACTGGTTCTGGACAACGTCGCTGGCGGGCACCTTCGCCGGGTCCACCACCACCCAGGTCCGGAACTTCATCACGGAGATGAAGGCCTTCGCCCGGGGCAAGGGCGGGCTCAGCTACTCCGGTGAGCGGGCTCGTTCCTTCCCCGAGCGCTTCGACCTGCGCAGCGCGCGCGTGCGCGCCTACCTCCTCTGGGATCTGCTGACGTTCCCGGAGCGGAAGAACCTCGACGGCGGCACCGCCAATGTACTGGAGCAGCTGGCGACGGCACACAGCGAGACCTATCGACACATCATCACTCAGAGTGGGGTCCCGGGGGCGTCCAGCCCTGCTAACCGGATCGTCATGACGACACCGCCAGGTGTGTCGATCCGGCAGGCGCTCATCAGACTCGCGGAGGAGGGGAGGACCGACATCCTGGACTCACACGGAGTCAGTCTCGCGTCCATCGAGCACCTCAAGGCCGACGAGTTCACCGACTTCATTCTTGCGCGCCAGCACGAGCTGGCCGCCCAGGAGCGGCAGTTCATCGAGAGCCTGGGCATCAGGTCGGCGGACAAGGAGGTCGGGGAGGCCGACATCGACACCGAGTGAGGGGCCGTGAGTTCCGGCGTGTACAGCCTGGAAGGCGCAATGCGGATTTCCCGCCCCTGACTCGACGACCAGCGGCACGATGCGATCCGGTGTGTTCACGTCATCTGCCGTGGGTGTCGGTGCCCCGGAGGGCGTGGTAGGAAGCAAGGACCATTGGGACATCACTCACTTCCTCCTCGGCTTCCAGGCTGTTTGCTGGTTTCGGCGTGGGGCTCGTCCTGTGCTTCCTGGACCGTCGCCGCCGGGCTGCTGTGGTCGTTCGGAGAGACCAATGCTTGGCTCTGGTGCCGGAGATACGTGATGTCGTCGTGCACCATGTCTCCGGCATCGTGGTGCGCATCCATGCCGCCCCCTCTGGGCTGGAAATACCCTCATGCCGAGCAACGGCGGATGGGCACACCTCGGCCAAGTGGACGGAGGTGCGCGGGTCCCACAGCCTGGGTTCTCACGCTGCGAGAGGCTGAGCGCATGAATCGGCTGGCTGGTGTGACCTCGCCCATTTGCTTCAGCACGCGGAAAATCCGGTCGACTGGCCCTGGACGCCTGAAGCCTTCGACGAAGCGCGGCGGCGAAACGTGCCCGTTCTGCTGTCGGTCGATCATTCAGCCTGCCACCGGTGCCAGTGAACTTGCACGACCAGGTAGCTTTGGCCGGCGCGGTCACGAGAGACGGGGTGGACACGCTCGGTGAGGGCTGTTGTCTGCTCCGCTACGCAGAGACAGATGACGCAGAGGCTTTCGGCGAAGAGCCCTCGGCAGTGCCGGCTCAGTCGCTCCCTACACGACCCCGAGATCGACCGCGACAGAGAAGGGCGCGGTGGCCTTCACTGCGCCGGTGAACATCTCACCGTCCCTGTAGACCTTTGTGGCGGGATCAAGAACGTAGGTGTAGGTGATCGGGACCCCGGTGGCGGCCTGCTCGACCCGCCAGTAGAAGGGGATGCCGGCCTTGGCGTACTGGTCCACCTTCACGATCCGGTCAGTGGTCTCCGAGCCGGGCGACACGACCTCGACGACCAGCAGTACGTGCTCGGGGCGGGTGGGTGTGAGGTCGATGGTCTCTGCCCGGTAGACGATGACGTCAGGGCGGCGGTTGGTGAGCGGAACGTCCTGCAGGCGGACGTCGAAGTCCGTGTCCGCGTTCCAGTCAGGGCCTGCAGCTGCGTCAAGGGCATTGGTCAGGATCCGCGCCAGCCGGTTGTGTCGTTTGGAGGCGCTCGGACTCACGACGACCATCCCGTCCACGATCTCGATGCCGGCGCACTGCTCCTCGGACCAGGAGTCGTACTGTTCCGCGCTGATCTGCGTATGCATCCACGCGGGCGCCACCATCTCGGCGGTCATGGTGTACCTCCTTCGAGGAGCCTCGGCAGGTCCAGCGCTGCTGCGCCCAGCCTACTGTTCCGCGGTGTCGGACCGCCCGACTCGGACGACCGCGGGGAAAAGTTCGACACCGACCCCGAGAGGGAGGAGCCGCCCGCCACGTGATGGCTCACAAGTGCAATTCGCCCAAGCGAGGCGGGCGTGTGAGGGTTTCGCCGGTCGCGCCAGGCGCTGTGAGAGGCTGGGCCGTATGAACCGGTTGGCTGGTACGACCTCGCCTTATCTGCTTCAGCACGCTGACAATCCGGTTGACTGGTGGCCGTGGGGACCCGATGCGTTCGAGGAGGCGAAGCGGCGCGATGTCCCCGTTCTGCTGTCGGTCGGATACTCTGCGTGTCATTGGTGCCACGTGATGGCGCACGAGTCCTTCGAGGACGCGGCGCTCGCCGAGTACCTCGACGCGCACTTCGTCGCCGTCAAGGTCGACCGCGAGGAGCGGCCGGACATCGACGCGGTCTACATGGAGGCCGTCCAGGCCGCCACCGGGCAGGGCGGCTGGCCCATGACCGTCTTCCTGACCCCCGACGCCGAGCCCTTCTACTTCGGCACCTACTTCCCGCCCGGCCCCCGGCACGGCATGCCCGGTTTCCGGCAGGTGCTCGAGGGCGTCCGGGCCGCCTGGAGCGACCGGCGCGAGGAGGTGGGGGAGGTCGCGCGGCGGATCGTGCGCGACCTGTCCGAGCGCGCGCTCGCCGTCGACACCACCCGCCCGCCCGCGCCCGAGGACCTCCACGGCGCGCTGCTCGCCCTCACCCGCGACTTCGACGCCGTGCGGGGCGGCTTCGGCGGCGCCCCGAAGTTCCCGCCGTCCATGACGCTGGAGTTCCTGCTGCGCCACCACGTGCGCACGGGCTCGGAGGCGGCCCTGGAGATGGCGGCCGCGACCTGCGAGGCCATGGCTCGCGGCGGGATCTACGACCAGTTGGGCGGCGGCTTCGCGCGGTACGCGGTGGACGCCTCGTGGACCGTCCCGCACTTCGAGAAAGTAGCGGTCTAAGGTCCATTACTTCCGTACCATTTCTCCTGAGAACAGAGGGGGTTGTGGTGCGCGAGGATCACGCGACGCTCGTCGGGTTGGGGCTCAGCCCTGAGGAACTGGAAACCCTGGGATTGGACAAGCCTGCGACGGTGGACCCGTCCGGCCTCATGGATGCCTACCTGCGACGCAGCAACAAGAAGGAAGACCTGGCCACGCTGCGGGGGCATCTGCGAGACGTGGTGCGCTGGGCGCAGGCGAACGGGCTTCAGATCCGGCACGTCTGGTTTGAACAACTCTCGGCCTCCAAGACCTATGTGCGGCGAAGGGAGTTCGAGAAGGCCACACAAGCGATCATGGACGGCAAGTCCAAGACGCTCGGTGTGTGGAAGACGGACCGCTTCGACCGGCGCGGCATGGGGGCGGTGGGCCGGATGCTCGACGAGTTC
>KL569393.1:22587-26566 GCA_000715685.1 Streptomyces lilacinus
CCCGCCGGCAATCGCGGCTCGTCTCCGTATCCGAAGGGCTGGACTCTTCACAGGGCGGCCGCATGGTCTTCGCGATCCTGAGCGAACGCGCCAGGGAGGAAGCGAAGGACATAGCGAAGCGTGTGAAGATCGGCCATGACTCGCACAAGGCGGAAGGCCGAAGGGGAACGGGCAGGCCCCCGTTCGGCCTCTACAGCGCCCCCGGAAGCGGCAAGGTCGAACCCCACCCCGACGAGTACGGCACAGCCCGCAGGCTGGCGGATCTCTTGCTCGACAGGAAGACGACGAAGGACACGGCGCACCAACTCAATGAGGAGGGGTACCGGACCCGGAGCGGTGCCACCTGGTCGCCCACGGCGGTTAGCAAGCTGGCTCAGTCCCCGCTCTTCGCGGGCATGGTCCCGGTCCGGCAGCGCGAGACGGACGAGCACGGCAACCCCTTGGACAGTTGGGAGGGGTACGGCGAGCCCCTGCGCAACGAGAAGGGCGAAGTCGTCATGTGCGGCAAGGGGGTCGTGACGCCGGCCGAGTGGTTCAAGATCAAGGCCCTTATCGCCGAACGGACCGATGAACGATGGGCGAAGGGGAAGCCGGAAGCGAAGTACCTGGGGACGGGGAGCTACCGATGCGGGCGGATGCGGGACAAGAAGGGCACGGGCGAGCTTGAACCGTGTGGCGGCTCGATGAGCCACCGTGGCGGACGCTACCGGTGCGAGGTCCGGCAGACGCGAGGCAAGTCGATCTGCGAGGGAGTGGTGACACTCGCCGACCGCATCGACCATGCGGTTGGACAGGCTTGGATCCATCACATCACGGCCCTTGAGCCCGGTGACCCGGTGGTCATCGAGATAGCCCGCCGGTGGCTCGCCTTCGCGGACCCCGAAACGCAGGCGAAGAAGGACGAGGCCCAGAAGGCCCTTGAGGCGGCCCAGCGGCGCGTGAAGAAGCTCGAAGACGACTTCTACGTGTACGGGAAGATGGACGAAGAACGCTTCGAGGAGCTGAGCGAAGGGCAGCGCGCCGTCATTGAGAGCACCACCGCGACCCTTGAGGCGTTGGACGCGGAGGCAGACCTCTCGTCCCTCACTCAGATCGACACCCTTCGCGAGGCGTGGGAAGCGGCGGACATGGCGGACAAGCGGATGCTCCTGAAGTGTGCCCTCGGGAAGAAGGGCATCACAGTCAAGCCCGCCGCGCGGCAGGGGGACCACACCCCGGTCCTCGAACGGCTTGAGTTCGACTGGCTGTCGAAGCAGGACGCAAGCACCAAGAAGTAAGTTCGAAGCGCAGGCCGGGCATCGGGACCCGGCCTCATTCATCTGTCGCGCCCCGCGTGAGTGCGTCGGGACAGCGCGGATGGCTCCGGTGGCCGCCTGCGTGGTGACGAAGTGACGGATTGACGTTTAGTCCCGTTCCATGCATGAACCCAAAAACACTATCTATAAGGGGTAACCCGGATTCAGGGTCACTTCGTCAGCGCTCGTGCGCTGTCCCGGCTGTCTGTCCGGGCCCTTTCTTGCCCCCACTGGGAGGCCCACCGTGACGAGGGCCAGGCCCGATGGCAGTGTCCCGCTCAGCGGAGGAGACCGTCTGTGGGTGCCCACCCGTTGCCGTTCCTGGCTCCGGTTCGGCTACGCCCCCGAGGATCGCCTGCCGGCTGATGCCCACCGTGAAGAACGCTCGGACGCATGAGTCATCGATTGCCGACAGCACCCGGCAAACCCGCCTGGGCAGGGGGAGCGGCCCGAAAGTTCCCGCGCGTGCCCGCCGGCGATCCCGGTCCCAGCTCAGGGAACGCACTCTGGGTGCGGCTCCGTTTTTGGGAGGCTCGGCCCTTAAGCGTACTGGGCAAGGCCGTGTTTGGGGAGGCGAGGAAGGCGTCCTTCAACGGGCCTATGAGCCATGCGAACGCCCCACGAAGCCCCCGATGGCCACCCCTCGCGGGGTTGGCTGTCGGAGGCTTCCTGTGTCTCTGCCGCTCTCTTGCGCTGATCACGCGTAGGGGTCAGGCTCGTGCACGCCCGTGCAACCGACTCGGTAGAGGGGTGCCCAATGGCCCTAAAGTTCCAGGGGATTTGGCCCAACACGCCGGACGACGGCTCGCCCACGATCTGGCTGGAGGAGGAGACGGGAGACCTGATCATCCAGTCATGGAAGGCGGACGAGGAGACCCTCCGGCAGGCTCAGGAAGTCGGCTCCGTGCCGGGTCACTCCACGGAAGTTCCGGAGCATGAGACCGTGATCCGGCTGCCCGCCAACATGCTTCAGTTCATCCCCCGCCCGGACAGTGAGGTCAACGGTGGCAACAGCGGTTCGTGAATGTCTCGCAAAGGCGCAGCGCTCAGCGATGCACCTGGAAATGCGAGACAGCTACATGCGGGATGACCCGGAGTTCATCCGCTGGCAGGAAGGGCACCGGCACGACCCGGCCGACCGCGAGTCGTGGTGGCGCTCCTGGCTGGACGTGGTGGCCGAGACGACGGGCCGGGGTGTGGTCATGCGGCGGTTGCGCGTCGTCTCCGAGCCGTTGAGCGACTACGTGCGGTACGAGTACGACGGCACCTTCACGAACGTCGCAGCGGGAGAGGATGTACGTTGGCTGCCTCGCTCGCGCGCCCGTGATCTGCTCCTCCCTGCCCTGGACGGGTGGGTCATGGATGAGGAAACCGTGATCCTCCACCACTTCAGCGGCGAGGGTCAGTGGACCGACCCGCGCATGGAAGTCCACCACGACCCGGCGTTGGCCGCTCAGTACGTCAGGGCGTACAAAGCAGCGTGGGAGCGCGCGATTCCTCACGCGGAGTACCGGCCGAGCTGATCACGCACCATGGCTCTCTCTGCATCTTCCAGCGCCCAGCAGGCCCGGCAGGCCCTCGCGAAACGCCTTGAGGACATCTGCCGGGATGCTGGCCTGACGGGGGCCGATCTCGCCGAGCGCTGTGGGTGGAGCCGGTCCAAGTCGTCCCGGATCATGAACGCCCGTACGCCCCCGTCCGCTGACGACATTCGGGCATGGTGCGAGGCGTGCGGGGCCGAGGACCAGACCGAGGACCTGATTGCCTCGCTGCGGACGGCCGAGGGCATGTGGGTTGGCTGGCGGCGCATGGAGCGGGCCGGGCTCAAACAGGCTCAGGAGGCCCGCCTACCGCTGTACCAGCGGACCCGCCGTTTCCGGTCCTACTCGTCGTGGCTCGTGCCAGGCATGATCCAGACGCAGCCGTACACCACAGCAGCGGTGCAAGCAATCCAGCGACGGCGCGGCCTGGTGGACGACGTGGCCGGTGCAGTGGCCGCCCGCATGGAGCGTCAGCGGGTGTTGTACGAGGGTGACCGGCGGTTCGCGTTCCTCGTTGAGGAGTCGGTGTTGCGGGCAGGGATCGGCGGTGCTGAGGTCATGTCCGGGCAGCTTGGCCACCTGATCTCGATTGCCTCGCTTCCCAATGTCAGCCTGGGAGTTGTGCCTATGGCGCCGGATCGGGAGCGCTGGCCGGCTGAGGGGTTCTGGATCTATGACGCGGCACAGGTCAACGTCGAGTTGATCTCCGGCTACCTCACGATCACGCAGCCGAGCGAGGTAGCCATGTACGCCGATGCGTTCGTGGAGCTGGCAGCGCTGGCGGTCTACGGGGCCCCCGCTCGTGCGCTGATCACATCGGCCATGGATGCCCTCGGGTAACTCGCGTGCAACCTCGTGCAATCACCTGGGAGTTGGGGTTCCGCTCTCCCTAGCGTGGTCGGCATCGGACCACGTGAGGGGACAGCGACGATGGCGAGAACGACCAGCGACACCGACGCACGCAGGGACGAGTACGCGACGTTCGCCCCTCAGGGGGAGACGTGCCCGGAGTGCTCCCAGTCGATCGGGGCCCTTGAGCCCTGCCGCGGTGGCACCGTGGAACGACAGTCCGGTCCGCCCGCTGTGGTCTACCGGCACAGCGAGTGCGCCAAGCGGTACCGGCGGACGGCCGGGCAGTGACGC
>KL569393.1:26864-33857 GCA_000715685.1 Streptomyces lilacinus
AGATGTGTATAAGAGACAGCTCCAGGGACGTCCTGCGCGCCCGTTACCAGCCCCGGTACTGGTCGCCCTCCTCATTGATCTCACGCAGAACCCTCACGGCCCGTACAGGGACTCTCCCGAGGGTTGGTGGACGGAGCGGGGCGGGGCTCAAGATCCGGTCTCCGGGGTGGTCTACTTCCCGCCCGGCAGCAACCCGCCCCCATCCCCGTTCCACAGCGAGCACACGTGACGCGGACGCGCGCCCCGGTGCCGGCCCTCGCCGAGTTTCTGGCGTGGGTCCTCGTGGGTCTGGTGCTCACCCTGCACATCTAGGTTTCCCATCCATTCCGTGATCGCGGCGGCGCGGGGCGGTAGGGGTGGGAGGACAGGCCCCGTCCCGGTCGCTGAGCTACAGAAGGGCAGGCAGCCGAGACGGTCAGCAAGGCGGCGCGGGGACCGTTTCCCCGCTACGTGCTGCGAGAGGAATGGTCCCGTGCCCGCTCCACTGCCCGAGTTCGAATTCGTCAAGACGGCGGCGTGCCGTGACACCCGCGTGAACAACTGCCCTGAGGTCGCGATCAACGTTCCCGGCATCGTCGCCTTGCGTGACAGTGACAGGCCGGACACCATCGTCACGATGACGGCGGCACAGTGGGCGGACCTGACGGCCGCTGTGAAGGCCGGAGAGTACGACGTGATCGCCTGAGAGTAGGTCCCGTGCCGAAGTGCCCCCGGTGTAATGCCGAGTGCCCCACCGACCCGGAGAACGGGTTGCCCTGGTGCGCGCGGTGCGGGGCGTTCTTCGGGCTCTCCCTGCCCGCCTGCCGGGGGCTGTGGTGGTGGCGCAGTGCCGCCACTCGTCAGCCGGTCCGGCCGCGCGAGCACTGAGCTGGCACCCCTTCGCCCTGTTCGTGCGCTGCCTCCGTGGCGCATAGGCGGGGCGGAGGCGGGTGCGCAAGGATGGGGGTATGCCCAACCGACTTGCGCAGGCCACGTCCCCGTACCTCCTCCAGCACGCGGACAATCCCGTCGACTGGTGGCCATGGGCGGCCGAGGCGTTCGAGGAAGCCCGGCGGCGTGACGTCCCTGTGTTCTTGAGCGTCGGCTACAGCGCCTGCCACTGGTGTCACGTTATGGCGCACGAGTCCTTCGAGGACGACGACACCGCTGCGTACATGAACGAGCACTTCCTGTCCGTCAAGGTGGACCGTGAGGAGCGGCCTGACGTGGACGCCGTCTACATGGAGGCCGTGCAAGCCGCCACCGGGCAGGGCGGCTGGCCCATGTCCGTGTTCATGACCCCGGACGGGGAGCCCTTCTACTTCGGCACCTACTTCCCGCCCGAGGCGCGCCATGGGATGCCGTCCTTCCTTCAGGTGCTCGAAGGCGTGCACAACGCCTGGACGAGCCGCCGGGACGAGGTGGGGGAAGTCGCGGGGAAGATCACTCGGGACCTTACCGGGCGGGAACTGAGCACCGGGGATGCCGGGGTGCCCACCGAGGAGACCCAGGCCCTTGCGCTCCTCCAGTTGACTCGGGACATTGACCCCGCGAGCGGCTGGTTCAAGGGAGACACCAAGTTCCCGCCGTCGATGGTGATCGAGTTCCTGCTGCGCCACCACGCGCGGGCCGGTTCCGTGGCGGCGCTGGAGATGGCGGAAGGGCTGTGCGGCGCGATGGCCCGTTCGAGCCTGTACGACCAGGTGGGAGGCGGGTTCCACCGGTACGTACTCACGCCGAGGGCGGGTGGGCCTTTGGTACCGCACTTCGAGAAGATGCTCTACGACAACGCCCTGCTGTGCCGGGCGTACGCGCACCTGTGGCGGGCCACGGGCTCGGAGCTCGCCCGGCGCGTCGCCCTGGAGACGGCCGACTTCATGGTCCGCGAACTGCGCACCGACCAGGGTGGTTTCGCCTCCGCGCTGGACGCCGACAGCGACGACGGCACCGGTCGGCACGCCGAGGGCGCGTACTACGTGTGGACGCCGGAGCAGCTGCGCGAGGTGCTGGGCGCGGAGGACGCGGTGCTCGCGGCGGAGTATTTCGGCGTCACCGAGGAGGGCACCTTCGAGGAGGGCGCCTCCGTCCTCCAGCTGCCCGACACCGAACGGCTCCACGACGCCGCGCGGCTCGCCTCCGTACGGGAGCGGCTGCTGGCGGCCCGCGCGGCCCGGCCCCGGCCGGGGCGCGACGACAAGATCGTCGCCGCCTGGAACGGCCTGGCGATCGCCGCGCTCGCCGAGACCGGCGCCCACTTCGACCGCCCGGACCTGGTGCAGGCCGCCACGGACGCCGCCGACCTGCTCGTCCGCGTCCACATGGACTGGCACGCGCGCCTGGACCGCACGTCCCTGGACGGCGTCGCGGGCGGACACGCCGGGGTCCTCGAGGACTACGCGGACGTCGCCGAGGGCTTCCTCGCCCTGTCCGCGGTGACCGGCGAGGGCGTGTGGGTGGACTTCGCGGGGCTGCTCCTCGACACGGTCCTCGTCCACTTCACGGCGCCCGACGGCGCGCTCTTCGACACCGCCGACGACGCCGAGTCCCTCATCCGCCGCCCGCAGGACCCCACCGACAACGCCGCCCCCTCCGGCTGGACCGCGGCGGCCGGCGCCCTGCTGACGTACGCCGCCTGCACGGGCAGCGCCACGCACCGGGAGGCGGCGGAGAAGGCGCTGGGGGTCGTACGGACGCTGGGGGCGCGGGCGCCGCGCTTCATCAGCTGGGGGCTGGCGGTCGCCGAGGCCCTGCTGGACGGGCCGCGCGAGGTCGCGGTGGTGGGCCCGGCCGACGACCCGGCCACGCGGGAGCTGCACCGCGTCGCCCTGCTGTCCACGGCTCCGGGCCTGGCCGTCGCCGTCGGCGAGCCGGGGGCGGCGGAGGTGCCGCTGCTGGCCGACCGGACGCTGCTGGACGGGCGCCCGGCGGCGTACGTGTGCCGGCACTTCGCGTGCGACGCGCCGACCGCGGACCCGAAGGTGCTGGAGGAGCTGCTGCGCGGCTGAGTGCCTGCGGCACGGGGGTTGTCAGAGGGTGAGGCCGCGGTCCAGGACCTGGAGCGTGCGGTCGAAGAGGGCGAGCAGGTCGTCGGTCTGGCCCTGCTCGACCCAGTGCATCGTCGTCTCCTGCATCGCGGCGAGCGTGGCCGCGACGACCACGCGCAGCTCCAGGTCGTCGGCGGCGCGGCCGGTGCGGCGGGCGAGGACGTCGCAGAGCATGCGCGCGGACCGCGCCATGCCCTCGGCGGACCGGCCGCGCAGCGCGGGCACCTCGTGCACGAGTCGGGTGCGCTGGCGCAGTTCGGTCATGTCGTGCTCGATGATGTGCCGCATGGTGCCCAGCACGCCCTGCCGGATGGACTCGATCGGAGACTCGTTCGCGGGCCGGGCCCGGATCGCCGCCTCCAGCACCGGGTCGTACTCGTCGGTGAGGACGATGTCCTCCTTGGTGGGGAAGTAACGGAAGACGGTGCTGGGGGAGACGTCGGCGGCCTCGGCGATCTGGTCGACGGGAGTGGCGTCGTACCCCTGCTTCTCGAAGAGCCGGTAGGCGGCGCGGCGGATCGCCTGCCGGGTCTGGATCTTCTTCCGTTCGCGGAGCCCGAGTCTGGGCTCGGGGTGGGCGCCGGGGGACGTCTGTGCTGAGGCCATGACTGCATTCTCAGGCATCGATCTTCGTCGGAACCACTGTCGGAACGACAGCCGGGTTCTTGACGCGGCGCTGATTGTCAGTGGGGTGTGTGACGCTGTGTGCGGGGCAGGTGACCGGTCACATCGGATCGGAGGGGGTGGGTCGTCATGGCCCTTGCGGCTGCTTTGTTGGCGGTGCTGTGCGTCGCCGGATACGTCCTGGGGGGCGAGGGGGCCGTGCTGGCCGTGGTGCTGGCCGGTGTCGGCGGGATGGCGTGGCGGGTGGCCGCGGCCTCGAGACCGCGGCCCCTGCGCGGACGTGCCGGCTCGGGTGTCCGGGCCGGCACGGGGGTTCGTACCGGCACGGACGTTCCCGGCGTCTCAGGTGTTCCCGGCGTCTCAGGCGTGCGAATAGGCCACGAGGGAGATGCCGACGTAGTGCGTGACGAAGGCGGCCAGCGTGAGTGAGTGGAAGACCTCGTGGAAGCCGAACCACCGGGGCGAGGGATTGGGTCGCTTCATCCCGTAGATCACGCCGCCCGCGGAGTAGAGCAGGCCGCCGACGATCACCAGCACGAGGACGGCGATGCCGCCCTTGCGGAGGAAGTCCGGCAGGAAGAAGACGGCGGCCCAGCCCATCGCGATGTAGCAGGGGGTGTAGAGCCAGCGCGGCGCGCCGACCCAGAAGACGCGGAACGCTATGCCCGCGACGGCCGCCCCCCACACGGCCCACAGCAGCACCTGACCGCGCGTACCGGGGATCAGCAGCATGGTCAGCGGGGTATACGTGCCGGCGATGATCAGGAAGATGTTGGCGTGATCGAGGCGGCGCAGCACCCCGGCGGTGCGCGGGCTCCAGTCGCCGCGGTGGTAGAGCGCGCTGATGCCGAAGAGGAGGCAGGCGGTGAGCACGTAGACGGCGCAGGCGATCCGGCCGCGCGTGCTGTCGGCGAGGGCGGTCAGGAAGACACCGGAGACGAGCACGGCGGGGAACATCCCGGCGTGCAGCCAGCCGCGCAGGCGCGGCTTGACCGGAATCGACGCGGGAGAGCCGTCCGCCTCGGGCAGGGCGGCTTCGGAACGGGCGTTCGGGGGTGCGGCGATCGCGGCCCCGGCGGAAGCGGAGGGCGCGGTCTGCGCTGCGTCGGGCGCGGGAGTCATGGCGGTCATGCTACCTACGCCACCGTAAGTTACGGACTGGTATCGGGTGGCGATGGTCACGGGGGTGCCCCCTGGACAGAACGGATGAGGAGTCGGATGATCAAATGAGTGCGGGCGGCACCGGATGAGCGGTCACGAGAGCATCTGGGTCGCGGCCCCCAAGGGGCAACACACAGTGCAGAGGCGGACCCGTGCCAGTCGATGTCGGACTTGTCGGGCCGTACCACCCTCAACATCTGACGCCGGACAGCGGGTTCCGGCGGGACGGAGCGATCGTGGCGCGCAGCAGTGCGGCTCCCACCACCCCCACCAATCACCAGGAGCTCATCGCCTGGGTCGATGAGATCGCCGCCCTCACCCAGCCGGACCGGGTGGTCTGGTGCGACGGGTCCGAGGCCGAGTACGAGCGCCTGTGCGAGGAGCTCGTCGCCAAGGGCACCTTCCGGAAGCTCGACCCGGTCAAGCGCCCCAACTCCTACTACGCCGCCTCCGACCCCACCGACGTCGCGCGCGTGGAGGACCGCACCTTCATCTGCTCCGAGAAGGAGGAGGACGCGGGCCCGACGAACCACTGGAAGGCCCCCGCCGAGATGCGGGAGATCTTCGCGGGCAAGGACGGGAACGGCGGCATCTTCCGCGGCTCCATGCGCGGCCGCACCATGTACGTCGTGCCCTTCTGCATGGGCCCGCTCGGCTCGCCGCTGTCCGCCATCGGCGTCGAGATCACCGACTCCGCCTACGTCGCCGTCTCGATGCGCACCATGACCCGCATGGGCCAGCCCGTCCTCGACGAGCTCGGCACCGACGGCTTCTTCGTCAAGGCCGTCCACACCCTCGGCGCGCCGCTCGCCGAGGGCGAGGCCGACGTCCCGTGGCCGTGCAACAGCACCAAGTACATCTCGCACTTCCCCGAGGACCGCGAGATCTGGTCCTACGGCTCCGGCTACGGCGGCAACGCCCTGCTGGGCAAGAAGTGCTACGCCCTGCGCATCGCCTCGGTCATGGCGCGGGACGAGGGCTGGCTCGCCGAGCACATGCTCATCCTCAAGCTCACCCCGCCGCAGGGCGAGGCGAAGTACGTCGCCGCCGCCTTCCCCTCCGCCTGCGGCAAGACCAACCTCGCCATGCTGGAGCCCACGATCTCCGGCTGGACCGTGGAGACCATCGGCGACGACATCGCCTGGATGCGCTTCGGCGAGGACGGCCGCCTCTACGCCATCAACCCCGAGGCCGGCTTCTTCGGCGTCGCCCCCGGCACCGGCGAGAACACCAACGCCAACGCCATGAAGACCCTCTGGGGCAACTCCGTCTTCACCAACGTCGCCCTCACCGACGACAACGACGTGTGGTGGGAGGGCATGACCGACGAGCAGCCCGCCCACCTGACGGACTGGAAGGGCAACGACTGGACGCCGGCCTCCGGCACCCCCGCCGCCCACCCCAACGCCCGCTTCACCGTCCCCGCCTCGCAGTGCCCGATCATCGCGCCCGAGTGGGAGGACCCCAAGGGCGTGCCGATCTCGGCCATCCTCTTCGGCGGCCGCCGCGCCTCGGCCGTACCGCTGGTGACCGAGTCCTTCACCTGGCAGCACGGCGTCTTCCTCGGCGCCAACGTCGCCTCCGAGAAGACCGCCGCCGCCGAGGGCAAGGTCGGCGAGCTGCGCCGCGACCCCTTCGCCATGCTGCCGTTCTGCGGCTACAACATGGGCGACTACATGGGCCACTGGATCAAGGTCGGCGCCGACAAGGACCCGGCGAAGCTGCCGAAGATCTACTACGTGAACTGGTTCCGCAAGAACGACGCGGGCCAGTTCGTGTGGCCGGGCTTCGGCGAGAACAGCCGCGTCCTGAAGTGGATCGTCGAGCGCCTCGACGGCAAGGCCGAGGGCGTCGAGACCCCCATCGGCATCCTCCCGACCCGCGAGGCCCTCGACACCGACGGCCTGAACCTGGCGGACGACGACCTCGACTTCCTCCTCACCGTCGACAAGGACGTCTGGCGCGAGGAGGCCTCCCTGGTCCCCGAGCACCTCAACACCTTCGGCGACCACACCCCGAAGGAGCTGTGGGACGAGTACCGCGCGCTGGTCCAGCGCCTGGGCTGAGGCCTCTGTCCCACCCTGGGACGCATCCCGCTCCCGTCCGCAGCGCAATGGCTGAGGACGGGAGCGGGCTCCGGCCAGGCGGTCAGTTCATGGAGGCTGTGCCGCCTCCCCAGCATGTG
>KL569393.1:34136-34338 GCA_000715685.1 Streptomyces lilacinus
CCGCCTCCCCAGCATGTGCTTTCCCAGGCCTTGGTGGGGTTGCTGCCGTTGTTGAAGCCTCCGTCACCGTTCGGGTTCGCGGTGAGGGTGTGGATGCTCTGGTGGGCAGGGCCCTGGCAGGTTGCTCCGTTGGTGCCGTGGTCGTAGAAGAGGGCGATGTCGCTCTTGCCGTCGCCGTTGTAGTCGCCGGAGGTCATGAACC
>KL569393.1:34632-37303 GCA_000715685.1 Streptomyces lilacinus
CTTGCCGTCGCCGTTGTAGTCGCCGGAGGTCATGAACCTGGTGTCGGCGGGTGCGTTGGCCTGTTCCCAGCGGGGGACTACTCCACTGAATGTGCCGTCGCCGTTCTTGGAGGCGTTGAGCGTGAAAAGGCGGAGATGTTTGCTTCCGTAGTCGTACATGAGGGCGATGTCGCTCTTGCCGTCGCCGTCGTAGTCTCCGGAAGTCATGAATCTCGTCCCGCCACCCCAGCACGTGCTTTCCCAGACCGTCTTGGGACCCCGCAGGGTGCCGGACCCTTGAGGGTCGGCCAGCCATTCGAGAATGGCCACGTGATTGGACCCCTGGCAGGTGGAGCCGATGGAGCCGTAGTCGTGAAATGTAGCGATGTCGCTCTTGCCGTCACCGTTGTAATCGCCGGAAGTGACGAACTTCGGGCTACCGGGCAGGCAGGGATCGTCCGCCTGGGAGACGAGGCCGTTCAGACCGCCGGAGTTGTCGGTCTTGCCGGCCAACGTGAATATCGCCGTGCGATTGGCGCCGTTCAGATCGCAGCCGGATGAGGTGGCCCTTCCGTAGTCGTAGGACAGCGAGACATCGCTGATGCCGTCGCCGTTGTAATCATGTGCCGCATTCTTGGGCACGGTGTCGACGAAGTGGGTTCCGCTCGTGTAGTAGCCCTTGACTGAGGCACCTACCTGAGCTGGTGTCAGGGAAGCGGAGTTGTTGTAGTAGACCCAGTTGACCTTCTGATCCCAGGTACGGGATTGACCGGCAAACGGCAGGTCTTGGAACCAGTGGTTGAAGTTGATGGTCATGGTCTCGCGCGGGTAGTACTTCGAGGTCGCGCTGAAGTACCGCTCGCCGTCCACGTAGTAGACGACGCTTCCGTCGTCGACGGTCATCTGGAGGGTGTGCCATCCCTGCAGCGAGTTGACGGCGTTGTTCTTGTTGTATGTGACGCTGTCCTCGAGGCTGTGCCAGGCGGTGGTGAAGTGTGATGGGCCGGAAGCGCCCCAGCCGCCATTGGGCAGGTATTCGTGGTCCAGCTCGCTGTAGAGCGAGTTCTCCGGGGAGATCGCGTAGAACGTCTGGACGGGGTGGTCGCCTCCGGGTCCGGCCGTGGGCTTGTTGTTGAAGTAGACGCGAGCGGCGTAGGTGCCGGAGTAGAACTTGCGTTGAGTGGTGCTTATCTGGGCCTGGCTCGTGCCGGATGCTGTCCCGTCCGTAGTGGCTCGTAGTTGCATCACTCGGCCGCCCTCCGCAGAAGGCTCAGCGGGAAAGCTCACCGCATCTGGCAGCCACTTGCCGGCCGGGCCGGGACCGCCGGATCCGGTGCGTATGGTCCAGCCGTGGGCGGCGATGTCAGGGTCGCTCGCTCCTGTGTAGTGGAAGTCGTCGAACAGGGTTCCACCCAACGGCAATGCGGCCGTGGACGTGGGTGCACTTTCCGCGCTCGCCGAAGTGGATGCTGACGCCCGAGCGGTCGCATCGCCAGGAGAGAGCACAGTCGCGGCGCAGGCGAGCAAGGAAGTGGCGAGGGCCATGAGGCCCTTGCGGCGCGTGCGCCCGTGGGGATGGACGTGATCCATATGGTCTCCACAGATAGAAATGGACGGGTGCAGCTACCTGTTGCAAATCGGCCGCCGACGTGAGTCGGCGGCCGATAAGCGGTGGTGCTGGTTCTGCCCAGTGCCAGGTCTGATTCAGACGGCGGGAACGCTCCAAGACCGGACCGGCGCCTGGAATGCGCCATTGGGCTCGGACTTGAAGGTGAAGAGAGCCGATTTGCCGTAGCTGTAGAAGGTGGCCATGTCCGCGCGGCCGTCGCCGTTGTAGTCGCCCGCGAGGATCTGGATGTCGGCGGCGTTCCACTCACCAGGCTTGGCGTTCCAGGACTTGACCGGAGTTTCGAAGCTGCCGTCGGGGTTGGAGCGGAACGTGAACAGCGCCACCGAGCCGTCGCCGTAGCCGTACATGGCACCGATGTCCGCTCGGCCGTTGCCGTCGAAGTCACCGGCGACGATCTTCATGCTGCGACCCCACCAGCTGTTGGCGGGGGCGTTCCAGGACTTGGTTTCCTGACGGAAGGTGCCGTCGGCCTCGGAGAGGAAGGTGAACAGAGCGGCGCGGGCGTCGGCATAGCCGTAGAACGCTGCGATGTCGGCGCGGCCGTTCCCGTCGAAGTCGCCCGCTGCGATCTGGACGTTGTTGACGTCCCACTGTCCGGGCTTGGTGTTCCAGGACTTGGTTTCCTTGCGGAAGGTGCCGTCGGGCTCGGCGAGGAAGGTGAACAGGGCGACCGAGCCGTCGTCGTATCCGTACATGGCGGCCAGGTCGGCGCGGCCGTCGCCGTTGAAGTCACCTGCCACGATCTGCTTGACGTTCTTGAACGTCCACTGCCCCGGCTTGGTGTTCCAGGACTTGACGGGCTCCTCAAAGCCACCGTCAGGCGTAGAACGGAAGGTGAACAGGGCGACCGAGCCGTCGTCATATCCGTACATGGCAGCGGTGTCGGCGCGTCTGTCCCCGTCGAAGTCACCCGAAACGGTCAGCTTGGTAGTGCCCTCGGCTATGTCGGACCGGGAGATGATTTGACGCACCCAGTAGTTAACGTCGTCGACGCGGGTTTCGACAGCACCGCTGCGGGACTCGTCCTCACCGAAGCAGCCTCCCTGCCAGGAGCGGCTGTGG
>KL569393.1:37582-40616 GCA_000715685.1 Streptomyces lilacinus
TGCCAGGAGCGGCTGTGGACGGCGGCCAGTTCGAATCGGCCGCCGACGTCACGGAAGGCCGGGCCCCCGGTGTCGCCCTTGCAGATCGCCGCGCCGGGAGACTTGCCGGCCAGGCTCAGCGAGGTGGCGTTCGATGAACCGATGGTGAAGGTGGCGCTGTGCAGGAGGTCGGGGACCCACTCGTCCTTGGTGCGTCCGTAGCCGGTAACCCGCAGTTCCTCGCCCGCCGTGGGCTTGTTGGTGGTGATGTCGACGGGGACGATTCCGTTGACTGGCTTGGCAAGCTTGGCCAGTACCAGGTCGCGGTCCTCGCGCGGGACGAGTTTCACCACCTCCACCACGCTGCCGGTCTCCCGGGCGAGGTCGGGGCGGCCGATGGTGGCCGTGGTCTTCCACTTGGGCGCACCAGCGGCGATCTTGGCGCCTTGAGCGGGATTGTCGGCGAAGCAGCTGGTCGCCGTGACTAACCACTGCTGCTCGACCAGAGCGGCGGAACAGCTGTGCTCGCCGTTGCCGATGTCGAGCTTGGCGGTGAACGCGTACGAGCTGTCCTTGGCGGCGGCGCCGACAACAGCATGGGTGGGGGTGGCAGCCAGTAGGCTGGCTGCGACTCCGGAGGCGATAAGCCCAGCGATCAGCGCGGCGCGCGGACGTCTGGCAGACATGTGCTTCTTTCTGTTTGAAGTCAGGAGACGACGCACCGGAAGAGGTGCAGTGGAGATTGATGCCGGGGCCTGCGGAAGAGACTCGCATCGAGGGCCCGCCTGCCGAGCTTCAGGCCCTGCTCGACGCGGTCACCACCGGATAGGGCCTTGGGCTCTACTTCTCGGTTTGACGAACTACTGGTAGTCGCATGACCGCTTGCTCGACGCCTGGTTTTCTGACACCTGGATCTGAGAGTCCAGAGGTTGCAGACAGCGATGGAGCTCAGGCGGTGCTGCGGGTCACGGATGTCGTAAAGAGTGCGCTTGAGGCGGCTGGGTCTGTGGCTGAATCACAGCGTCTGTGACGCTGGAAGAACGTGCTTCGATCAGCTCGTGACGCGGAGCTCGACGAGCATGGAGCGCTGGCCGACGTCGCCGGACTCGCCGAAGGGCTTGTAGTCGTTGGCCGGGGCGTTGAAGACGGTCTCCTTGCCGCCGGCGCTGATGGTGGCCTGGACCGGGTGCTCCTTGGTCCACATGCCGAAGGAGTCGTTCAGCTCCAGGGTGACCCAGCCCTTGGTGCCGCGGACGTTGAAGCAGTACAGCTTCTGGCCGGAGCGGGACTTGACCGTGATGGGGTTGGTGCCGTCGCAGGTGGCGAGGGTGATGTTGCCGTCGCCGCGCTTGAGAAGGATCTGTTGGTCCTGCTGGATCCGGGCGGCGTTGGGGTAGGCGTAGTCCTCGACGGCGGACGGCATGTCGGTGTTCGCAGGGGTGGCCGGGTCCTGGGGGCCGGCGTGGGCGACGCCAAGAGTGGTCACAGCAGCAACGGCCGTGACCGAGCCGATGATGCCGGCGAAGAGCGCCTTGCGGGCACGAGATATGGCCATTTCTCCTCCGTATCAAGACATTGTGGGCTGTCTCTAGGAGAAAACCCATAAGTTCCAGAAGTAAAGCACATGTAAGATCGCGTCCGCTTCTCAACCCCTTGAGCAGCTTGTGACTTGGGTGACCCAGCTGCTGTGAAGCGGTCTCGCGGGTGTTGCGGTTGGGCGCCTGACACTCTGTGGGAACCGGATGGCTGGGGGTGCTGATCCGAGGTGGGTCCATCGCAGGCATGCAAAGGGGTGATAAATCGATGAGGGGGAATGTGCCGAGTGAAACGGCGAACGCTCCTTTCCGGAAGTCCAAGTTCCGGAAAGTTGTCTCGAGTGACGGGAATTAGATGCAGGGGGCTCAACGGTGTTGTGTTGCCCTTGGCTCTGACGGTAGGGCTATTGGGGGCCGCACCTGCGTCCGCTCAAGAGGATCCCGAGGGCCCGGTTCTCGCCGCCGAGAACCGAGCCCTGGTTGTCTCTGCCTGGAAGTCCGGCGGTGCGGGTATCCGGGAGGCGGCCGAGCGGGCGCTTCTGGGTTCTGACGAGGACATCCGCAAGTTCCTCGACGATGCCGATGCGATCCAGTACGACGACGACTACGTTGACGCCAGCCGGATCTTCAATACCGGTGGCGTGGCTGTGCGTGAGGCGACGAAGAAGGGGCTGCAGGGCACCCCGGACGAGTTGCGTGAGTACCTGACCAGCGGGTGGCAGAAGCCGCTGCAGGAGGACCGCGAGGTCGAGGCCTCCCGTGTCATCAACTTCGGCGGTCCATTCGTCAAGGAGGCCGGTAAGGCCGCGCTCCAGTCCGGTCCCGAGGCCGTCGCGAAGTTCCTGGAGACCGGCCAGTACGAGGCGCGGGAGACCGACAACGAGGTCGAAGTCTCGAAGCTGATCAACTCTGGCGGCCCGAACATGAAGGCAGCCGGCAAGGTCGCGCTGCAGGGTACCGCGGACGACATCACCGAGTTCCTGGAGGTCGGGCAGTACGTCGCCCGCAACCGCGACCAGGAGCACGCCACGATTGCGCAGCTGACCGAGCAGGCCAAACAGGCTGGTGTCCAGGCCGAGGCGGCCACCAAGAAGTCCGAGGACGCCTCCGCTCGCGCGGTCGCCGCCTCGAACCAGGCCAAGGAAGCCGCCGCGAAGGCTGCCCGGGAGACCGAGGCTGCCCGAAAGGACGCGAACCGCGCCGCCTACAAGTCCCAGCAGGCCGCCGCGTCCGCGCGAGCTGCGGCCGCCGCTGCCCAGGAGGCCATCGGCGCGGCCAACGCTGCCAACCGGGCCGCCCGCATCGCTGCCCTGGCTGCGGCACAGACTGCGAACGCAGCCGCAGCAGCGGCGAACGCTGCCGAGGACGCATACAACGCGGCGATCGCCGCGGCCGGGGATGCGAGCAAGGCCGAGACCGCCAAGCAGGCCGCGATCGCCGCCCGCAACGCGGCGACGCTCACCCGTGCGTCTGCTGCCGCCGCGCAGCAGGCCGGCAACTGTCCTTATACACATCTCTGA
>KL569393.1:40847-48041 GCA_000715685.1 Streptomyces lilacinus
CCTTGCCAGCCCGCTCAGAGATGTGTATAAGAGACAGGGCTTCCCGCAGCGCCGGCGCGAACGCGAACGCAGCCGCCGCCTCTGCCGAAGAGGCCAACCAGTACGCCGAGGCTGCAGGTGTTTACTCTGGCGAGGCACGCGACGCTGCGGTCGAGGCCCGGCGCTATGCCAACGCCGCCAACCGGGCCGCGGAGAACGCCACCGCCTTGGCGCGGCGTGCGGCGCAGCAGGCCTATGCAGCACGTGAGGCGGCGAACTCCGCCGCCGACCATGCGGACAAGGCCGCTGATGCCGCCGACCTTGCGGCGAAGTACGCGGGGCAGAGCGCGGAAGCCGCCGCTAACGCCCGGAAGTGGGCTGACGCGGCGAAGCTCGCTGCCGAAACTGCGACGACTGCTGTCAACACTGCCAAGAACGTCCACCAGGTCGCTCTTGACGTCGAGACCCAGGAACTCGCCTCCCGTGCCGAAGCCGCCCTGGAGCGGGCTCGCAGTGAGAAGGACCGGGACGACCGTCTGATCTCGGCCTCTGCGACCGTCGCTCGCGACGCCCGCGCCCTCGACACCACGGCCGAGGCCCTGGCGGTCGAGGCGGCGAAGCCCGACGTGAACGTCGCAGCCGTTGCCGTCAAGGGCCGCAAGCTCGCTCTTGACGCCCTGAAGCTGCGCGGTCCCTGGCAGCAGCAGGCCGCAGCGACCGCGCTCGGTGGGTCGGATACCGACGTGCTGGAGTACCTGCGCAGTGGCTGGAAGAAGGCGGGCCTGGAGGAAACGCGCGACAAGGTTCTTCAGCTCAGTGTGAACAGCCCCTATCCCTCGATCCGGCAGGGTGCCGCCGAGGCGCTCAAGGGCACCCTGGAGCAGGTCGCGGCGTTCTACACCACTGGCCAGTACGTCGCCGGCGAGGACGACCTTGCCGTCGCCGCCTCCAAGATCAACAACACCGGTGGAGTCAGCGTCAAGGACGCCTCCAAGGCGGCCCTGGCCAACGGCACCGGCAAGGCCCTGGCCACGTTCCTCGAGATCGGCCAGTACTCCGCTCGTATCACGGACGAAGAGGTCATCGCCTCCCAGCTCGTCGGCAACAAGAACAGCGGTGATGAAGTCAAGGCCGCCGCCAAGGCAGCCCTGGACGGCCCCCCGGCCAAACTGCACGAGTTCGTCACGGTCGGTCAGTACACGGCCGCCCGTAAGGACGGTCTCACCGCACACCACCGCGCCGAGATCGAGCGGCTCCTGGCCGAAGGCCAGATCATCGCCACCAAAGCCCAGGCCAACCGCTGGCGTGCCGCCGAAGCCGCGGCCAAGGCCAACAAGGCCTCCGCCGAAGCGGCCACCGCCGCCGGCGAGGCCAAGAAGTCTGCCGAAGCAGCCAAGGGCTACGCGGCCGACGCCCAGAAGTACGCCGACGCCGCAGCGGCAAGCTCCGCCCGGGCAAGCCAATCCGCAGCAACCGCACGCAACGCCGCGGCCGCCGCCGACCGCGACGCCGACGACGCCGAGGCCTCCGCAGCACAAGCCGAGTTCTCCGCCAGCTACGCCCGTGAATCCGCCGCGAGGGCGGATGACGCCGCCTCACAGGCACGCGTCTCCGCGATCGCGGCAGGCAAGAGCAAGGATGAAGCCGATGTGGCCGCTGGGCAGGCCTGGGCCGAGGTCAAGCGCAAGCGTGAGTCGGAGATTGCCGAAGCGAAGCGTCTGGCCGAGGAACAGCGGAAGAAGCAGGCCGAGGCGGAAAAGAAAAGGAAGAAGCCCTGTGTCGTCCCCTTCAACCGGGACACCCTGCCGCCGTGCGCCTATGCGCAGGACAAGTACGAGATCATCCTCGCCAAACCCGACCCCGAGCTAACCAAGCTTGTCGGCAAAGCCGCCTGGGAGCTTTCCGGCGGCGCCGACATCGAAAAGTGCATCAAGGAACCCACCTTTACGGGTTGTGCCATGGCCGCTGCAGGTGTGCTGCCCGTCGGCAAGCTCAAGCTGGTTAAGAAGGCGGCCGACGGTGTTGAGGACGTTGCCAAGGGCACGCGGTGGGGCAGGAGAATGGCCACATGCCCGAAGAATAGCTTCCCGGCCGGCACTCCTGTCCTGATGGGTAACGGGACGATCCGCCCGATCGAGCAGGTTGAGCTCGGCGACCAGGTCCTGGCCACCGACCCGCAGACTGGGGTCACCGGCCCGCGCCGTGTCGATGCGACGATCTACACCCCGGATGACCGTGATTTCACCGAAATCACCCTCGACCAGAAGAACGCCGGCTCCCTCACCACCACGGACCACCACCCCTTCTGGACCGAGAACGGCACGCAGTGGAAGGACGCGGCCGATCTCGCCCCGCAGGACACCCTCCGTACCCCTGACGGTGGTACGGCAAAGATCGGCAACGTCCGTCACTGGACCGGACTCGCCCCCGCCTATAACCTCACGGTCAATGATCTCCACGCGTACTATGTCCTTGCGGGCGAAACTCCACTTCTCGTCCACAACAGCAGTTGCCCTCGGGTTCCGTGGGTCACCGGAAGTCTGCCTGCGGCGGAAGAATCGGCTCTGAGGGACACCCTGGCGCATATTGACGCTGGTACGGTGCCGACGGGTCCGACGGCAACGAAGTGGGGGATGAAATTTAAGAATTGGGCCGGAGATCTTCCGGGGGCTAGTGGCCCGAGTTCCCCGTACCGCGAATATCGTGTCGCCCCTCCGTCGGGGAGTGGCGCGGGGCCGCTCCGTGTAGTGCGCAACTCGCAGACCGGCGAAACATACTACACGTGGACCCATTACGGAGATTCAGGCGATCCGGCGTTTGTTCGAATCAGGTGAGCGGTATGGAATTTAGGGCAGGTCTTGCGGTCATTCCTCGTGCCGGGGTTCCCGCCGTTCTGGCTGAGGCCGCGAGGCAAGGTCTTCCAGCTTTCGTTCTTGCTACGCGGGGATGTGTTGACAGGGAGTCGTTCTTTCACGCGGTTCGCGAGACTCTTCCGCTGGATCCACCATTGGTCAGTTCAAGGAGTTGGGATGCGCTGTCCGACTCCTTGTGGGAGGGGCTGCGCGGCGTGAATAGTGCCCGCATTGTCATCGTGTGGCCCGACGTCACCATGCCTGATTTCGGCGTGGAGGGAGACTTTCGGCTCGCGCTTTCCGTTCTTCAGGATGTCGCCGAATCTCTGACGGATCCCGGTGCGACCAGCGGGAGGCCGAAGGAAGTCTCCGTCTACGTTGCGGCTGGTTCGGAGGCGTGAGCCGCGTGCCATCTGTCTGACGACAATGCGGTTGGATGCCGGAGCCCCCACGAGGTTCTTGTGGGGGCTCCGGCGCAGGGACAGGTCGGCGGGCCGGCGCGGTGAGGGGCAGGGCGTAGTGCACCGTCGTGCGCGCAGGGCCGGCGAGGACGCCCTGTCGCCCCGGGCGTGGAAGGGCTCCGAACGGCCGAGCGGCGACCAAAGGCTGAACGGCTGCGTGAGCTTCCGGCATTCGAGTTGTCGCTGCACCGGCCTGACACCATCCCCGAGGTGATCCGCCGGGAGGCGTCACCCCGACGTCCTCCTGCGGATGTACGGGACGCGATCCGCAGGGCGATCGCTGATGTGTGGAGCGATGTCCCCGAGTCGGCCCAAGGGTTTGCGCCACACGTGTCCATCGCCTATAGCTGTTCGGATGGGTCGGTGAAGCCGGTCGGCGAAGCGCTCTCGCAGGTGGAGCCGGCGACTGTCCGCCTCGACAGCGTGGAACTGATCGTCCTCGATCGGGATCACCGGATGCGCGAGTGGGAGCCGTTCGCCGGCATCCCGCTCGGCTGAGTCGTCACGCCGCGTCCTTGATCCCCAGCATCCCCGCGTGCGCGTGCAGGCGGTCCGCCGCCAGGGTGGTGTCCGACGTGTCGCCGCGCTGCGTGGCGACGACCAGGGCCTGGCCGGCCAGCGTGTGTGCCCGCTGGTGCAGGGCGGACACGTGGGCGGGGTCGGCCACGGCCCCCGTCGGAGCCGCCCGCAGGGGTGGGTGGCCCAGCAGGTGTTCCACGCGCAGGGCCAGTCGGGCCGCCGCCTCGTCCAGTGCGGGTGACGGCGTCAGGGCGCGGAGCTCGTCCGTCACCGTGAGCAGGGCCGTCAGGTGTCCGCCGAGCCGGATGTCCAGCTCCTCCTCGCGGGAGCGGTGGGGACCATGTGCCGCGTGGACCGACTTCGTGTGGATCGGCTCGTACATGGATGGCCTCCTGAGTTACCTCTGAAGGCCATCCTAACTTAGACAGCGTCTAAAGTTATTGCGCGTAGCCCTCGAGGAAGTTCCCGATCCGGGTCACGGCCTCCGCCAGGTCCTTCGCGTTCGGCAGCGTGACCAGGCGGAAGTGGTCCGGGTCCGGCCAGTTGAAGCCCGTGCCGTGGACAACCATGATCTTTTCGGCGCGGAGCAGGTCCAGCACCATCTGGCGGTCGTCCTTGATCTTGTAGACCTTGGGGTCCAGCCGTGGGAAGGCGTACAGCGCGCCCTTCGGCTTCACGCACGTCACGCCGGGGATCTGCGTCAGCAGCTCGTACGCCACGTCGCGCTGCTCCAGCAGCCGGCCGCCCGGCAGCACCAGGTCGTTGATCGACTGGCGGCCGCCGAGCGCGGTGGCGACGGCGTGCTGGGCGGGCATGTTGGCGCACAGGCGCATGTTGGCGAGGATCGTGAGGCCCTCGATGTAGCTGTCGGCGTGGGCCTTGGGGCCGCACACGGCCATCCAGCCGCTGCGGTAGCCGGCGACGCGGTAGGCCTTGGACAGGCCGTTGAAGGTCAGCGTCAGCAGGTCGGGGGCGATGGCGGCGGTCGGGGTGTGGGTGACGCCGTCGTAGAGGATCTTGTCGTAGATCTCGTCGGAGCAGACGATCAGGTTGTGGCGGCGGGCGATCTCCGTCAGGCCGCGCAGCATCTCGTCGTCGTAGACCGCACCCGTGGGGTTGTTGGGGTTGATGATGACGAGGGCCTTGGTGCGGTCGGTGACCTTGGCCTCGATGTCGGCCAGGTCCGGCATCCAGTCCGCCTGCTCGTCGCAGCGGTAGTGCACGGCCGTGCCGCCCGCGAGGGAGACCGAGGCGGTCCACAGCGGGTAGTCCGGGGCCGGGACCAGCACCTCGTCGCCGTCGTCGAGCAGCGCCTGCATCGACATCTGGATCAGCTCCGAGACGCCGTTGCCGAGGTAGACGTCCTCGACGGACAGCTCGATGCCCTTGGTCTCGTAGTGCTGCACCACCGCGCGCCGGGCCGACAGCAGGCCCTTCGCGTCGCCGTAGCCGTGCGCGTCGCCGACGTTGCGCAGCATGTCCTCGAGGATCTCCGGCGGGCACTCGAAGCCGAAGGTGGCGGGGTTGCCGGTGTTGAGCTTGAGGATGCGGTGACCTGCTGCTTCCAGCCGCATGGCCTCCTCGAGCACCGGGCCACGGATTTCGTAGCAGACGTTGGCGAGCTTCGTTGACTGGATCACCTGCATGACGGCCACCATACGGGGACGTCCCCGCGGCCGCGTCCCCTTTCCGGCGTCACTTTCGTCCCACCGGACCCGCCCGTCCTGCCCTCAGCCCCCGGTCGGCGTGCGCCGCACCGACCGGCCCGCCAGCGCCCCCGTCCGGCGCCCGTCTTCCATCACAAAGCGTCCGGCAATCAGGACATAAGGAATGCCGGTCGGAAGCGTCCGCGGGGCTTCGAAAGTGGCGCCCGCGGCGACCGTCTCCGGATCGAAGAGCACCAGATCGGCGCGGAATCCCTCCCGCACGAGACCCCGGTCCGGCAGCCGCAGCCGGGCCGCGGGATGGGACGTGAGATGCGCCACGCACTCCTCCAGGGAGAGGACGCCCAGCTCACGGGCGTACCGGCCCAGGTAGTGCGGAAAGGTGCCGTAGGCGCGCGGATGCGGCTTGGCGCCGTGCAGGATGCCGTCGCTGCCGCCCGTGTGCACCCGGTGCCGCATGATCGTGCGGACGTTCTCCTCGTCCCCGACGTGTTGGAGGATCGTCGGCCCGAGCCCGTCCTCGATCAGCAGCCGCCGCGCCGTCTCCCACGGCTCCTCCCCGGCCTCGCGCGCCGAACGGGCCACGGTCCGGCCGACGTACCGCGCGTGGGTCGGATCCGCGACGCCGGAGATCTCGATCGCCTCCCAGTCGATCGGCACGCCGTGACAGCCGTCGGAGCCCGTCACCTCCAGGGCGTGGCGGACGCGGGCCGCGGTCGCGTCGTCGCGCAGCCGTGCCAGCACCGCCTCCGGCCCGCCCTCGCCGGCCCAGCCCGGCAGGACGGCCGCGAGGGTGGTGCAGCCGGGCGTGTACGGATACGTGTCCAGCGAGATGTCCGCGCCCTCCGCGAGCGCGGCGTCCAGGAGGTCGAGGAGAGCGGGGGCGCGGCCGGCGTTGACGTCGAAGTTCATGACGGCGTGGGCCAGGTGCAGGGCGCAGCCCGCCGCGCGGGCGACGGCGATCATCTCGGCGTACGCGCGCAGGGCACCCGCGCCGTACGAGCGGTGGTGGGGGCAGTAGTAGCCGCCGTAGCGGGCCACGACCCGGCACAGCTCGGTCAGCTCGGCGTCGTCGGCGTACATGCCGGGGGTGTAGGTGAGCCCGGAGGACAGGCCCACCGCGCCCTGCTCCAGGCCCTCCGCCACCAGGCGCTTCATGCGGCGCGTCTCGGCGTCCGTCGCCGGGCGGTCCGCCCAGCCGACGGCCAGCGTCCGGACGGTGCCCTGGGGGATGAGGTAGGCGGCGTTGACGGCGATGCCTTCGCCGGCGAAGCCGTGGTCCAGGCGGTCCAGATAGCCGCCGACCGTGCGCCAATCGAAATCGACGTCCGCGCCGTCGCCGTTCCAACCGGTGATCTGGGTGCGGATGTCGGCGAGGGTGCGGTCGTCCACGGGCGCGTAGGACAGGCCGTCCTGGCCGATGACCTCCAGGGTCACGCCCTGGGCGACCTTGGCCTCGTGCGCGGGGTCGCGGAGGAGGGCGAGGTCGCTGTGGGCGTGCATGTCGATGAAGCCGGGGGCCAGCGCCAGGCCGTTCGCGTCGAGGGTGCGGCGGGCAGCGGGGCGCCGGCCTTCGCCCTCGCGGCGGATCTCGGCTATTCGGCCGTTGGTCAGGGCTACGTCGGCGCGGTAGGAGGGGGTGGCGGTGCCGTCGATGACGCGGGTGTCGCGGATGACGAGGTCCATGCGGGGTCTTTTCCCCCACCCCGCCCCTTCCCG
>KL569393.1:48369-54158 GCA_000715685.1 Streptomyces lilacinus
GAAATCAGCCCGTCCGGCGATTGAGGACGACCTAGAAGAACGTGCGGACGTACTCCGTGACCGTGCCGTCCTCCTCCGCGAGGGGGATCATCGGCCACTTCTCGAAGACCGTGCACGGGTGGGACAGGCCCAGGCCGACCCAGTCGCCGACCTCCAGGTCCGTGCCGGCCTCGAGGGTCACGAAGGCGTGCTGGTCCGCGAGACGGGTCACGGTCAGGCCCGTGGCCTCGCGGAGGGAGCCGTCGCGGGCGGAGCGGACGACCTGGGGTTCCGGGAGGCCGAGGTCGTACGAGACGTCGCGCTTGCCGGCGTTGAGGTACGCCGTCCCGGGCTCGGGGCGGGAGACGACCTGGGCCCACAGGCGGAAGGCGGGCTGCAGCGCGCCGCGCTCCGGCAGGCGGTTGAAGGGGGTCTTGCGGCGGTACTGGCCGTCGTCGTGGGTGACGTACGCGCCGCTGCGCAGCAGCTTGAGCACCGGCGCCGAGAGCGGCGGCAGCTCCGCGAAGACCTCGGCGACCGCGTCGAACCACGCGCTGCCGCCCGCGCTCACCACGATCTCCTCGACGCCGGCGAAGCGGCCCGCCTTGTCGAGGGAGACCGCCAGCGCGGTGAGTCGGCGCAGCCAGGCCCGTACGAGCTCGCCGTCGGCGTCCGGGATCTCCGCCTCGTAGCCGGCGACGCCGACCAGGCGCAGGGTGTCCGTGGCGGCGACGGCGTCGGCGACGCGCTCGCACTCCGCCTCGGTGCGCAGGCCCGTGCGGGCGCCGTCCGCGCCCAGCTCCAGGACCACGTCGAGCGGGCGGCCGGCGCCGGCCTCGCGCAGGGCGGCGTCCATCAGCTCGACGCCGCGCACGGAGTCCACGTAGGTGACGAGGCGGAAGTCCGGGTCGGCGGCGAGCTCGTCGGCGAGCCAGCGCAGGGCGGCGGCGTCGACGACCTCGTTGGCGAGGAAGATCCGCCGCACGCCGAAGGCGCGGTAGACGCGCGTCTGGGCGGGCGTGGCGGCGGTGATGCCCCAGGCGCCGTGGGCGAGTTGGCGCTCGAAGAGCCGAGGGGCCATGGAGGTCTTGCCGTGCGGGGCGAAGGCCAGGTCGTGCTCGGCGGAGTACCCCTCCATGACCGCGAGGTTGTGCTCGAGGGCCTCGGCGGACAGGGCGAGCACGGGGGTGGTGAAGCCGCCGGTGAACAGGGAGCGGCGCTCGGCGGCCAGCTCGCCGACGGTGCGGCCGTCCGCGTCCGGGGGCAGGCCCTTGAAGCGGTGGTCGACCCGTTCCTCGGCGAGTCGGGCGACGGCGTCGGCGGCTATGCCGGTGGCTCTGGCGGCCATGGGGACCTCCCGCGGTCGTAGTGCAGTGCGTCAAAGGTACGCAATGCGCCGGAGAGGTCCCCGTGGTGTCCGTCAGACGGACCGGCGAGGCGGCGGCGACCCGGTGGCGTCCGTCAGACGGACCAGCGCTCGCGCATCGTCTTGATGGTGTCGCCCTTGTCATTGAGCGTGACCTCGTAGACGTTGCCGTGGCAGGAGAAGGGCTCCTTGATCTGGCTGTAGTCGTTGCGCAGGCAGGCGTCGATGTGCTTCGACAGCTCCTCGCGGGTCACCTTCTTGTGCTGGCCGGAGCCCGTGGCCAGCTCGGCCTTGATGTCGGTGGGGAGCTTGTAGCCCTTGGGGGTGCCGCCGTCGCCGTGGTAGATCCAGTCGTTCGGCGTGCACACCGGCTTGGTGTCGAAGGCCTCGACAACGCTGATGTCGCGGTGCAGGCCCACCTCGATGATCTTGATGCCGGCGGGCGGCGTCGGCGGCTTGCCGCAGTCGCCCTCGCCGCCCTGGCCGTCGGCCTTGCCGTCCTTGCCGTCGCCCTTGGAACCCTGGCCGTCCCCCTTGGCCCCCTGTGACGGCTTCGCCGCCGCGGAGGCGCCGTCCGAGGCCCCCTTCGAGGTGTCCTCGGTGGGCCCGCAGGCGGTCAGGCCGCCGCCGAGCGCGGCCGCGAGCGCGAGTGCGCCGATGACATGCCGAGTGGAGCGCATGTGAATTCCCCCGTTGCAGAATTTGTCGTGATCATGATCGATCGACGGTGTTCTGCACCAGGAGATGGTTGAATATCCAATCGTCTGCGGGGTCGCGGGCGGGCCTGCCAAGGACCCGCCCGCCCTCCGCGCCGATCAGGCGCAGTACTGCGCCTCCTTGCCGATGGACCGGTACATGCAGTCCGCGTTCTCCAGCAGCCGCAGCACCGCCTCGCGGTTCCGCGCCGTCTCGCGGTCGATCACCTCGTCCGGCGGGTAGAAGCCGCCGCCGGCCCCGCTCTCGTTCGGGTACATCTCGAAGGTGTAGGCGAAGATCTTCTGGTTGCCCCACAGCCAGTCGTCGATCGAGCCGTCCGTGATGTAGAGGTCGCTCGACTGCTCCGGGGTGTAGCCGTTGCTCGCGGCCATCGACTTGCCGATGGTGGCGAAGGCGTCGCGGTCGTCCTGGGTCATGCCGGGCGCCGTGTCGTCGTACGTCCAGCCGAAGGGCCACAGCACGAGCTCGCTGTAGGTGTGGAAGTCGATCGCGGCCTTGATCTGCTGCTTGCCGCCCACGATCCGGCTGCGGACGAAGTCGGCGACGACCTTCACCTCGGGCGCGGACTCGGGCGCGGAGCCGCGGTAGGTCTCGGAGCCCGTGCTGCCGGAGGAGCCGCCGCAGCAGGCCCACTTGAAGTTCCAGTTGCGGTTGAGGTCCGTGCCGCGGTTGTTGGAGCCGGAGTTGGGCTGGCGGTTCTTGCGCCAGCCGCGGTAGGTGCCGGTGGCGATGTCGTATTCGCCGCCGTCGGGGTTGAGGTCGGGCACGATCCAGATCACCCGGTTGTCGAGCATCTTGGTGACGCGCCCGTCCTTGCCGTACTGGGAGCCGAACTCCTTCAGCAGGTACAGCGCCATCTCCACGGTCAGGTGCTCGCGCGCGTGCTGGTGGTGGGTGAAGAGCACCTCGGGCTTGGCGGCACCGGTGGCGGTCGTCCTCGTCGCGCCGTTGGTGACCTTGACGGCGATGATGTCCCGGCCCTCGTAGGACTTGCCGATGACCTGCTTGCTCATGAGGGCGGGGTGCGCCGCGACGTCGGCGTTGATCTCCGCCATGGCCTCGGCGTAGTTGTGGTACTTCGCGTCCGCGGGCGGGAAGTCGTACGGCGTGGCCGGCCGGCCGTCGCGGCGGTCGGGGGGAGCGGGCAGGGCCCGTACGGTCCAGCCCAGGCGGCGGACGCGTTCCGCCTGCGCCGGGTCGGCGGTGATGACGACGGAGCGGTCGCGGACGGCGTCGACGGACGCGCCGGTCGCGGCGACCGCGGTGCGCTGGGCGGCCGTCGTGGGGCCGGTGACCTCGTACGCGTGCGACGTGGTCTCGTACGCGCCCGTGGTGGGCTCGGACTCGCGCGCGCGGTCCGTGCCGCGCGGGGACGCCGGGGCTGCCATGGCCAGGGTGAGCAGGGCGGCGCCGGTGGCGGCCGCCCATCTGGCGTGGCGCCGGCGGGTGGTGGGGGACTGGGGGGTGTGGGGTCGCATGCCGGCCTCCTGAGGGGCGTTCGTGCGACGAATGAGGGGGGTGTGTCCGCTCGAGCCCTCCCAGTGTTCGAGTGGTGACATGAGCAGGTCAAGGCTTGAGGTGTGCGGGAAACCGGCCAACTTCCTTATTTCTTCCCACCGATTGATTGCCGGGTGACCTCACGAGCCCCAACAATGCACATGCCAAAACCGCACTGCCACCACCGAATGTGCTTTTGATCGGAGAGGACCACCCCCCATGAGACGACCTCTCGTCGGCGCGCTCACCACGCTCCTGCTCACCGGAGCCACCGTCGCGGGCGTCGGCACGGCCCCCGCCACGGCCGTCACCCCGACATCCGGCGACACCGCCCGTACCTCCGCCCCCACCGCTCCGGCGCCCGTCATCGACGTCAAGGGCCGTACGAAGGCTGTGGACTTCGCCGGCACCGTCGCGCTCAGCAACTGCTCCGGCTCGCTGATCCGCCTGCCCGACTCGGCCGACACCGACCCCGCGCTCGTCATGACCAACGGCCACTGCCTCGAGACCGGCATGCCCGGCCCCGGCGAGGTCGTCACCGACCAGCCCTCCAACCGCACCTTCAGCCTGCTCAACTCCACCGCCGGCAAGGTGGCCACGCTGCGCGCCGTCAAGATCTCGTACGCGACGATGACCGACACCGACGTCACGCTGTACGAGCTCAACACCACCTACGCGCGCATCAAGCAGCAGTACCGCATCGACGCGCTGCGCCTGTCGGGCGACCACCCCGTGGCCGGTACGCCGATCAAGGTGGTCTCCGGGTACTGGAAGCGCATTTACTCCTGCAACGTCGACGCCTTCGTCCACGAGCTCCGCGAGGGCGACTGGACCTGGAAGGACTCGCTCCGCTACACCTCGTCCTGCAACACGATAGGCGGCACGTCGGGCTCGCCCGTCATCGACGTGAACAGCGGCAAGGTCGTCGCCATCAACAACACCGGCAACGAGAGCGGCGAGCGCTGCACGGTCAACAACCCGTGCGAGGTCGACGAGAAGGGCAATGTGACGGTGCGTCAGGGCATCAACTACGCCCAGGAGACGTACGGCATCACGAAGTGCTTCGCCGCCGGGAACAAGCTGGACCTCGGCCTGCCGGGCTGCACGCTGCCCAAGCCGACGGAGGAGGTCGTGGGTCGCTGAGCCACGCCGGTGGTGGCGGGGGGCGAGGCGGCGTGGGGGCGGTCCGGACCGCGCCACCCGTCAAGCGTCCGGACCCCCCCACCACCGGCCCGTGGGGCAAACCTCGGGGAACGGTTCTCAGCCGCTCCAATCGTGGATAAAGTGCGGAGGCGCCAGCACTGGGCAGTATCGATCTGCGACCGCCGGAAGCCCCTGCGGCCGGAGTGACAGGGGAAGCCGACGTGCCGATTGCGATAGCGGTCACCAGCTCGGACCTGGTGCTCCCGCCGCCCGGTGGGCCCGTTCCGGCCGCCGCCGTGCTGCGGCCGCCCGAGGAGCAGCCGCTGGAGACCGCCGTCGCCCAGGCCGCCCTCCTCCTCGAACAGTGCGGTCACCTCGTCGTCCTCTACGCCGACTCCCTCCCGGCCGCCTACGTACGACGCCTGCACACGGTGCGCTGCGTCCTGGAGAGCGACCGCGTCGCCCTGCTGCCCCTCGCGCTGCCGCCGCTCGCCGTGGGCGTGCTGGCGCGCCAGTTACGCCAGTTGTCGGTGTCCGACCTCGGTCCCGGCGTCCTCGCCTCGGCCCCCCGGCTGCTCGCCCACTACATCTGGGCGGGAGCCCACCTCCCCACCGTCACCCGGCTGGACCGCGTCGACGTCGGCCTCGGCGCGCACCTCGCCTCGTTCGTCCCCGGCGCCCACTTCGCGGTGCTCGTCAACCCCACGCGCCGGCTCCTGCGCGCCGGCGCCGACGAGCCTCCCGACGGCCCCGGCTTCGCCACCCGCCTGACCGTCGCCCGCGGCCGGCCCCCCAAGGGCGAGGACTGGGTCACCGACATCGTCGCCCCGCACTGGCGGGTCCAGGGCGTCCAGGAGATCCTCCCGCTGCCCGCCGACTCCCGGCACTGGTGGGGCACGCCGCGGGCCGTCGAGTTCGCCGCCGCCATCCCCGACCCCTCCGTGCTGTACCAGCTCATCTCCTCCGTACGCCGGGAGGAGTGCCGCTGGTGCGGCCTCGAACTCATCGGCGACCGCTGCGGCTTCTGCTCCGGGCCGGTACGTCGGCCCGAGGCCGACGGTCCGCCCGGGACCTGTCTCTTATACAC
>KL569393.1:54390-56456 GCA_000715685.1 Streptomyces lilacinus
CCACTCCGCCGCGCCCGCCCTCGGGCCGCCCCGGAACGCCGTCCCGACGAGCGGGCACCAGGTCGCCCGAACGAGGTTGAGCGCCCGATGAATTCACGCCAGCGCCGCGGGATCCTCCTGCTGCTCCTGTCGGTCCTCTGCGCCGTCGGCGCCGTCGCCGGGGTCTTCTCGGTCATTCGGGACGCCGAGTCCAAGGTCGGCCCCGAGACCACCGCCTACCGGCTGCGCACCGACGTCCCCGCCTACCGCGACCTGGACCCGGACGCGTTCGAGAAGATCTCCATGCCCCGGCGCTGGCTGCCCACCACCGCCGTCACCGACCTCTCCGCCGTCCGCGGCAAGATCGCCGTCACGCCGCTGCGCAAGGGCTCCCTGCTGCAGAACGACATGATCGTCGCCCGGCCCGCGCTCGCCCCCGGCAAGCAGGAGATCGCCATCATGATCGACGCCGCGACGGGCGTGGCCGGCAAGATCCTGCCGGGCTCGAAGGTCAACATCTACGCCACGTTCGACGCCAAGGAGCAGGGCGCCAAGCCCGTCTCCAAGGTCATCGTCAGCGGCGCCCAGGTCATCGACGTCGGCCGACTCACCCCGCTCAAGCGGGACGGCGACAGCCGCGCCGCCGGCACGGCCACGACCCGGCAGGCCGGCGAGGCCGTGCCGATCACCTTCGCCCTCGACACCAAGGACGCCCAGCGCGTGGCCTACGCCGAGTCGTTCGCCTCCCACGTCCGGCTCGCCCTCGTCGCCCCCGGCGGCGACGAGAACGTGGCCGCCGGCGACCGCACGTACACCCTCGACGCCGACAAGTAGCGCCGGCCAGCAGCGACGTAGACGTAGTGGACAGGACGGAGGCAGGCCCACGGTGACGATCAGAATCCTCCCGGCCGTCGGCGACCCGGACACCGCCCGCGCCGTCGGCGGGCTCCTCGCCCGGCTGCCCGACGCCGAACCCCTGCAGCCCGTGGGCGACTCGGCACGGCTGCTCGAGACCCTCGCCGCGCTCGCCGCCGCCTCGGTCGACGAGCTGCCCGAGGTGGTCCTCGTCCACGAGCGCGTCGGCCCCGTGCCCGCGCTCGAACTCGTCCGGGAGATCGCCCTGCGCTTCCCCGCCACCGGCGTCATCCTCATGACCGCCGACGCCGGGCCCGCGCTCTACGCCGCCGCCATGGACTGCGGCGCCCGCGGCATCGCCGCGCTGCCCCTCGCGCCGGAGGAACTCGGCGCCCGCGTCCAGGCCGCCGCCCACTGGGCCACCGGCGTCCGCCGCCACCTCGGCGCCACCGCCGGCGAGGGCCCCGCGGGCGCGGGCGCGCCCGGCGGCACGCTCGTCGCGGTCGTCGGCGCCAAGGGCGGTGTCGGCACGACCGTCACCGCCGTCCAGCTCGCCCTCGCCGCGAACGCCGCCGGGCGCGGCGTCGCCCTGGCCGACATGGACCTGCAGTCCGGGGACGTCGCCTCCTACCTCGACGTCCAGTTCCGGCGCTCGATCGCCGACCTCGCCGGCATCAACGACATCTCGCCGCGCGTCCTCCAGGACGCCGTCTTCCCCCACCCCACCGGCCTCGGCCTGCTGCTCGCCCCGGCGGAGGGCGAGCGCGGCGAGGAGGTCGGCGACCTCGCCTCCCGGCAGATCACCGCCGCCCTGCGCAGCCGGTACGACGTGGTCGTCGTCGACTGCGGCACCCAGATCACGGCCGCGGGCGCGGCCGTCATCGAGGCCGCCGACGTGGCCCTGCTCGTCACCACACCGGACGTCGTCGCCGTCCGGGCCGCCAAACGCATGGTCCGGCTGTGGGAGCGGCTCCGCATCCGTACGGCCGAGGAGACGACCACCGTGGTCAACCGCCACACGCGCAACGCCGAGGTCCAACCGCCCCTCGTCGCCCGCACGACCGGTACCCGCGCCGCGCGTACGACGATTCCGGCCGCGTACAAGGAACTGCAGGGTGCCGTGGACTCCGGCCGCATGCAGGACCTGGACGCGCGGTCCGGAGTGCGCCAGGCGCTGTGGACGCTGGCCGGCGAACTCGGCCTCGCGGCCCCCCTTCCCGGCGGGCCCCGCC
>KL569393.1:56715-57381 GCA_000715685.1 Streptomyces lilacinus
CACGGGCGCCGACCACCTGGTGCCGGTGCCGGCGAGCCGCTTTCGGCGCCGCGGGGGGCGCTTCGGGGAGCGTTTCGGGGACCGGGGGCAGATGACCGTGGAGTTCGTGGGCATCCTGCCGCTCATCCTGGTCGCCCTGGCCGTGGTGTGGCAGTGCGTCCTCGTCGGCTACACCTACTCCCTCGCCGGCCACGCCGCCGACAAGGGCGCCCGCGCCGGCGCGGTGGGCCGCGACTGCCCCACCGCGGCGCGCGCGGACATCCCCTCCGCCTGGCACCCCACCCCTGTTTGCGGCCCCGAGGGGCCGGTCTACCGCGCCACGGTCCGGCTGCACGTGCCGCTCCTCTTTCCGGGGGCGGTCGACTTCCCGTGGGCGGTGGAGAGTACGTCCGGTGTGGCACGGGAGGACTGAGGCGGGCATGGCGTTACGACGATTCGGCCGCCGCCGCCGCCGCTCGGCGGGGCCGGCGGCGGTTCTCGTGCCGGTGCCGGTGCCGGTGCCGGTGCCGGTTCCGGTTCCGGTTCCGGGCCGTGGCGACGGCCATCGCCCGGCCTCCGTGGCTGAGCCGGGTGGAGGAGGAGCCCCGGTTCCGCCCTTTCACCGTTTCCTGGGGCTTCGCCCCAGCCCCCTGCGTCCTCAAACGCCGGACGGGCTGAAATCAGCCC
>KL569393.1:57707-57993 GCA_000715685.1 Streptomyces lilacinus
GGTCCGGGGTCCGGGGCGGAGCCCCGGTGCGGGCCCTGCGGTGGTGGTTGCCACCGCCACCAGCGTTGCTCGGGGCCTGGGGCGGAGCCCCAGTTTCGGGAAGGGGCGGGTTAGGGGAAAAGCCCCCCGCCACCGCGACCGCGGATCCGCCTCCCTCGAATTCCTCGGCCTCCTCCCCCTCCTCCTCGTCCTCGCCCTCGGCGCCGTCCACCTCGGCCTCGCCGCCTTCGCCGCCCAACAGGCCGGCACCGCCGCCCGCGCCGCCGCCCGTACCGCCACCGTGGAC
>KL569394.1:0-4187 GCA_000715685.1 Streptomyces lilacinus
GCCAGCCCGCTCAGAGATGTGTATAAGAGACAGCTACAGCGGGCTGCGCGAGGCGCTGACCTCCGCGAGCACCTGTTACGCCTACGACCGGGGCGTACCGCGCCGGGCCACCGGCACGGCGGTCAACCAGGGCGCCGCCACGGTCTTCACCGGCGACGGCACGTCCCCGCTGCAGGTTTTCAATGTCCCCTTCGACCTCACCGCCCCCGGCGGGGGCACCCAGGGCCTCACCTTCCAGCGCGTCCCGCCCCAGGCCACCGTGCTGGTCAACCTCACCAACCCCTCGGGCGAGATCCGCACGGTCAACACCTCCGCCGGCCGGCTCGCCGGCGTCCGGCGGGAACGGCTGCTGTGGAACTTCCCCGACGCGAAGGAGGTCCGCGTCGCCGGCAGCGGGCAGCTGGACGGGGCGGTCCTGGTGGGCCGCCGTTCCAGCACGACGCGCGTCACCGTGCCGGGGGTGAACGGCCGCCTCTTCACCGCCGGTTCGCTGGTGCACGAGTCGGCCGCGGGCGCGGGCGGCCAGTCCTTCCGCGCCTACCCCTTCGAGGGCACCCTCCCCGAGTGCGGCACCGCCCCCACGGCGGACCCGCAGGACTCGGCCGAGCCGCTGCCCCTCCCCGTACCGAGCGCCCCCGTCGCCCCGGCCGCCCTCGCCGGCCCGGAGGGCCCGCCCTCCGACGGTGCCCCGGACTTCGCGGGCGCCGTAGCGGCCCACGGCCGGGAGCTGCCCCACCGCGGCCCGCCGATGGGCACCTCCATGGCCATCGGCACGGCCCTCGTCGCCAGCGGTGCCGCGCTGGCGCTGGCGGTGCTGGTCGCGGGGGTGGCGGCGGGGGAGGGATAATGGGGGTGTGGCCACGGATGTTTCGTCATTTGTGGAGTCCGAGGAGGGCAAGCGACTCTTCGGTGAGGCGCTGGACGCGGCCCTGAAGGAAGTTGAATCCGCACAGGAATCCGTTCCCATGGAGCGGCGAGCGAGCCGCGAGGTGCTGGAGCAAACGGTGGGCGAGGCCGCCGACGAGGAGCTGTGGGGGACGAGCCGGAGCGTGATTTCCCACCTGATGCGGCTGCGCAGCGAAATGCAGAGCATCGAGGATGCGCTGCGAGCGGAGTGGGACCAGCAGGATCGCTCGCAGGATGCCCTCCTGAAGCGCACCGCGCGAGGACGACCGCACGGTTCCGTGGACGAGCAGGTAGGTGCGTTCCTTCGCCGGGACCCACGATGGGCCCGCCTGGACAGGGAAAGCCAGAACATACTCGAGCTCATCAAGGCCACCCTCCAGCTGAGCATTTCCGCCTTGCTGAGAAGCAAGGTCAACGAGCTGATAGCCGCCGGCGCCCGACGTTACGACGCGTTGCTCCACACCGAGAAGCCAGAAGCACTTCTCAGCAAGGCCAACGAGGAGACCCGCGTAGCGACCGATCCCCGGAGCGCTCTGGACGACTTCGTGCAGCAGACAGAACGCGCCAGCATCGGTGTCGCGGGACCCCGGGGCTGCGGGAAGAGCACCCTCATCGAGGAGTACACCACCGAGGACAGCAAGACGTGGAGGGGAGCGTCCACGCTCCACATCCACACACAAGCACCGGTGAAATACGTGCCGCGAGAATTCCTGCTGCACCTGTACGCGAAGATCTGCCAGGCCGTGTTGTCCCAGAGGTCGAGCGGTGGGATCGACATCAACGATCCCGTGCAACCGCCCACCGATCGAGGAGCAGAACGTTCCGCGCGAGCCGCTCGCGTCGTGTCTGTTCTGGCGGCTGCGTCGGGCACCGCGCTGCTCCTCAGATACGCGTCCGCACCGGGGCTCTCCTCGGGGCCACGGCTCACCGCCTTCAGCGGGGCGGCCGCCACCGTCGGCATCGCCCTGCTCGCCACCTGGCTGATCTTCGTTGACCGATCGACCTCGTATACGCGGTACTCGCACCTGGCCCGAGACTGCTCCATGCGACGTTGGCCCAGTCCTCGGACCCGATATCTGGCACTCGCCCTCGTGCTGGCCGGGGCCACGGCGCTGCTGGCCGGACGGGGAACGTGGGCCTGGCTCACCCCCACAAGGGCTTCCGGCATCGCGCTGCTCCTGGCCGGCGGGCTCACCTTCCCGCGGCTCGTCCGCCCGGCCCACCGGGCACTCGGCGGCGACGAGAGAGCCGCGTGGGAATGGCTTCAGGTGATGGAACACAGCATCGTCCTGGCGATCGGCGCTGTCGCCGCGCAGATCACTGCAGTCGCCTCGGGGCTCGCTCTGATCCTGTTGCCGACGTCCGCGTCCGCCCCGGACGCTCAACTCGTCGCGGGAACCCTGCTGCTGTCCGCAGGGGGATCGGCCCTGAACGCGGGTCTCGCCTTCAAAGGACTGGTGGACAACATCACCCGCGCAGGCGCCCAAGAACTGGCGCACCCCGCGTTCGTTACCTTGCAGCGCATTCGGTACCAACGAACCGCTACGGAAGGCTGGACGAGCGCGCTCAAGATGGGTGGCGGGTCGTGGTCCCCGTTCTCTGTCGAAGCAGGCATGAGTGGAGCCGTCACCGAGGCAGAGACGCCGATGGACACACCCGACATCATTGAAGGGATCAACTACTTTCTGTGGCGCTACAACGGCCATGCGTTCATCGGCATCGACGAGCTTGACAAAATCGAATCGCCGGAGGAAGCACGCACCTTCCTCAACGAGATCAAGGGAGTGCTCCAGGCCCCGGAGACTCACTTCATCATCTCGATTTCGGAGGATGCGATAGCCAGCTTCGAGCGGCGCGGCATGCCGTTCCGCGACGTCTTCGACAGCGCATTCGACGAGGTGGTGTCGGTCACCCACCTCTCCGCGCAGGAGTGCCGGGAGCTCCTCGACCGACGACTCATCGGAATCCCGCCGTCGTTCATGGCATTGGGGTACTGCCTGTCCGGTGGGTTGGCCAGGGACCTGGGGCGCGTGATGTACCGGATGATCTCCACGGCCGAGCGCACCGGCGAGCGGACACTCACGGAAGTGACCCGTCAGGTCGTCCACGAGGAGATGTCCGCCAAGACCGACGCAGTGAGCGCCGCTCTCAAGCCGCTTCCCCTCGAGCCGGATGTCTCAAAAACGATCAGTTCCCTCCGCAGAATGGACGGCTGCGCCTCCTCTCGGGCGAGCGGGAGCGCGTGCGTCCTCGACGACCATTGGCTGAGCCCTCTGCAGGAGCTGAAAGCGGACCCGCGCATATCGACTCCCGCCGAAGATGTCGCCGACCAGCGAACGCTGGTCCGCTTGACGGCGGAAATGGCAAGTTTCCACTACTACAGCCGGACGCTGCTCGAACTCTTCCAGAACACCGATGACAATCTGCGGCATCGGCTGATCGCCACCGTCGAGGGCAACGGGGGCCAGGCCCTCGACGATCTCGCCCACGCTCGGCAGGACTTCGCCCTCAACCCGTACGTCGCCTGGGACCGCATCAGCGCCTTCAGAGAGGACAACGGGCTCGCCCCGTTCGATCACCCGCTCTAGCCGACGCCCTCCGCCCCGCCGCCCTGGCGCATGAATTCGACAAGGCGCGCGTAGCTGTCGTCACCGTGCCCCGCGGCAATCGCCTTCGTGACCAGCCCCCGCATCAGTTCCGGCAGCTCAGCCGCCACTCCCCTGTCCTCGCTCGCGTGAACCAGAAGGTCCAGCGTCAACGCGTTGAGGCGCAGTGGGAACTCACCCCCCGCGTAGTCCCCGGCATCGATCTGCGCCGCATACGCGTCCATGGCCGCCCGGACGGTCCGCGTCCATCGGTCGGCCACCTCGGTGAACGCCTGTCTCTTATACACATGTATAAGAGACAGACATCAGGCCGAGCAGCGCGGTGTCGTACACGGACGGAACGGCGGGGTCCGTGCTCACGTGCACGGGGTCTCCCAGGGCGGCGAGGGTGTCGCGGTGGCCGTCGAAGGCCACCGCGGAGCCGCCGTAGAGCTGGAGGACGTCGGGGTGGCCGATGCCGGACGGGGTGGTCATGATCACGCCGTCGAGGTAGCCGGCACCGTGGCGCTGCGCCCAGGCGGCGGTGCCGAGAGCGTGCCGGGGCGAGCCCGAGGTGAGGTTCACGAGCGCCCGGCCCGCGAGGTCCCCGGTCAGGGGCGTGAGGACCTCGTGGACGGCGTCGTACGTCGCCAGGCACGCCACGACCAGCGGGCTCGCCGCCACGGCCTCGGCGGC
>KL569394.1:4439-11186 GCA_000715685.1 Streptomyces lilacinus
CCGCCACGGCCTCGGCGGCCGACGCCGCCTCGACGGCGCCTTTCCCGGTCAGGACACCGGCCCTGCCGGCCGTTCGGTTCCACACGGTCGTCCGGTGGCCGGCCCCCAGAAACGCGCCTGCCACCGCCGCGCCCATCGGCCCGAGTCCGAGGACGGTCACGTTCGCGCTCATATTTCCCCCCAGTTTCACATGATTGGTTCAAGACGCCGGAAATTCCCCCTCCATGACGTCTATGCCCCATTGTCCCCCGTCAATCCGTCGAGGAATGGAACGGCCTCCCTGGCCGTGGCACCCGGCGCCTGGCGGGCCATCGCGCCGGCCCGTACCACCAGCAGGTCCGGAACCTCGTCCTCGTAGAACCGCAACCGCCCGACCGGCCCCTCCGCACCGGAGTGTGCCGCAAGACGGGCCAGGAGCTCGGCCAGGTCGTCCAGGCACTCGGCATGCAGCTCCTGCCTGACCGTCAACGACCAGCCGCGCCGAGTGCGGACCAACGCGCCGTGCAGGGTTCCGCCGATGCGCCACGCAGGCCCGCGCTGGGAGAGCAACCTCTCCTCCCCCGGGTCCGGTTCCAGCTGCCACCGCAACTCGGCGAGAAGGTCGTCGGGCAGGGCGTCGTCCAGGTCCCACGCGAGCTCGAAGTCGAACAAGTCACTCATAGCCGCAAGCGTAGAGGTGCGGCAGGACGAAGATCGCTAGCATGCCCATGCCATCCCCACCCCCACCTCACCGAAAGCTCCCCACCACCCCATGCGCATCCAGCGGACACTCGCCACGGCGGCGGCCCTCCTCGCCCTCGCCTCCCTCACCGCGTGCGAGGACACCAAGGACAAGACCGCCTCCCCCGCCGCGGACAAGGCACAGACACCGGCACAGCCACAGGCGCCCAAGAACGGTCCCGCGTCCGCTCGTTCCCTCGGCGCCGCGCAGGCGTACGTGAGCCAGTACACGCCGTGCGAGACGCTGAGCATCGATCCGGCCGACAAGCGGCTGCCCTCCGACGACCTCTCCACCGTCGGCGCGGCGGTGACCGCGCACGGCGTCTGCGGCGCGCAGCGCGAGCACGCGGGGGTCGGCCTCTATCTGACGCCCGACATGAAGAAGTTCCAGGAGGCGTACTACAAGCGCGTCATGGACAGGATCGCCGCCGGCGAGCCGACGTACGGCCTCTTCAGCCGCGTCTTCGTCGGCGAGGACTTCGTGGCCGCGCCGAGCGGGACCGAGGAGGCCAAGGCGCTCGCCAAGTCCCGGATGCGCGTCCTCACCTGCAACCCGACCTTCGGTGTACCGGACGGCTACAAGAAGGAGAAGGCCCTCGTCGACTACTGCGTCCTCAGCGACTTCGTGAACACCCAGGACGACGGCAAGAAGGACAGCGGCAAGAAGGACGACGGGCAGCGCGCACCGGAGGCGAGCCTCGGGCTGCCCGGCGCCGGCAGTCTCACCGAGCTCAGGAGCCTCGTCGGTTCCAGCGTCGACTGCAAGCAGTTCTCCACGGACCCCGCGACCGTCGCCATCCGCTCCATCGACTACCAGCCCGCCATCGAGGGCGACCACACGGCGTGGGGCGTCCGCGAGCGCGGGCTGTGCGGCCGGCCCGGGGGCGCGCAGCGCGCGCACGGACTGGTGTGGCTGGACAAGGTCGACGACATGGCCGCCTTCCAGTCCCACGAGAAGGCCGCCCAGCTGAAGGAGCTCCAGGAGAACGGCCGCATCAGGGCCACCCGGAGCATGGTGCTCGTCGGCAGCAACATCGCGGTAGAGACGAACAACGCTTCCTCCCGCCACGGCCTCTACCAGCAGCAGTTCCTCCACCTCGACTGCCGGCCCGGCTTCACCGCCCCGCAGGGCTACCGCTTCGAGAAGGCGATGGTCGAGGGCTGCGTCCTCACCAACTACGAGGGCTGACCAACGGCGAGGGCTGACCGAACGACGAAGTGGTGACCGGGCGGTGGGTCGGTGACCTTATGCTGCGGTCCACAGCCCGTGCCCACCGATCACCGCCCGCCGATCAGCGAGGGAGTCCCCCATGGAGCGCCGCCCGCCGCTCAACCGCAGACTGTCCGAGTTCGGTACCACGATCTTCGCCGAGATGTCCGCACTCGCCACCCGGACCGGATCGATCAACCTCGGTCAGGGCTTCCCCGACACCGACGGCCCGGAGGAGATCAGGGAGGCGGCGGTGCGCGCCCTGCGGGACGGGCGTGGCAATCAGTACCCGCCCGGCCCCGGCGTCCCCGAGCTGCGCACCGCGATCGCGGACCACCAGCGGCGCCGGTACGGGCTGTCGTACGACCCCGACCGGGAGGTCCTGGTCACGGCGGGGGCCACGGAGGCCATCGCCGCGACGCTGCTGGCGCTGCTGGAGCCGGGGGACGAGGTCGTCGCGCTCGAGCCGTACTACGACTCGTACGCGGCGTGCGTCGCCATGGCCGGCGGCAGGCGCGTGCCGGTCACGCTGCGCCCGGTGGACGGCTCGTTCCGTCTCGATCTGGACGAGCTGCGGGACGCGGTGACGGACCGGACCCGGCTCATCCTGCTCAACACCCCGCACAATCCCACGGGTACGGTCCTCACCCACGACGAACTGGCCGCGGTCGCCGAGCTCGCCCGCGAGCGCGACCTCTACGTCGTCACCGACGAGGTCTACGAGCACCTGGTCTTCGACGGCGCCCACACCCCGCTGGCCGCTTTCCCGGGCATGCGCGAGCGCACGCTCTCGATCTCCTCCGCGGGCAAGACGTTCTCGTTCACCGGCTGGAAGGTCGGCTGGGTGACGGGCACGCCCGAGCTCGTCGGCGCGGTGCGCTCGGCGAAGCAGTTCCTGACGTTCGTGTCCTCGGGGCCGTTCCAGTACGCGGTGGCCGAGGCCCTCGCGCTGCCCGACGTGTACTTCGACGGGCTGCGCGCCGACCTGCTCGCCAAGCGCGAGCTGCTGGCCACCGGTCTCGCCGAGGCCGGGTTCGAGGTCTACCGGCCGGCGGGGACGTACTTCATCACGACGGACGTCCGGCCACTGGGCGAGAGCGACGGTTTCGCCTTCTGCCGCGCGCTGCCGGGGCGGGCGGGCGTGGTGGCCATTCCGAACGCGGTCTTCTACGACCACCGCGACCAGGGCGCGCCGTTCGTGCGTTTCGCCTTCTGCAAGAAGACGGAGGTCCTGGAGGAGGCCGTGAGCCGACTCAAGGCACTCGCCGGCTGAACCGCCCGCCCCGGAGGGGCGTCAGCGGAACAGCAGCCGCTCCTTCTCCTTCGGCGACCCCGGCTCGTAGTACGGCCGCGCCCAGCTGTCGTCGTCGTGCAGGAAGAGCCGGCCGCGCGGGCCTCTCGGGGCGCGCGTCGTGTCCGGGACGCGGCCGCCGCGCGGTCGGCGGCCGCGGATCTCGAAGTGGTTGAAGATGCGCATGAACTCGCCCAGGTAGATGTCGGCGATGTCGGGGTCGCCACGGATGACGAGCATGTTCTCGTCGTTCAACTGGGCCGAGTTCTTGCTCCAGTTCGCCGAGCCGGTGATCACCAGGGGGTCGTCGCCGAGCGGGTCGACGAGCATGTACTTCGTGTGCATGAACTGGACGTGTCCGTTCAGTCCGGTCAGCCGCTCCTCGATCCAGTCCTTCCATCCGCCGCGACCGAAGAACCCGCCGGCGACGACCAGGTTGTCGGGGTCCCGGCGCACGGCCTCGATGTCGCCGCGTTCCGTGTCGAGGAGGAGGTAGCGCAGGTAGTCGCGGTCCTCGGCGAAGATCGGGGCCATCTGCTCGCTCAGCCCGAACGCGGCCGTCAGGAACAGCCCGCTGCTCGCCCCCTCGGCCAGCCGGACGTACCAGTCGAGGGCGTCCATGCGGGTCCGGGGGCTGTAGACGCGGCTGATGCGCCGGCGGGGCCGGCCCTTGGGGACGGCGATCGCGGCGTCGGTGAACTCGCGCAGCGCGGGCCGGGCCGGGTCGCCGACCAGTTCCGACCAGTACTGGAGGTACGACGAGGCCACCGTCGCGTCGCGCACGACGTGTCCGACGTTGGAGTGGCCGAAGATGCCGCCTTCGGTGAGGTTCGTGGAGCCCGTCCACACCTGCTCCGGGCGTTTGCCGCGCAGCAGCACGATGAACTTGTTGTGGGCGATGGTGGCGCGCTTGCGCGGGACGACATACGACTCGAGGCCGGCTTCCCGGATGGCGGCGAGGTTCTTCTGGTCGGTGTCGTCGTCCGAGCGCCGCACGGCGTCGTAGACGATCTGCACATCGGCGCCCGCGTCGGCCGCGACCCGGAAGGCCCGCAGCACACGCTCGTACTGGAACTCGTACACGGCGGCCCGCAGTCCCGTCCCGGGCCCCCGGGCCTGGCCGATGAAGGCGAGCAGCGCCTCCTCCAGACCCCGCGAGAGCCACTTGTAGGCCGCGCGGTGCGGGACGTCGGCCGGGGCCCGGTTCTGGAACCGCAGGGCGTAGGCCTGCGAGGCGGCCACGCCCCGGTTGAAGTGGACGGCCTGCTCGCCGCGGTCGCCGGACACGGTCGCCACCTGGACCGTCGCCGTCGGGCCGGGCTCGAGGTCGCCCGGTCGGCCGTACATGGCGGTCACGTCGTACGTGTAGACGTGCTCCGGCTCGGCGTCGTAGTCGCCCCACAGGAAGGCCTGGAACGGGTTCACGAGGGACGACTGCCTGCCGCCGGGCAGGTCCTCGTTGACGCGGAACGTGCGGAAGTTCGTGAGGTGGTGGGCCTCGCCCTCGGTGTGGTCGGTCCGCCGGACGGCGAAGCCCAGCAGGCCCTCGGCCGCGTCGGGGTCCGCGTCCATGCCGAGGAGGACCACATGGGTGCCGGCGATGGCCCGGACCGTCACCGGGCCGGCGGGACTGCGTACGCGCATAGCCCTCACTGTACGAAATACATACTTACGCCGCATTTCGCCCCACCTGTCGCCTTCCCGCCTGCTTGCCATCCTTTCAGTCGATAGTGTCGGCGGTGCGGCGTATGCGACGCGGCCGCGCGGCTCATCATGACCCCATGGAGATCACGAACGCCCCTTCCCACGAGCGAGGCCCCGCACGACGTACGGTCGCGGCGGCGGCCGCGGCCCTGTTGGCGACCGCGGCGGCGACCGCGCTGCCCGGTCCCCCCGCGCACGCCGCCGCGGACAGCGGCAAGCCGGCGACCTGGAACGTCCAGGGGTCGGCGAGCCGGTGGGCCGCGGTCGGGAAGCTGTCCGCCGGCCGTCACGTGCTCGCGCTCCAGGAGGTCTCCGCGACACCGCCGGCCGGCGTGGAGCGCGAGCAGAAGCTGGGGCCGAACATCTCGGGCTGGAAGTGGAAGGTGGGCACCGGCACCCGCCACTACACCCGCTATCTCTACGTCCTCCGGCACTCCTCCAAGAACCTCGGGATCGTCACCGACTGGGCCCCGGGCGCCACCGGAGTCGTGGAGGTCCCGGGCCCCTACCGGCCGCTGCTGTGCGTCAAGGACGTCGCCAACAGCACCCTCTTCTGCTCCGTCCACGCCAGCGCCAACGGCGGCGGCGACGCCGTGAAGCTCGTGAACACCGCGGCCGCCTACGCCTCGCAGAACAAGCTGAAGTCCTGGGCCGTCCTGGGCGACTTCAACCGAAGCCCCGCCAAACTGCGGCAGGACCCCAAGTTCCCCGCCGGCGCGAAGGTCTACGCGCCCAACCAGGCGACGCAGCGCAGCGGCGGCACCCTGGACTACCTGGTCTCCGACGTCACCTCCACCAAGTGGAAGGCCAAGGTGCTGGTCAGCAAGGACAGCGACCACTGGCCGGTGCAGTGGTGAGCGGCGGGACGGGGCGCGGACGGCGGGCGTAGGGGTGTTGCTGCGCGTCGAGCCGCCCCAGGCGGCCGCGTCGACCGCGACGGACGGGCTCGGGCCCGGCCGGGTGCTGGGCGCGGTGGTGGAGCGGCAGCGGGCCGAGCGGTGGTGCTGGGCCGCCGTCGCCGCCGGCGTGGCCGCGTACTACGGCGCGGAGTGCTCGCAGGAGGACGTGGCCCGAGCCCTCGGCCGCGGCGGCGGACCGTCCGACGACAACCCGTCCGGCGGCGAGGCATCCGGCGGGGCCCGGCTGGACGAGGCGTTGTCCGCCGTCGGCTGCTTCTCCCACTGGAGCCCGGGGCGGCCCGCGTGGGACCGGCTGGTGGCCGAGCTCGTGGAGGGACGGCCGGTGGGGGTCCAGATCCGCTGGCGCGGCGGCGGTTCGCACTTCGTCCTGCTCTGCGGCGCGTGGGACGGACTCGTCCACGTGGCCGATCCGGCCACGGGAGCGGCGGCCCTGCGCTTCCCGGACTTCCCCCGGGCGTACCGCGACGGCGGCGTCTGGGACGGCACCTTCTGGACCCGCCCGCCCGAGCCGTGCGCCCGATGACCGGGGTGTGGGAACGGGCCCTGGCCGGCTGGCGCGCCGTCGTCGGACCGGACCAGGTGCACGTGTCCGGTCCGGTCTGGCGCCGCTTCAATGCCGGTACGTACCCGGGTGGTTGGGACAGCAGGGTCGTGGTCCGGCCGGCGAGCGTGCGGGAGGCCGCCCGGTGCGTACGGGTCGCCGACCGGTGCGGAGTGCCCTGGCAGACCGTCTCCACCGGCCGCAACTGGGGCTACGGCGGAGCCCGGCCGCAACTGCCCGGCACGGCGGTGTTCGCCCTGGACCGCATGACCGCCGTCCAAGTGGTGGACGAGCGCGCCGGTCACGTCCGCGTGCGCCCCGGCAGCACCTTCGGGGCGCTGGCCGACCGCCTGGGCCGGGC
>KL569394.1:11445-24579 GCA_000715685.1 Streptomyces lilacinus
CAGCGGCCCGTACCGCCGCATGGCCCGCCATGTGGTCGAGGCCCGCGGCCTGGGCGGCGACGGGCGTCCCGCCCGCGTGCGCTGCGCGGGCCCCGCGACCGCCCCGCGGCTGCGCGAGGCCGGCCTGGTGATGGTGACGGACCTGACGCTGCGCCTGCACCCGGCCCCCGCCGTCCGTCAGCACGTGTGCTTCGCCCTCGCGGACGGAGTCGTGCTCGACGACGTGCTCGCGGCCGGCGCCCGGCTGCTCCGCGGCGGGCGGAAGGCCGACCTCGACGTGCTGTCGGACCACCGGGTCGCGTCCCAGTTGGGGGTCGGCGCCGCCGCCCCCGGCGGTGCGCCGGTCGGCCGGGACCGACTGGCGGCGCTGCTGCCCGCGCCCTTCGCGGGGCGCTGGAGCGCGACGGCGGAGCTCTGGGGCGACGACCGGGCGGAGTTGGCGGCGGTGCGCGCCGAGGTGGAGCGGGCCTGGGCGCCGTTCGCGGCCGCGTCGGTGGACGGGCCGGTCGAGACGGGGTACGAGACCCCCGACCACGCGGGGCTGCGCACCGCGTACTGGTGCCTGCCGACCGGGATGCCGGCGCGGCCCGACCCCGCCGTGGACGGCTGCGGGGTGCTCTGGTTCGCCCCGGCGCTGCCGCCGGGTGCTCCGGCCGGGCGGGCGATCGAGGTGTGGGAGGGGATCCTGCGGGCCCATCGGCTGGCCCCCTGCTGGGCGCTGCGGTTGGACGACTCCCAGGTGATCGCGGTGCTGGCGCTGCTGTGGGACCGCTCCGCACCCGGCGCGGACGCCCGCGCGGTGGCGTGCTTCCACGCGCTGGAGGAGGCCGCGCGGGGTTTCGGCGTACGACCGTACCGGCGTCCGACGGGCCTGCCCGCGGGCGCGCCGGCCGAACAGGAGCCGGCCCGAGAGAAGCCGGGCCGACAAGAGGAGAGGTGCTGACCATGGTGCACGTACGGACGTCCGCCGCCGGCCTGACCGAGAGCCCCCTGCTGGACCGGGCCGACCGCCGGCTCGTGGGCGCCTGTCTGGGACCGGCGCTGGAGATGGCGCCGGTGGTGGAGCTGAGCGAACGGCTCGGGACGGCGATGATGGCTTCCGTGGGCCAGTTGCCCCCGGACCTGGCCTCCGGCGGCGGTGAACTGCTCCGGGTCTACGCCGACGCCGCCCGTCCCGAGGACTTCGTGGGCCTGTTCCCGGTCCCGGTGTGGTCGTTTCTGCACTGGGCCCGTGCGGGAGCCGGGACCGGGGACGACGACGCCTGGCACGCCCTGGAACAGGCGCACGCCCTGAGCCTGTTGATCCACCTCCTCGACGACCATCTGCTGGACGGACAGCTGCCGGTGGACATGCTCGGGCTGCAGCTGCGGACCGTCGCCTGGCGGTCGATGGACCGTCTCGCGCGGCGAGCCGCCAGGATCTGGGAGGTTCCCGAGTCCGTCGTGGCCGGTCATCTCGACCGCTACGTCCAGGCGGTCGCGTCCTCCGATCCGGTGCGCGGCCTGGACCACTGCCGCGAGGTCTTCGTCACCCAGGCGGCGATCTGGCTGCTGGCGCCGCGCCTGCTGGAGGAGGCCGGGAGGACCGCCCCGGGCCCCGCCGACTATGTACGGGACTTCGTGGTGGCCTGGCGTCTGATCGACGACGTGGAGGACGCCGCCGAGGACGCGGCGGCCGGCACGCGCAGCACGCTGTGGTGGGCGCTCGACGAGCGGGGACGGGCGGCCTGGGACGCGTACGGGCGGGAGAGCCGGGCCGGCGGCCGGGCGGAGGAGCGCGCCTGGCGGTCCCTGGTGCGGGCCGTCGACGGCTGCGGTGCCGCCGTCCGGCTGGTGGACGACGCGGACGTCCTCCTCCAGCGGGCCTCCGCCACGGCGAACGGCGCCGGGCACCAGGGCTGGACGACCGAGGTGCAGTGCGTACGCATGGGACTCGGGCGCGAACCGGTGTTCCCGCCCCCGATGTGAGCCGGGCGGCGGCCGTACGCGACAGCGGGTGGTACCGGTCAGGCGGCCATGGCCGCCCGGGTGATGGGACAGACCTTGAGGATGGTGTCCAGGAGTTTGCGGGCTTCGTCGGCCGAGAGCTTCCACACGTTGACGAGGGTGTCGTGGATCGCCTCCTTGGCCATCCCCCAGACCTCCTTGAGCGCCCTGACCGCCTTCTCGACCGTCACGCCGGCGTCCTTGAGCAGCTTGGCGGCCGCGTCGGCGGCCACCTGGAAGGATTCCTTGAGGACACGGGCGACATCTTCGGTGATCTTGATGATGCCCTCGCCGACGAGCTTCGCCCAGACCTCCACGTTCTTGAACAGCCAGGCGAGGGCTTCCTTGGGGTACTGGGTGAAGTAGTTGATGATCTCATCGCGGAGGCGGTTCCAGTCGCGCAGGCCGTTGAGGGTGAAGTCGACCTGGATCTTCTGTTTGCCGAGGGTCAGTGCGCCGCCCACGTGGAAGCGGAACGCCGGGTCGGTGGTGATCGTGACGGCGGCGGCGAGGCCGGCCGCGATGTCCATCTTGGGGAGGACGGTGTGGCCTGCAATCTTCACCGGGGACGTGATCTTGAGCCGTACGGCCAGCTCCCCGGCGACCTTGCCGGTGAAGGCCTTCTTGTCCAGCTGACAGACGACTTCTTGCTTGAAGACGTTGAACTGGGAGGCCTTCCAGCGGAAGTGCAGGGTCCCCGACCGATCGGCTTCGGCGTAGATGCTGGTGGTCATTCCGAGCAGGGTGCAGCGCGCGTCCAGGAAGAGGTACGGCTTGTGCGCGCCGCCGGACACGGTGATCTTCGTGGTGTCGATGGCCGCCCGCGGGCCCGTCCACTTCCCCTGCTTGTCCTGGGTGGCGCCGGTGAACTCCACGACGTCCTGGACCAGGGTGATCGGCTTGTCGATGCTGCCGAAGGCGGTGATGCCCTCCTTGCTGAGCCGTACCCCGAAGACCGCGTGGTAGCTGAAGATGACGAGATCGCCGCCGACCCACAGCCCGGGGTCCCACGTCTGCTGGGTGGCGGGGTTCTCCCAGGGGACGGTGACCACGGCCATCATGAGCTTGCGCAGTTCGAGGTCGCGCAGCAGCGGCACGTCGTTGAGGTTCTGCTGGGTGAACTGGCTGAGCAGCGCGGCGAGGGTGACGCCCTTGTCGCCGTGCCCTCCGGCCTCGAGGCGGAACTCGTAGGCGTTGGGAGTGACCACGGGCCCCTTGATGGAGACGCTGACGGCCAGTCGCAGCTGGACGTGACCGCCGCCGCTCGCCGCGAGCCTCACCGACCCTCCGAGCCCCAGGTTCAGCCCGGGTGCCTTCGCCCGGAAGCCGATCCGGCCCCAGAAGTTCTCGATGGTCAGGCCCTTGATCCCGAGCGCGTCCTGCCAGCCGGGCGCGTTGTCGGGCGCCTTGTCGAGCTCGCCCTTCACCAGGTCGGCGCCGCTGGTGAGGGCGACCAGGGTGGCCATGTGCTGCCCGTTGACCCGGTGGTCGGCGCCCTTGATCACGAACGACACCAGGAGGTCGCCGGACAGGCCGAGCGCGCCGGCGGCCACCAGGTCGAGGTCCACCGTCTTGCCGGTCAGGTCACGGAAACCCAGCCGCATGTCCGCGCGCAGGGCGAACTGCAGCAACTTGGGCTTCACATCGAGGTGGAAGGACTCCACGCCGATCGCCGGAGCCTTGCCCAGGTGCAGGCTGATAGCGGTGTCCGCGAGCTTCTTCGCCAGGGTCGCGGAGAGCGGGATGCCGTGGAAGTCGGTGACCCCGATGGCCTTCAGCACCGGCTGGAGAGCCGGTCCGAAGCCGGCGTGGGTGAAGAACGTGACCCCGGCCGCGGTCTTCGACGGCAGGCTCTTGGGGGGCTGCTGCCCGTCCCACTCGAGCGGGGCCCGGGGCCCGGTGGCGACGAGCAGGCCGGTCTCGCGGAAGACGAGCGCCCCCAGCACCTGCTTCAGCATGGGGTCGCAGCCTGGCAGGTCGCCGAGCGAGAAGGTCCAGCCGGGTTTCCACAGGGCGGCGGCCACCACGGTCTTGGTTCCGGTCTTGCGGGCCAGGCACAGCACGCGTACGTCGGTCCCCGCGATGCTCACGGTGCCGCCCGCCCGGAGGTCGTAGACGCCGCCCTTGCCGTTGCTGCCCCCGCCGTTCCCGCCACCGGTCCCGCCGGGGGCGACGGTCAGCGCGAGGGAGGCCTTCGTGATCTCGATCGTGGGGAGCTCGTCCGGCCAGGTCAGGGCCCCGTCTCCGGCCAGGCCGGAGACGAGCGACGGCAGACTGAGCTTGGGTACGGAACCGGCGAGCCGGAATTGTCCGGGCAGTTGCCAGGTCGCCGAGAACTGCGGGACGCCGGCGGCAGCCCCGTTCCCCGACTTCGGCTTGACCTGGGCGACGGCGGTGAGCTTGCCGCCGACCGGCGGGGCGGGGTTTCCCTTCGCCTCCGGCCGGGTGAGCTGGAGGGCGCCCTGGGTGAGGTGGGCCTCGGCACTGCCGAGGTTGAGCTTCCACCCGCCGTCGACCTGCGCGTCGAAGGTGAAGGGACCGCGCGGCACGGTCACGTCCGCGGCGAGCGTCTTCATCCGCAGTTCCGGACAGTCCCCGTTCATCGGCACGCCGGCCGCCGACAGCAGGGCGGTGAGCGAGGTGCCCTCCTTGGCCGCGAGGCGGAAGGTGGCGGCTTTCGTGGTGAAGGTGCCCTTCGCCTCGAGCGAGATCCCGGTCCCGAGCGCCACGGTCCCGCTCGCGGTCGCGCTCACCTCACGCTTCGCCTTCTTCAGCGGTGCGGCGATCTGCGCGGTGACGGCGATGTCGGTCAGGTTCAGCCGGCTGCCGTCGAGGCTCCAGGTCTCCTTCTTCGCCAGGGCCAGAGCCAGCCGCAGGTTGCCCACGGCGGCGACGATGCCCTTGCCCAGCGACCCGGTGTCGAGGTCGATCTCCAGGCCGCTCAGGGTGACGAGCGTCCCCAGCTTCAGCCCGCGCAGGGGTGCGTCGAGGGACTCCCCCGCCCACTGCGAGAGCGTGTCGGCCCGACGGCCGCCGGCGCCGGCCGGGTCGGTCCGCAGCAGCAGCTTCTTGTCCTTCGTACTGAGGTCGGCGGTGAGCAGCAACTTGGTGCTGCCCGTCAGATGCGCCTCGGCAGCGAATTCCACCCTGTGCTGCCAGTGCTTGTCCTCGAGCCGCGATGCCAGGCGCAGGAAGAACGACAGCTTGGGCGTCTCCACCCCCAGCGCCCGGCTGCGCAGCTCGATCTCCGGCTGGATGCCGTCCTTCGTACCGGGGTGCCCCGAGACGGCACGGATGGAACCGGTGAACGGCAGCTCGTCGGCGGCCTCCCGCAGCAGGTCCACGACCTCGCGCAACCGGCCCTGCGCGGCGAGCACGTGCCGCGCCTGGACGCCGAGCCCGGCGGAGGAGAGCTGGAAGACGGCGCCGGAGAAGCCGAGCTTCGCGAGCGGAGTGTCCTTGAGGGCGGGGAAGGACGTGGCGAGCGAGTACTTGTCGGGCAGTTGGAGGGGAATACGGAGGGTGGGGGTGCCCTCCGCCGACGGGCGGCCGTCCTTGTCGACGAGGCCGAAGACGAGGCCGCTGACCTTGTGGTCGACCAGCCCGAGCAGGCTCACCTTGCCCGAGGCCACGACGGTGTCGCCGACGCGCTTCAGCGAGGATTCCGCGAGGTGCAGGCCGGGCCCGATCCACGTCGTGATCAGGCGACCGGCCTCACCGCCGATCAGCTGGGCGGGGAGCGACCAGCGGCCGTCCCCGCCCGTGCGCGACGGATCCGTCAGCAGCCGGTGCAGCGCGTCGATCTTCACCGCGGAACGCTTCCGGCGGGTACGCCCGGACCGTGCGAGCGGGGTCTCATGTGGGGTCTCCCATGCGAGCCTTCAGCATTTTGCGCACATCGGCGGTGACGGCCTCGGAGATCTCCTTGAGCCGCCTGTCCAGCTCGGCCTGGATTCCCTTGATGACCTCCGTGTAGATGGCTCGTGTGTTGATCGCCTTGTTGATGTCGTCGATGAACTCCGATTTGGCATCGAGCTTGATGTGCATCTTCTGCGGTTCATTGAGGGTCAGCTTGGTGAAGATGAGGGTCAGGTCCTCGAGCGTGGTGCCTGTCGGCTTCATCACGCTGTCCAGGGCGCCGTCGGTGATGTCCACCGTGATGCTGCCGTCCAGCGGAGTGTCGTCGCACTTCGTTTCGAATTTGCTCGTGAAGCGCAGCGGCGGCTTGGAGATCGGGACGGTGACGTCGCCGCCCTGCCGGCGCGCGACGGCGTCGCCCGGCTCGGCCACGGAGGCCAGCCGGACTCTGGTGCTCACCAGGTCGTTCTTGTCGGTGAAGGTGCTCACCGGGATGACAGCGTTGGAGATGCCGACCGCCTTCACCGTCTTCAGACGGAAGTTGGACAGCACCATGTCCACTCCGGAGACCTTGATTTTGAGGTCGCCGAGCTTCATCTCGTCAGCCGTGTACGGGTCCATGGTGGGCTTGGTGAGCGAGAGGACCACCGACGGTGCGTACAGCGGGGACTTCCGGTCGCCGACGGCCGTGCGGATGCGGTCGAAGAGATAGGCGTCGACCGGTGTGCCGGAGCTGCCCGCGGGGCTGGCGGGTGCGCCTTTGCCGACGCTCTGGTCGAGGCCCTTGGCCAGTTGTTCGCCGATGGACTTGCTCAGGCGCTTTCTGGTGTCCGCGGAACTCAGCGTTGAGGCGATCGTATTCATCACGAATTCGGCCGTCTCCTGGGCGGTGAAGAGCTTCAGCGCCATCTCCCGCCTGAGCTCCTCGCTGTTCGCATCGCCCTTCAGGTCCGTGGTCTTCATGGTGAAGGCCTTGGTGTCCACGGTCACGGGACCGGTGCCGGCCGTGACGTGCACGCTCTCCACCGTGGTGGTGAGCTTGCGGTCGGTCCCACTGCCCGTGACGCCTACGCGAGTCCGCACGGTGGCCTTGAGGTCATTGAAGTGGAACCGGAACGCGCCCGTTGCCCTGATGGGCTTGACCGGCCATGCCGCATTCAGATCGGGGTGCGGCGCAGGCTTCGTGGTGAGCTTCCGAGGCCTGTTGTGCTTCTTGTCCTCTTCTTTCTCCTTCGGGGTCCGGACGTCCGACACGCCCAGGTTGATGGTGAAGGAATAGTCGCCGCCGACCGTGACGGCGTCGGCGCTGACTCCGTCCTTGGTTTTGTAGTGACCGAAGCGCAGGATCACATCGCAGAGGTAGTCGCTGCCGTCCTCTCGGATGGAGAGCTTCTCGTCGAGGTAGACGTTGTCCAACCCGGTGACGGTGGCGTTCGTGGCGGTGAGCACCGGCCATTTCTTGCCCTCGTCCGGATGATGGATGACCTCAAAGCCTTTGATCTTTGTTTTGTCCTTCACCAGTTCTCTGACGGACACCCACCACGCCTTGGCGAAGATCACCTGCAGCGCGTATCCGTTGTCCTGCTTGATCTGCCCCACCTTCCAGTCACTGCCGCGGACCGGAAGCAGTTTCCCCTTCCCTCCTTCACCGGGCAGCTGCTGCAGAACGCGCGGCAGCCACATGGTCGGGTGAGCAGGGTTGTTGGCCCGGTGGCCGACGGCGGTGAAGAGCAGGCGGAAGAGTTTCTGGGCCATAGCGGAGGCCTTTCGTTGTCCGGTGTACAGCGGTCAGGGGGCACGGTCCACGACGTAGAGCGCCAAGTCCTGCAGAGCCCTCCGGTAGCAGGAGGCGGGGAACGGCCGGAGATACTCCAGGGCGTCCAGGGCCTGCTCCCTGGCCAGGGCCCAGCTCCGGCCGAACGCCGCCGTGGCACAGACCTCGTCCAGCAAGTCCGGCAGTTCCCCCTCCTCCAGGTGGGCACCGCGCAGCACTCGGGTGACCCGATGGGCGGGTCCCAGTTCTTCGGCAGCGAGAACGAGGGGCAGCGAGGGCCGTCTCCGGACGAGGTCCATCCCCCGGGGCTTGCCCGCCGCGGCGTCCGCGCGGGCGAGGTCGAAGAGGTCATCCATGATCTGGAAGGCCCGGCCGACCCTGCGGCCGTAGAAACCCAACCGGCGGGACTCACGCGTCCGTCCGCCGGCGAGCGCGGCTCCGGCCTCGCAGGCGAGCCCGAGGAGAACGGCCGTCTTGCGTTCGATGGTGCGCCAGTAGCGGGTCACCAGCTCGTCGGTGGGGGCCGTCGGGTCGGTGGCCAGCTCGTCCAGCTCGCCGCAGCACACCCGGAAGGCGGTGTCGAGGACGAGTTTGACCAGGTCCATGTCGCGGGTGTGGTCGATGGCTTCGACGAATCCCCGGATCGCCTGGACGAACTGCAGATCTCCCACGAGGACCGCGGTCGCCCCGCCTCGGGCCGCGTTGACCGACGGCAGTCCTCGGCGCAACAGCGAGTCGTCCACGATGTCGTCGTGGATGAGCGTGGCGACGTGCAGCATCTCCAGGGAGACGGCGCCGTCCAGCGCCTTGTCCGGCAGCTCGGACGGGCCGTGCACGAGACGCGCGGTCAACAGCAGGAGGAGGGGGCGCAGTTGCTTTCCCGCCCGGTAGAGCTGGTGCTCGGTGTCGGTGAGGTACTCCTCCTGCGGTCCCAGGGCCACGGCCAGGCGCCGCTCGTAGCGGGGACGGTCCTCGGCGAGCAGTTCCGCCCAGATCCGGGTCGGCAGGTCACGATCGCCCTGGTCGTCGGAGGCACCGAGCCGGGCGGGGGCGAGTACGGCGGTCAGGGGGACTCCTCGGCGACGTCCGGGCTGTCGGGCCACCCCTCGAGCACGGCTCGGCGCAGTCGCGCCCTGACCGCGTCGTGGAGCAGCCGCTGGGGGAACTGGGTGCGGCGCAGCCTGTCCCGGGCCACGTCGCCGGCGGAGCCCGTCCAGTCGGAGTCCTCCAGGTCGAGGTCGAACACCGGGAGCTCGACGCGGGGGGCCGCACCGTGCTCCGCCACCAGGCGCACCCCGGGGATACGGGCACTGACGGCGCCGCTGAACAGGCATCGGCCGGTGGTGTCCGGCTGGGCGGCCGCGCGGCGCATCGCCCTCAGATGCACGCGGCGCACGAGGGCCCGTTCCTCCTCGCTGAGGGTGTACGGTCCGGGCGCGAGCGACGCGCCGGCCCCTCCTTCGCCGGGCTCCTGATAGCTGTACTGAGCCATGTCGGCGGCGGTGGGCGGCGGAACGTCGACAACCTCGGGGGGCGGTTTGGCGACCACTGCGTAGACGCCTTCCCGCGTCATCTCGGTGACTTTCTTGTCCGTATTACCGGTGCCCTTGACCCGGCCCCCGAAGTGGACCATTGCCCTGCCGGCCTCGTGGTACCTTTCCTGCTCTTTCTTCGTGGACTTCTTCTGGCGCAATACGTCGAGCTCGGTCGCCAGCATCACCTGACGTGCGAACGCGTGGACGTTGTACGACCGATCCTCGTCGTTCTCGTCCGGGTACTTCTTTCCGTTGATCACGGTGTTCTTGTCCACCGCATGGTGGGTGTCGGCGCACATGTCCCGAGTGGTCTGCCCGCGCCATTGATCGATCACGTCCTCCTGGCGGAAGAGTTCGTCGTAGATCTCGTTGTGCTTGTCGTATTCGGCCAGCAATTTATTCCCGTTGGCCGTCTTCTTCAGGCGTTCACGCTCAGCCCTGGCGGCCTTTTCCCATTGCGGAGCCCTGGGATCGGGCGTGTACGTCTCCGCCGGATCCTCTCCGCCCTCGGTGGGCTGGAGGGCCTGGGCGGGCAGGAAGTCGAGGTTTCCCCCGTGGTCGACCTCGCACACGGGGTCGGGCACGGCGGTGATGTGGTGTCGCCCGGTCAGTTCCAGGTCGCACACCGTTTCGTGGTCGCCACTGCGGACGACGCCGGTGGCCCGCAGCACGAGGTCCGTCAGATGAAAGCTGATGGCGCCGGTGGCGCACCCGAAATCCTCGGGCATCGCCACCGTGCGGGCCAGCGGAAAGGGAGCGGTGTCGGGCACGTCGAGCGTGGCGCCCGACGGCCGGCTGTCGGGGTGGGGCATACGGGCCTCCGGCTGGGAGCACAACGGGACGGGGGGCGGTCAGGGGCTCGCTCAGCTGATGACGAGGTCACCGCTGATCAGGAGCATGGACTCGTGGTTGGCGAGGGTGAGGTTGGCCGGGGAGGCGTCGATCTTCACTCCGGACACGTCGAGGTGGTAGCCGAGGGAGCCGCCGAGCTCCAGGTTCATCTCCTTGCCGACGACCTCGCCGCTGACCTTCTTGGGCACTTGGTCCACCATGTGCTTGGTGAAGGCCGCCACCGCCGACGCCAAGATCTTCTGCACGGGCGCGCCCACGGGTGTCAGGCTCACCTTGAAGGGGTTGATTTTGGTGATCTTCGCTTTGAGTTCTTTGTCGGTCAGCCCGGTGACCTGAGCGTGAATGGTGATCGGAGGATCGAGATCGACCCTGAACATGATGAGCGCGGGAATGACGGACAACGCGACCTCCTCGGCGCGGCGATCAACTCACGGTGAGGGACGAGCTCAGCCTCAACATCCCGTCGTGGGTGTCCATGGCCGGGTTGTTGATTTTCAGGGTGACGTCCTCCCCGCCGATGCGCTGGGTGATCTCGCCGAGTCCGAAGGCGGTGAACCTTCTCCCCCGGACGAGGTTCGAGACCAGCCCGGGCAGCACGCTCCTGCCCAGAGCGTCCGCCAACGGTTTGGCGACCGTGCCGAGGATTTTGTCGCCGAAGTTTCCCTTCGGGGTCACGGAGAACCGGAAGGGGCTCATATTGTCGATCGTCACCGTGACGTCCTTGCCGTTCAGGCTCAGTCGCACGTGGGAAACGACCGGCTGGTCGAGCACATTGATGTCGTAGTAGATACGCATCGTGGCCATGGGGCATCTCCGAACGATGGTGTGAGGTGTGGGGTTGGCTTCTAGTACTTTTTCTTGATCGTTTCCCAGAAGTCCTTGATGGCCTCGCCGAGGTCGACCCAGCCCTCGGCCTCGGCGTCGAACCACAGCCGGAGCTGCAGTCCGGTGGGGTCGGAATCCGCGCCGGCATTGGCGTCGTTCAACTTGACCCCGGCCGACCAGTGCGCCGGTCCGAACTTGCCGCCGGTGCTCATCCACTTGCCCCTGATCGAATGCACCGTCGCCTTTGCCGCCTCCTCTACGGTGCGTCCGCTGAGCAGCACCGTGAAGGGGCGGTCGGAGAGGGCGGAGGTGCCGGGGGCGGAAGGGGTGCCGCGCCCGGACAGGTTCGCCGCGAGGGCCATCCTGCTGTTGCCGACGGAGACGGCGATGTCGCCGAAGCCGACCCCGCCGATGTTCAGCCGGGGCAGTTGCAGGCCGTTCTGGCCGAGCACCTTGTCGACGGTATCGAGGATCTTCGGCACGATGACCTTGCGGTAGAGCACCTTGTCGAGCGGGGAGACCTGGCTGAGGTCGACGACACAGGCCACGGGCCGGAGCAGGACCGTGTTGTTCCTCAGCTCCACGGTGCAGATGCTCCGCACCTCGGTGCTGGCTTCCTTGTCGGTGTCGTGGCGCTTGGCCCAGAACTTGGGGAAGTTCACCCAGAGCGCATTGGTCGTCGGCTGTGCCTTCTGGTCGGGACGAGGGATCGCCTTGCCCCACTCGTCGGGTGTGGGGGCGCTGAGCTTCACCTCTGGGGGCTCTTTCACCTTCCACGACACGTCGACGTTCTTGTCCTGCCAGTTGACCGTCTGTCTTCCGCTGAAGACCGGGCCGAGAGCGGGCCTGCCGTAGAGAGTGGCCACGGCCTGGGTGAGCGTTGATTCGTCGACACCGACCACGAGGTCGCCGTCCATGCGTGTCCTCCATCATTCGTACAGGCTCGGGGGTGGGCGCAGCGGTGAATCCCGCGGCGCGGGAGGTCAGGAGCAGCGAGAGGTCAGGACCCGCGGGAGGTCAGGACCAGCTGCCGGCGGAGGCGATCGGGCAGCCCTTTCCGTCGGGGCCGACGCCCGGCGCCCGGAGCACGGCGGAGAAGTCGACGATCGGCTGACAGGAGGCCTGCGTCATGTCCTTGGCATCGACCTTGAACTCGCGGATCTCCTTGAGCTTCGCCTTCACCTCCCCCTTGCACCCCAGGAAGTCCTTCGACACGGAGCCCAGCTCCTTGTCCCGCTGCTTCGCCGCGGCCTGCTGGAGCACGGTCTCCAGCAGGCGATGGCTGAAGAGCGTGAAGAACTCCTTCTTCTCCGGCCAGGCCGCACTGCCGTTCGGGGTGCCGGGCAGTGCGGCGGTGAGCACCAGGTGGCTTTTGTCGGCCTGGACCTTTTGCGGTGTCAGGTCGACCTTGGTGCCGAACAATTCGCCGGGGATCGCGATGCCGCCCAGCAGCTGACGCCCCATCGTGAACATTTTGGGGATGATGATCTTCTTGAGGATCACCTGGTCGAAGGGCTTGACCACCGACTCGTCGAAGCGGACGGCCAGGCAGTCGATCGTCACCTTCTTGCCGTTCACCACGCCTCGGCAATAGGCGCTGATCGGCCCGGTCCCCTGCTTCGGGGTCCCGTCGGTGGGTGTCCATTTCCCCATCGCCTGGGGCAGCAGCAGCTCGAACATGTCGGCCGGCGGCGTCCCCGCGGGGCGCTTGCCGTCGGGACCGACGGACTTGGACCAGTGTTCCGGCGACGGTGGTCCGAGCTTGAATTCGGGGGCCTTCTGGATGTCCCACTCCGCCACGCCCGTGGGGGTGCCGGACTTCACCTCCTCCTTGCCGGAGAACAGCTTCTTGCGGGCGTCGGGCTTGGCGTGCACCCTGCCCATCGCCGTGGTCAGCGCTTGCCCGCTGATTCCCACGGCCAGATCGAAACCTGCCACCGATACTCCTCCACAGACCCACCTGAACCGAAAGCATCACCCTAAGCAACAGATTCCCTACATTCCGTCACAAAGCTATCCGCACTGGTCAACCGGGCGTGTCCGCGGCGCGGCGCCGAAAACGCCGATGACCGGCCCTCGGGTGCGAGGACCGGCCACCTCATCGTCGAACAACAGCGTCAGGCGCGGTTCCTGGCAGAGCGTCGCCGCAGGGCCAGGAACAGGGTGGCGGAACCGACCGCCAGGGCCCCGGCGCCCCCGACGGTCAGGGCCGCCGTACGACTGTCACCGCCGGTCTCGGCGAGGCGCCCGCCCTGGGCGGCCGGGGCACTGACGGCCCGGGCGTCGCCGGCCGGTGCGTCGCCG
>KL569394.1:24840-27446 GCA_000715685.1 Streptomyces lilacinus
CCGGTGCACCAGCAGCCGGGGCGTCGGAGGCCTTCGTCGCGGAGTGGGGCTCGTGCCCCTCCTTCACGTGTCCGGCCTCGCCCTGCCCGGCCTCACCGTGCCCGCCGCCGGCGGGCCCGTCCCCGCCGTGTCCCCCGTGGTCGACCGTCGACTTCGCGGCCTCCGTCGCGATCTGCCCCTCGCTGGGAGCGGACGCGGCCGGCGCCGGCGCCAGGGCCGCCGCTGCCACCGTCTTCCCGCCGAAGTCCACGTCGGAGCAGGTGTAGAAGGCCTCGGGGCTGTCCGAGCGCTGCCAGATGCTGTAGATCAAGTGCCGGCCGGACCTCTTGGGGACGGTGCCGTCGAAGACGTAGCTCCCGGCGTTCAGCGTGGGGTTGGTGACCTTGGCGAACGGCTTCGCTTCCAGGTCCGACCACTTCAGCGGCTTCCTCGGGTCGTAGCCGTCCTTCGTGAGGTACAGCTCGAACGTGCCGCGGTGCGGGGCCGTCGCCCGGTAGCGGAAGGTGTGCTTGCCCGCGGCCAGCTTCGACCCCGGCCAGTCGGCGCGCGGCAGGTCCAGTCCCTTGTACTTGTCGCGGCCGGCGCTGCACAGCTTGCCGTCCGGGATGATCCGGCGGTGGCGCCCGGCGGCGTCACCGATGTTGACCTCGTTCCAGTCGTAGAGCGGCTGGGTGCCGCCGGCCGCGACCATGGCCTTGCAGGCGGCCGTGCGCGGATGCTCGGGCCCCTCGGCGAAACACGCGGACACTCGGCTGACGGGATCCGTCATGGAGCCGTGCGCCACGGCGGGTGCGGCGGTCAGCGCGGTGAGCGTGAGCGGGGCGAGGCCGAGCAGGGATATCCGCAGGGCGGTGTGACGCATGCGCATGGGGGGTCTCCAAGTGAGTGGAGGTGGCCCCGCACGCCGGCCGTGCTGTGGGGGGTGCCGTGCGTGCGGGGCAGTTGGGGGGTGGAACCGGAAGGGGGAAGAGGAAGGAAAAGCGTCAGCTCTGGCCGGCCGCGAACGCCTTGCTGAAAGCGAACGCGTCCTGCCGGATCGAGCTGCAGGTGGCGGAGGCGGAGTTCTGGGGGCCGCCCGGGCACGGCTTGTCGCGTGTGGCGGACCACATCGACAGCCAACCGAGGCCCTTGGAGCGGGCGAACGCGGCCAGTTGGGTCGCGTCGTCGACCTTGAAGACCTCGGCGGCCACGTCGTTGACGCCGATCATCGGCGTGACCGCGACGGCCTTCCACGCGGCCGCGTCGCTCAGCCCCAGGACACCCTTGACCTGCGCGTGCGTCGCGGTGGCCGCGTCGATCGCGTACTGCCCCATGTCGCCGTTGAAGGAGGATCCGTAGTCCATCGCCATGATGTTGACCGCGGATATGGACACGCCGTTCTTCTTGGCGTTCTCGACCAGGTTGACGCCGTCCTGGGTGAGCCCGGTGGGCATGACCGGCAGGGTGAAGGAGACGTCGAGGCCGGGGTGCGTCTTCTGGAGCCTGGCGATTGCCTGGGCGCGTCGGGTGTTGGCGGCCGTGTTGGGCAGCGCCGCGCCCTCGATGTCGAAGTCCACCTTGGTGAGCTTGTACGCGTCGACGACCTTGCCGTACGCGGCGGCGAGCTCGTCGGCGGAGGTACAGGCGAGCCCCAGCTCGGAGCCGGCGGCGCCGCCGAACGAGACCCGTACGTCGCCGCCCGCCTCGCGCAGCGGACCGATCTGCCGGGCGACCGCGTCGCTGCCGAGGTCGGTCACGCCGCCCCACTTGGGGGTGCAGCCGCCGCCGGAGGTGATGAAGGCGAGGTTGAAGTTCTTCACGCCCGTCTTCCGGGCGGTGTCCAACAGGTCGTGGGCGGGGTAGAGGGAGGTGTCGACGTACGGGGCGAACCCGGCCTTCGCGCCGCCGGGAGTCGGCTGGGTGGACGCGGTCGGTCGGGGTCGGGTCGGGCTGGGTGTGGCCTCGGTCGGCCGCGGCTCGGGGTCCTTGTCCGCCGAGCACTTCGTGCCGTTGATCCGGCAGTTGATCGGGCCGGCGGGCGCCGCGGCTCCGGTCGCGGCGAAGCCGACGGTCACAGAGGCGCCCGGGGCGATGGTCCTGTCCCAGCTCTCCGGCTCGACGGTGACGCTCCGGCCGCTGACGGTGTGCTTGCCGTTCCACAAGGAGGTGATCTTCGCGCCCTCCGGGAGGTCGAACGTCAGCTTCCAGCCCGGCAGTTCCTTGTCGCTGCCGTTGGTGAGGACGTACTGCCCGGTGAAGCCGCCCGACCAGGAGCCGGTCGTGGAGAAGGCCGCGCCGACCGACGTGGCCTGTGCCGTACCGGTGAGGGTGAACGCGGCGCCCGTCGCGATCGCCACGGCGGCCCCGATGCCGGCGAGCCTCGCCCTGCGGCTCACTCGTCGGCGGTGTGCGGAGGAACCCATCGCGTGCCTGCCTGTTCTGACTGGGGGGTAGGTACGGTCGGCACGCTAGCGAGCACGAACGGGGCAAATCACCGAATCGCCGTCGGGGGCCGGCTTCTTATGACGCGCTTAAGGAACGCATCGGTGGGCGTTAATGCCGGGACCGGCCGCGGCGCACCCGGCGGCGGCGTTCACGGCGGCGCGGGCCGTCTCCTCCGTCCAGCG
>KL569394.1:27669-29256 GCA_000715685.1 Streptomyces lilacinus
GTGTATAAGAGACAGCCCGTACCTCGGTGCCGCCGAGCACCGATCGTCCGATCCGTACGTCGCCGCCCGTGGACTCCGCGACGCGGCGCACGATGTCCAGGCCCAGGCCGGTGGATCCGGGGCCGCCGGCGCCGTGGCCGCGGCGCAGCGCGGCGTCCGGGTCCGCGATGCCGGGGCCCGCGTCGGAGACGAGCACGATGACGGCGTCCTCGCTGTGGTGCACGTCCACCGCGAAGGCGGTGCCCTCGGGGGTGTGCCTGAAGACGTTGCCGAGCATCGCGTCGACGGCGGCGACGAGTTCGGGGCGGGCGACGGGGACCCGTACGGTCGCGTCGACGCCGGCGAGGCGTACGGTGCGGCCCTCGTCCTCGGCGAGCGCGGACCAGAAGTCCATGCGGTCGCGGATCACTTCGCGGGCGTCGCAGCCGAGCGTGGGCCGTTCCTGGTGGCGGCCCTGCTCACGGGCGGTGCGGATCAGCTGGTCGACCTCGCGTTCCAGCTGCGCGACGGCGGCGCGGGTCTGATCGGCGGGCGGCCCGTCGCCGAGCGACGCGGCGTTGAGGCGGAGGACGGTGAGCGGGGTGCGCAGGCGGTGCGAGAGGTCGGCGGCGAGCTCGCGTTCGTTGGAGAGGAGCTGCACGATCTTGTCGGCCATGGAGTTGAACGCGACGGCCGCGGCGCGCAGTTCCGCCGGGCCGTCCTCGCGGACGCGCACGCCCAGCTTCCCCTCCCCGAGCTCGGCGGCGGCCTTGGCGAGCCGTTCCGCCGGGCGCACCAGGCGCAGGCCGAGGCGGTCCGCGGTGGCGAGGGAGCCGACGATCAGGCCGAGGCCGACGCCGGCGAGGATCACCCAGGAGGTGGTGACGCCGTTGCCGACCGCGCGGTGCGGCACGTACACCTCGACCACCGCGAACTCGCCCGTGCTCAGGGCCGTCGGCTGGAGCAGGGCGTAGCCGCCGGGCACGGAGGTGACGGCGGAGCGGCCGCGGCGGGCGGTCTCCACGTCGCGCGGGGCGGCCCGGCGTCGGCCGATGTCGTACGCCTCGTGCGTGTCGGAGCCCTTGCGTGTGCCCTCGTTGCCCGGTATGTGGACCGCCATCCGCCCGTCCCCGCCGGCCTGCGAGCTGGCGACCGCCCGTTCGAGCTGGTCGCGGTCGGTGGTGATGGCGAGCGCGGGCCGGATCTGGGCCGCCTGTCGTTCGGCGTCGGCGAAGGCGCGGTCCCGGGCCAGCTCCTTGACGACCAGCCCGAGGGGCACGGCGAAGGCCAGCACCACCATCACGGTGACGGCCAGCGAAACCCTGACGAGCGCCCATCTCACGCCTGCTCCAGGGACGTCTCCGGAAGCTCGAGCTTCACCCCGACCCCGCGGACCGTGTGCAGATAGCGCGGTCTGGCGGCCGTCTCGCCCAGTTTGCGGCGCAGCCAGGACAGGTGCACGTCGATGGTCTGGTCGTCACCGTAGGACTGCTGCCAGACCTCGGCGAGGAGCTCCTTGCGCGGTACGACGACGCCCGGGCGGCCGGCAAGGTAGGCGAGCAGGTCGAACTCACGGCGGGTCAGGTCCAGCGTGGCACCGTCCAGTTC
>KL569394.1:29532-30096 GCA_000715685.1 Streptomyces lilacinus
GACCGACAGGCCGCCGACCCGCAGGGCGGCGGACGGCACGGGTTCGCCCGTCGTGCCGCTCCTGCCCGAGCGGCGCAGCACGGCGGCCATGCGGGCGGTCAGGTGCGCCACGGAGAACGGCTTGACCAGGTAGTCGTCGGCGCCGTCGGTGAGCAGCCGGATGATCTCCGCCTCGTCGTCCCGCGCGGTGGCCACGATGACGGGCACGTCGGTGATGCCGCGCAGCATTTTTAATGCCTGCGCGCCGTCGAGGTCCGGCAGTCCCAGGTCGAGGATGACGAGGTCGAAGGCGCCCTGTGCCACTTCGCGCAGTGCCTCGAGAGCCGTTCCGACGCTGCGTACGGTGTGCGACGCCTCGGTCAGCTGACGGATGAGGGCGGAGCGGACGAACGGATCGTCCTCGACGACGAGCAGTCTTGCCATGGGCGGCACCGTACGCCATTCGAGTGAGGCACTATGAGCCAGGTGAGGCGAGGAATCATGCAGGCCCTGGCATGGGCGACGGCGACCGCGGCCGCCATGGCGGTGTCCTGGTACGGGGTGCGCACCGTGCTGGCGGGGACG
>KL569394.1:30379-32879 GCA_000715685.1 Streptomyces lilacinus
GATGTGTATAAGAGACAGCTCCTGCACCGTCCGCGACGCGCGGCACGCCCGCGCCCGTGTCCACTTCGGCGAAGACCGACGCCCAACCACCCTCGGCCGCCGGTGAGGTGAAGAGCTTTCCGGTCCGGGGCGGTCGGGCGGTCTTCGACCTCGGCGGGAGCTCGGCCGCTCTGGTCTCGGCGACACCGGACGAGGGCTGGCAGATGCGGGTGTGGAAGCAGAGCGCCTGGATCCGGGTGGACTTCGTGGCCGGCACCCGGACCAGCTCCGTCTTCGTCACCTGGAACGGCCACCCGCCGCAGGTCCAGACGGTGGAGGGGTGAATCCGGGCGGGACACCGCGTACGGGTCCCGCCCGGGGTTCGGTCCGGCCCTTACGGCGCCATCTCGTACGCACCGGACAGGGCCTCGACGCGCTCCCAGACGCGGGCCGAGCGGGCGTCGTCGACGACCGGGCGACGGACCGCGCCGAGCGCCCAGCGCTGCTGGTCCTCGGTGGCGGAGTCCTTGCCGTGCAGCTCGACGGCGTGCGCGGAGAAGTCGCGGACGAGGACGGCGAAGAGCTCGTCGAGCACGTCCTCGTCGAGGTCGGTCAGGCGGGCCTGCTCCAGGATCAGCTGGCCGTGCACGACGAGCGCGAACAGCTGGCCGACGGCGAGGAGGAGGTCCAGGTCGCGGCTCTGCTCCTCGTCGGGGGCGGCGGTGGTGACGAACGCGCACAGCGCGTCCGCCTGCTCCCGGAACCTGGCGACGTTGGGCACGGCGGCGTACGCGTCGTAGGCGGCGCGCCAGTCGTGGAAGCGGATGGAGCCGAGGCCGCGGGCCGGGCCCTGCTGGAAGAGGAACGCGTCGTCGGCCGCGTCGAGGCGGGTCGGGACCGGTGCGTACTCGGCGGGGTTCAGCAGGTGGTTGCCCATGAACTTGAGGATGAGGGCGAGGTTGACGTGGACCGTGCCCTCGAGCTTCGGCAGGCCGCGGATCTCGGTGGCGGCCTGGGCGAAGTAGGTGTCCTTCTCGAAGCCCTTGGCCGCGATGACGTCCCACATCAGGTCGATGACCTTCTCGCCCTCCGTGGTCACCTTCATCTTCGTCATGGGGTTGAAGAGCAGGTAGCGGCGGTCGTCGGGGCCGGCGGAGCGGAAGTAGTCGACGGCGCGGTCGCTGAAGAGCTTCATCCCGACGAGACGGACGTAGGCGTCGGTCAGCTCGCGGCGCACGTGCGGGAAGGCGGTGACGGGACGGCCGTAGAGGATGCGGTTGTGCGCGTGGGTGACGGCCTCGTACATCGCGTGCTCGCAGATGCCGATCGCGCCGGTGCAGAGGTTGAACTTGCCGACGTTGACGGTGTTGAGGGCGGCGTCGAAGGCGGCGCGGCCGGTGTGCAGGACGTCCTCGACCGCGACCGGGTAGTTCTCGAGGCGGAACTCGCTGACGTACTTCGACGAGTCGACGACGTTCTTGACGAGGTGGTACGCCTCGTGGCGGCTGTCGGCGGCGAAGAAGACGTAGCCGTCGGGGCCCTCGACGTCGGTGCGGCGACCGAAGACGGAGACGAGCCCGGCGGCGTTGCCGTTGCCTATGTAGTACTTGGAGCCGCTGGCCCGGAAGCCGCCGTTGCCGTCGGGCTCCAGCAGCATGTCCGTGGAGTAGATGTCGGCGCCGTGGGACTTCTCGGACAGGCCGAAGGCGAACACCTCGCCCTGGGAGAGGAGTTCCGCGGCACGGGCGCGGGCGGCGGCGTTGTCGCTCTGCCAGACCGGGCCGAGGCCGAGGATGGTGACCTGCCACGCGTACCAGTAGTCGAGGCCGTAGAAGCCGAAGATCTCGTTGAGGGCGGCGATCCGGGCGGTGTCCCAGCGCTTGTCCTCCTGCCCCTCCGCGGCGGAGGCCGGCGTGAGGAAGGTGGCGAACAGCCCCTCCTTCGCGGAGAAGGCGAGGAAGTCCGCCAGCCAGGTGCGGGAGCGGTAGTCCTCGATCAGCTTGCGCTTGCCGCGCTCCTCGAACCAGTCGACGGTCGCGCGCAGCAGCCTGCGGGTCTCGGGGTCGAAGTGCGCGGGGTCGTAGGTGCGCGGGTTGAAGAGAAGCGGGTCGGCCATGGAGGTTCGCCTTTCCGGCTTGACGACCTTGACGGTCTTGACAGTCTTGACGGTCGAAGGGGGCGGTGGACGGTGGGGGTTCAGCGTGCGGCGCGGATCCGGTGGAGGGTGGCGAGGACGTCGTCGAGCCAGGCGAGCGTCATCCGCTCGTACGCGATGCCGCCGCGCAGCACGACGTGCTGGAGCTCGCGCCCGACGTCGCCGGACGTCGCGGGGGCCTCGGGCCCGGTGAAGTCGCGCAGCTCCCCCGCGAGGTAGTGCGCGAGCCGGTCGGTGTGCGCCTGATGGTGCCGCTCGACCTCGCGGATCAGCTCGGTCGGGTCGTCGAAGGCCGCACCGCGGATCTTCACGGCGAGGTCGTGCCGGACGCTCTCGGGCTCGCTCGGCTCTGTCTCTTATACACAT
>KL569394.1:33127-39518 GCA_000715685.1 Streptomyces lilacinus
CGCTCTCGGGCTCGATCGGCTCGTGCAGCCACTCGGACAGCGCGGTCCGCCCGAGGGCGGCGACGGAGTACTCCTTCTTGTCCGGCCGGCCCTGCTGCGGCACCTCGCGGACGTCGATCCAGCCGTCGCCCTCCATCCGCTTGAGGACGCGGTAGATCTGCTGGTGGGTGGCGGTCCAGAAGTAGCCGATGGACCGCTCGAAGCGCCGGGCCAGCTCATAGCCGGAGCCCGGCTTCTCCAGCAGGGAGACGAGGATCGCGTGCTCGAGCGCCATGCCCCGGATCCTGCTATGCAACTCGTTTCATAGGCAAGAGTCGGCGCGCCGGGTGAGACGCGGCTCACGCACGGCTGTGTGCGCTCCCCCTCGGCCGAAAGTGGTGGGTGCCATGTCGAGGTGCGCCATGATGCGGGGATGACGCTGACATCGATGTGCCTGTGCCTGGTGACCCGGACGGCTGACGACGGCGGCCGGGAAGTGCTGCTCGGGCGCAAGAAGCGGGGCTTCGGCGCCGGCAACGTCGTGGGCCTGGGCGGTCACGTGGAGGCCGGGGAGAGCCCGGCCCAGGCCGCGATGCGCGAGCTGGCGGAGGAGTCCTCGCTCGTGGTGGCCGAGGCGAACCTGCGCCACGCGGCGAAGCTGATCTTCCGGTTCCCGGCCAGGCCGGACTGGGACCAGGAGGTCACGGTCTTCACCACGGACAAGGCCGAAGGCACCGCCCGGGAGTGCGAGGAGATCGCTCCGGCCTGGTACCCGGTGGACGGGCTGCCGCTCGAGGCGATGTGGGACGACGCGCGGTACTGGCTGGCGGACGTCCTCGACGACCGACGGGTCGAGGCGGAGTTCGTGTTCGCCGACGACAACGTCACGGTCGCTCGGGTGCGCGACCTGGCGGAGCGGGAGCCGGGGGCGGAACCGGTACGGGACTCCGCGGCCGCCGCCCTCGGGGAGGACGGGTCAGGGGCGTGAGCCCTGTCGTCATCCCTCTCGCGACCCCCGCGCCCCTCGCGCCACCACCGCCATCGCCACGACCGTGAGCACCTGGAACCCCACCGCCGTCAGCGTCAGCGCGCCCGCACCGTGGACCAGGACGAGTCCACCGGCCAGACTCCCGATCGCCTGCCCGGCGTAGACCGCCGACCCGGACAGCGACAGCGCGACCTGCGCCTGCTCCCCGGCCGCGCTGATCAGGCACTTCTGCAGGGCGGGATTCATGGTCCAGCCGATCAGCGACCACAGCACGACCAGGGCGAACAGCACGGTGACGGTCGTCGCGCCGGGGGATCCGACGAGGGCCATGACCGCCAGGAGGCCCATGACCACGACGAGCGCGCCGGAGGACAGCAGGGCGACGCGCTCCGGCGGATGGCGGTCGATGAGCACGCCCGTCACCAGGTTCGAGAACACCCCGCACACGCCGTAGGCGAAGAAGACGGACGCGACGGCTCCGCCGTGCAGGCCCCCGACCTTCTCGGCGAGCCACTCCAGGTAGGCGTACAGGGCGAACATGCCGCAGAAGGTCAGCATGCTCGCGAGCAGAATCGTGGGGACACCGGGGAGGACGGCCGCACGGACGCGGTCGCCGAGGGGGGCCTCGGCCGTGGGCGGCACCGGCGGGAGCGCGCGGGCGAGGCCGAGCAGGGCGACGAGGCTGAGCAGGGCGACGAAGAGGAAGGTGGCCCGCCAGTTCGCGAGGGCGGCGATGACGGTGCCGGCGGGGACGCCGAGCGCGCTGGCGACGGTGATTCCGCCGAGGACGGCGGTCAGGGCCCTGCCGCGCTCCTCGGGGCGGACGATGGCGGCGGCGGTGGCGGACGCGGCGGGCATGAAGAGGGCGGTGGCCAGCGCGGCGACGACGCGCGCGACCATCATGATCGCGTAGTTGGGCGCCACGGCGGCCAGGACATTGGCGACGACGAAGCCGGAGAGGGCGACCAGGAGCACTCCGCGACGGTCCCGGTTGCCGGTGCCGACGGCGATGAGGGGCGCGGCGAGGGCGTACACGGCCGCGAACACGGTGATGAGCAGGCCGGCGGTGCCGACCGACACCCCCAGGTCGTCCCCGACCGAGGACAGGACGCCGCTGATGACGAAGGCGTCGGTGCCCAGCGCGAAGGAACCGAGGGTCATCAGCAGGACCGGCCGGCGGGCCGGTGGGCTGGGGAAGAGCTTCGTCAGGTGCCGTGTCCCGGGCTCTAACCCCAAAGTTCTTCCTTTCCTCCGAGCCCCGCCCTCAGCCCCGCGACGTCGGGGAACCCCGCCCGGCTCCACAGCCACAGCGGGGTGTGCACGTCGATGGGGGCCAGGGCGGTGCCGGCGAGCAGGTCCGCCCACTTCTCGGCGACGGTCGCCCGATGGGCCGCCGTGCCCTCGAGCACGTCGCCGCCGCACAGGCCGAGCCTCACCGTCGCCTGGATGATGTGGGTGTCGGGAGCGATGGTGATCAGTTCGCGGGAGGTCCACTCCACCTCCGCGTACTGCTCCAGGACGTACAGCCAGTAGTTGAAGACCTTCGGCCCGGACAGGTAGGGGAACTCCGGCTTCCGCTGCACCTGCACGATGTTCTTGAGCTTGCCGATGTCCATGTCCGCCGACTTCAGCAGGCCCGGCACGTCGCCGTCGGCCGACGAGTCGGCGATTCCGCGGGCGACGCGGCGCCAGATCTCGGGATGGCGGTTCGGCTGGAGCGCGACCCGGTGCTCGAGGAGGTGCCGGGCGAGGTCTTCGGGGGCGCGGTCGAGGACCAGTGCCGGGGTGAACACCCAGCGGGAGTCCGGGTCCTGGAAGGCCGAGGCGACCGACCGCCAGAGCGCGTGGCTGTTCCTCCGGTAGTTCAGGGACATCCCCAGCGTCAGGGTGTCGAGGAGGCACGGGGGCGGCACCACCCCGACCAGCGCGTCCTCGGGCATGACCTCGCCGCCCAGCAGGCTCTCGTTGTGGGCGGCCACGAGATCGTGGACCCGGGCCAGGACGGATGGGCCTGTCGTCACGCTACCCCTCACCAGGTGCCAGGGCGCACCTCATGGATTCGAAGACGTCCAGCCAGTACGGATCCAGGTGCCGCGCGTCGAGAAGGCCGGTCCGTCTGAGGTTCTTCTCCGCGGCGACGAGTGTTCCGTCTGTGCCGAGGGGCGTCCGGGCCGGCATGGGAGGCATCGCCTCCACCCCGTCCGCGCAGCTCAGGACGGATCGCAGGTGGCCTTCTTCGCCCTCGTAGTAGTGCAGTGAACCGCAGTGATGGTAGTAGGAACCCAGGTCGAAACCAAGCTCGTTGGCGACGGTCTCCTGCACCATGGTCAGGAGTACGACGTCGTACGGCATCACTCCGATCAGCGACTGGGAACGCATCGAGACGATGCAGTCGAGGCGCCCTTGCCGGTGCAGGAATTGCAGCGAGCCGAAGCACGAGAAGTCCTTCGGCTCGTCGCGGAGATCGGCGGGATAGATGAAGCCCAGGTATGCCCTGCGGGTGTCGGGGTCCCGTCTCATGAGCCGGATCAGGTCTCTCAGGGGTGAGTGGGACGCGTCGCCGATGAGCCTCCGCGAGAGGCCGCAGACCAGCTGACCGCCTTCGTCGGTGAAGGCTCGTCCGCGCGCGTTGTAGGCGATGACCTGGCTCGCCTCGGCGCCCGGGGTCAGGGCCCAGAGGTAGTTGGCGAAGGCGAATCCCTTGTTCGTGCTCCGGCAGGTGTCGGGGAGGAGGCGGTTTCTCGGATCGCTTATCTTGACCGTCGGCGAGACGATTTCGTACGTCACCCTGTCCGCGGTCCCGAAGCCGGAACCGACCGAGGTCCGCGACCGCGGGCCGGGCACCCGGTTGCCCTCCTTCGTGAGGAGCACCGCCAGATGGTGATAGGCCTCGTGGAACGACGCGAACGTGTTCACTGCCGCACCCCCACCGCGACGGAGACCAGGCTCTCGGGAAGGGACCCGTCGGCGAGCACCGTGTCGCCGCTGTACGGACGGCCGGAGGGCGGCACGGGTGGGCATTCGACGAATTCCGTGAGGTCCAGGCCCGCCAGTCGGAAGAGCTCCTTCGTCTGGGCGGGGCCGGGCGTGAAGGAGTGGATTCCCCGCACCGTCCTGCCGCTCGCGGAGACGAACTGTGTCGTCCGCGTGGTGCGGCGGCGGCCGGTGGACCACACCGCCGACGGCCAGGTGAGCACGATCCTCCCCGAGGGCGCCAGCAATTGGGCCAGGCAGAAGACGCCGAGGGGATAGGCCATTCCGTCGACGAGGGAACCCACGACGTAGTCGTAACTGCCGTGCTTCGCCGGCAGGGCCCTGATCGGCTCGGTCATGACGTCTTCCGGGAGGTACCGGGCCATCCCCGCGCTGGATTCCTGGCACGCGTAGTCGGCCTTGCCCGTGTCGACGGCCTCGCGGAGCCAGCCCCGCCCCGCCCCCACCTCGAGCAGCCGGGATCCGGCGGGGGATTCGCGCAGCAACCTGCTGAGGTGCGGGGCCGAGGCGTTGTGGAAGTCGGCCGTGGTGATCCTCAGTTCGTCGACGAAGTCCTCGGCAATGGCCGTGTAGCCGACACGGTTGTCGAGGTCGATGTGCCGGCAGTCCGGATACGCGCTCGATGCCCGGTGCACCTCGAAGCCCTCGTGCACCACGCCCGCGAGGTCGTCGACGGTGTCCCGGTTCGAACGGTGCAGCACCAGGTGCGCGTGGTCGGCCAGGTGCGAGAGGTCCTCGTGCGAAGGGCGTTCGCCGTCGACGAGCGCGACGCAGAACGTCGAGGAGGAGAGCGAGGCCAGCCGGGAGAACTCCTCGGGGTCGGCTTCCGTGACCCCGATTCCGGTCATCCTCTCTGCGAGTTCCCTTCTGCCCGCCTCGGCCGGACCGCCGATGAGTATCGGGGCAGGGGCTGCTTCAGTGGACATTGAAGATGACATCCCCTTTTCGCGGCAGCAGGCAGAATCTGCATTTGGCGCAGTCGATGCCGTCCCGGTATTCCTCGGGACACGCGATCTGTCGCACTTTCGGGCGGGATTCCCCCTGAGCAGCCCCCTGTTCGCTCTCCGACGACCGCGGATCCTTCACCCGGCTCAGCCGCCAGCCGGCAGGGGGATCACTCATGGTGTGATCGACGGAGGCGAAGAGCTGGAAATTGGGCATTTGCCGGAGCGTGTCGAGTGAGGGGAGGAGTTCGGGGATCGCCCAGGAACGCGTATAGGCCCAGAACAGGTGCCGGGGAGCGGCATGGGCTATGTCGCGCCACATGAAGACGTACGGCTCGCTGAAGAAGTCACCGGAGGAATGCACCCGGACGGCCACGATCGGCGGAGTGGCACCCTCCGCCTCGTCCGCCAGCTGCCGAAGGATCGTCCGGCCGAGGGCGTCCGGGTCCTCTCGGGCGTGCCGTTCGTTGGCGTACCACTGCGGCCTGTTGAAGACGACCTCGCCGCTCGTGTCGCCGTTGTAGCAGTTCGCCGCGCACCAGTCGCTCGCTCCCGGACAGGTGCGCAGCGTCGGAAGATTCCATACCAGGACGCGCCCGATGTGTTTTCCCGAGGTCCCCGTCTTGATGTTTCCCTGCTCGAGGGCGGGTTGCTCGACAGAGGGGGCGGTAATGCCCACGATGGGTAAGCTTCTCTGACCCGCCAGGTACTGGGATCTCCGTTGGATCTCCCGTTCCGATGGTGTGGCCCGTTTCATGCCTCCCCCGAGCGGCCAAAATCTTCGTTGCATGCTCCTTGATGCCCAGGAAGCTAGCACAGGGGGTGAGGCCTGTGGAGAGGCCAAACATCTGTCCCGCGGGAATGTCGGGACCGCTTGAGCTCGTGATATTCGACTGCGACGGAGTACTGGTCGACAGTGAACGCATCGCCATGCGCGTCCACGTATCGCTCGGTGCGGAACTGGGCTGGCCGGTCAGCGAGAACGAGGCGATCGAGAAGTTCATCGGAGGCTCCATGAGGAGCATCACCGACGAGATCGCCGCGCGGCTCGGCAGTCGGACGGCGGCGACGTGGTGGGAACGGTTCGTGGATCTGCACCGTCAGGAGGTGGACATGGGGCTGTCCCCGGTCGACGGGCTGCTCGAGGCGCTCGACGCCATCACGCTGCCGACCTGTGTCGCCTCCAGCGGTTCGCACGAGAAGATGCTCCACACCCTCGGCCGCACGGGTCTCTACGAACGCTTCGCGGGCCGCATCTACAGCTCCACCGAGGTCGCCCGGGGCAAGCCGGCGCCGGATCTCTTCCGGTACGCCGCCCGCCGGATGGGCGTCGACCCGGCGGCCTGCGCGGTGGTCGAGGACAGTCGGCCCGGCGTCGAGGCGGCTCGCGCCGCCGGCATGCGCTGCTTCGGCTACGCCGGCGGGCTGACGCCCCGGACCTGGCTCGAGGGCCCCGACACCGTCGTCTTCGACGACATGCGCAACC
>KL569394.1:39793-41696 GCA_000715685.1 Streptomyces lilacinus
CACCGGCGGCCGCCGACGGCGCGCCGGGCATGCCGGAGGACGAGGCGTACTGCGCCACGCCTTCCCCGAACGACCAGTCGATCGGCTCGTTCTCGATCACGGAGACGAACACGTTGCGCGGCTCGGTGCCCGCGTACTCGTGGGCGAGCTCGGCGATCCGCCGGTACAGCGCCTGCTTCTGCGCCGGCGTGCGTCCGGAGCGCATCGTGATGGCGACGTACACGATGCCGTCGTCGCGGTGCACGCCGAGGTAGTGCGGGTCGTAGCGCAGCGTGCTGCCCGTGCCGTCGTGACCGACCAGGACCTGGAACCGGTCGTCCTGCGGGATGCCGATCGCGTCCACCAGGGCGTCGTGCACGGCGCGGCCGAGCGCGTCGAGGCGGCCCTTGTCGGCCCCCAGCGCGTCTATCCGAACAAATGGCATGTCGTCAGTTCCTTTCCCTCGTGCTCATGATCACGAGTGTACATACTAGTAGGTACAACACCGTCGGAGCAGCCCTGGTCGCGCGGCCCCGGTTCTCGCGGTAGGACAGGGACAGGGGTGACACGAGGAGCGGACGGGCCGGGATGCAGATCGTTGTCGACCTCAATCGATGTCAGAGCTACGCCCAGTGCGCCTTTCTGGCGCCCCGGGTGTTCGAGCTGCACGGCGAAGAGGCCCTCTCGTACGCGCCCACCGCCCCCGAGGATCAGCTGGACCGTGTCCGCGCGGCGGCGGAGGCCTGCCCCGTGCAGGCCATCCTGGTCGGCGAGCAGGCGGGCGCCGATGCCGGCTGAACCGCGTTTCGACGGCCGGATCGTCGTCGTCGGCGCCTCGCTGGCCGGGCTGCGCGCGGCCGAGACGCTGCGCGAGGAGGGGTTCGCGGGCGAGCTGACACTGGTCGGCGAGGAGCCCCATCCTCCGTACGACAGACCGCCGTTGAGCAAGCAGGTGCTCCTGGGCCGGGTGCGCGCGCGGGACGTCGGACTGCCGCGGCGGCGCGAGGTGGACGCGCGGTGGAAGCTCGGCGTCCGCGCCACCGGGCTGGACCTGGACGGTAAGAAGGTGCTGCTGGAGAACGGCGAGCAGTTGCCGTTCGACCGGCTGCTCATCGCCACGGGGACCCGGGCCCGGCCCTGGCCCCACCTCGACGAGGCCCGCCTGGACGGCGTGTTCACGGTGCGGACGAGCGACGACGCGGGCCGCCTCGCCGAGCGCTTCGCCGCCGGGCCGCGCCGGGTGCTGGTGATCGGGGCCGGGTTCACCGGCTCGGAGATCGCTTCCGCCTGCCGGGAGCGCGGCATCGAGGTGACCGTCGCCGAGCGCGGACCGGCCCCCCTCGTCGGCGCCCTGGGCGGCACGCTCGGTGCCTTCGCCGCGGCGCGGCAGCGGGCGCACGGCGTCGACCTGCGCTGCGGTGTGACCGTCACCGGGCTGCGCGGGGACAACGGCCGGCTGACCGGCGCCGAGCTGTCCGACGGCGGCCGGGTCGACGCCGACCTCGCCGTGGTCGCGCTGGGCGCGGTGCGCAACACGGAGTGGCTGGAGGGGTCGGGGCTCGCCGCGGGGCCGCGCGGAGTGGCCTGCGACGCGGGGTGCCGGGCGTTCGACATGTACGGGATCGTGACCGACGACATCTTCGTCGCCGGCGACGTGGCCCGCTTCCCCCACCCGCTGTTCGAGTACCAGATGCTGTCGCTGGAGCACTGGGGCAACGCCGTCGCGCAGGCCGAGGTGGCGGCCCACAACATGATCAGTGCGGGGCCGCGCCGGCGCCCGCACCTGACCGTGCCGGCCTTCTGGTCCAGCCAGTTCGGTCTCAACATCAAGTCGGTCGGGGTGCCCACCTTCTCCGACCAGGTGGTCATCGCCCAGGGCTCGCTCGAGGAGGGGCGCCTGGTCGCCGCGACGGCTACCGGGGGG
>KL569394.1:41944-47909 GCA_000715685.1 Streptomyces lilacinus
ATGTGTATAAGAGACAGAGCGTGAACCGCGCCAAGTGGCTCGACCACTACCGGCGTCTGATCGAGACGGCGGCGCCGTTCCCGCCCGGCCCCGGTGCCGCCGACCGGCCCGAGGCGGCCGTCCCCGTCTCCTCCGACGTACCGGATCCGAAGGTGCTCTCCCACGGGCCCACCGTCGCCCTCACCGGGCACCTGCCGGACCGGCGCCTGACCCTGGTGCGGCCGGCCGGCTGACCGGCACCATCGACGAGGAGCTCGCACACATGTCCGCCGAGACGCTGTTCCACCGGATCGCCGACCACGCCCACCGCGCCGATCCCTACCCGCTCTACGCCGAACTCCGCGAGCACGGCGTGGCGCGGCAGGACGACGGCAGCTATCTGGTCGGCACCTACCACGAGATCGCCGAGCTGCTCCACGATCCGAGGATCAGCTCGGACCGGCGTCACCGCACCGTGCCCGACGACCTGGACTCCGGCCAGGGCGTTCCGCCGGCCTTCATCGGGCTCGACGACCCCGAGCACGACCGGTTGCGCCGGCTGACGATGCGGCCCTTCGGCCCGCCGCACTCCCCCGGCCGCGTCGACGCCCTGCGCGACGAGATCGCGCGGATCGCCGAGGAATTGATCGAGGGTTTCGCCGACGACGGGCCCGTCGACATCGTCGACGACTTCGCCTACCCGCTCCCGGTCACCGTGATCTGCCGGCTGCTCGGCGTGCCCACCGAGGACGAACCCCGCTTCCGCGCCTGGTCGGACACGATCGTCTCCGGCTTCGACGCCACCCCCGGGGAGGACCCCGACCAGCGCCGGCGGGCGGCGGCGGAGGCGCGCAGGACGATGGCGCTGTACCTGGGGGAGCTCGCCGACAGCAGGCGCGGCCGCCCGTCCGACGACATGCTCTCCGCGCTCGTCAACGACGAGGGCCCCGAAGGACGCCTCGAGCCGATCGAGCTGATGGCCACGTCGGTGCTGCTGCTCATCGCCGGGCACGAGACGACGGTCAATCTGATCACCAACGGCGTGCTCACCCTCCTGCGCCACCCGGACGCGCTCGCGCGACTGCGGAACGACCCGACGCTGATGCCCCGGGCGGTCGAGGAACTGCTGCGCTACGAGCCGCCGGTCCAGATGCTGCCCCAGCGCACTCCCCTGGCCGACGTCGAGATCTCCGGCGTGACGATCCCCCGAGGCGCCCCCTTGATCCTCGTGCTCGCCTCCGGCAACCGGGACCCGCTGCGCTTCGAGGCCCCCGAGCGCTTCGACATCACCCGCCGCGACAACCAGCACTTCGGCTTCGGCAGCGGCGTCCACAGCTGCTTCGGCGCACCGCTCGCCCGCGTCGAGGCCCGGATCGCCCTCGACACGCTGCTGCCCCGTCTCGAGAGCCTCCGCCTGACGGAGGACCCGCCCCCGTACCGCACCAACCCCGTACTGCGCGGGCCCCGCCACCTCCTCCTCGGGCCGGCCGGCTGAGACCCCTCCCCGACCGACCGAGGAGAATGTGCTCACTCCCCTCCTCGAACGTCACACTCCGTGCCACCATGTCAAGTTATGACGACCGGAGAGGGTGGGTTCCGGCACTATGTGCGCGTCTCCGCGCCCGGGCATGTGCAGGAAAAGGACGTCAAGTCCCTGGAGACGTGGCTCAGGAACGAGCCGGAGCTGAAGGACCGCGTGCAGGTCAAGCGAGGTGCTCGGCGTGCGGAAGCCGGCGTGCCCATGGGCCCTCAGCTGGACATCCTGCTCCATCTGGTCGACTGGGGCGGTGCCGCGGTCGCGGCCGAGATCGTGAAGCGGGTGACGGGGTCGATCAAGGAATGGCGAACGAGCCGACGTGCCCTCGGGGATCCGAACCCTCCTGACTTCCGCGCGGAGCGGGACGACGAGCAGGCCTAGCGCGATGGCCGGACCCGAGCGGCAGGAAGAAACCAACCGAGCCCTCCTCGTCGGTGTGGTGCGTTACGCCAGCAGAAGACCCCTGAGATTCGCCGAGGGCCTGGGAGACATCGCCGCGGTTCAGCGCAACCTGGAGGAACTGCGGAAGGTCCTGCGCGAAGGCGGGATCTTCGACGAGGACGGAATCGAGTCGCTCTCCTCACCCGGCTTCGACCAGTTCGACCATCGTCTCGGTCTCGCGCGGGACCGCACCGACGGACTGCTCCTGGTCTACTTCGCCGGGCACGGCATCGTGGACACGCGGACGGGCGGACACGGCCGCCTGCTGCTGGGCCTGCGGGACGCCGAGGTGGAGCACGGTCCCGGCTTCCCGGGGTGGATCCGCTGGGAGGACGTGCTCAATCGACTGTGTTCGGGCAAGAACAGGCCCCGGCACACCGTGGTGATCCTCGACTGCTGCTACGCGGGCAACGCCGCCGGCGCCTGGGAGGAGCTCGACGAGCAGGACAAGGAGCGCATCTCCCTGCTGTTGGCGGTGCAGAAGAACCAGCGGATCGACGCGGGGAACGCCAAGACGCCGACACCGTACACGGCGCAGCTGATACGACACCTCGAGCAGGGCACCGAGGAATCCGACCACGCGGTGACCTTGGGCAGCCTGCAGAAAAGTCTGTCGGACGGCTTGCGGGCCGAAAAGACGGTGGGTGGCAGGGAGTGGAGCCCTCTGGCCTACCGGAAGGACGGCGCGGAGAACGAGGTCCTGGCTCGTCCGACCGGCGGTGGCGGCAATGGCCAGAAGCCCATCTCCGTCATCAAGCCCAAACGCGAGCCTCGCCCACACCGCATTCGCCTGATCTCCGCGACAGCGGTGGCGGCGGTCACGCTCGCGTTCACGCTGTGGCGGGTCACCTCCTGCGACGCGCCCCCCGTGCCGCTCTCCTGCGCGAACCACCCGCCGCTCGAATTACGGGTGCTGACCGACCCGGATCTGGAACCGGTCGTCAGCAAGGCGGTGAGCGATTTCGTCGCGTCCGACGCGAACAGAGACGAGGAGAACTGCCGCCGCACCGGCATCACCGTCTACAGCGCCGGTGCCGCCGAGACCGTGGAGGCGTTCCGTACCCAGTACGGGGAATGGGCCCGTCTCGGCCGGTCCGGGTTCAACCCCGTGGGAACGGTCGGGCCGCAGCCGGATGTGTGGATACCGGCGTCCTCGTCCAGCGCCTACCGGGCGCAGGACGAGGAGAGCAACCAGTCGTCGGTCCTCTCCATGAGCGTCGACGGCAAACGACCGCTCGCCTACGCGCCCATGGTCCTGCTGTTACCCGAAAAGCTTGCCGAAACCGAGGGCAGGCGCGCGGGCCTCAAGCTAGCGGACCTGATGACCGCCATGAAGGGCAAGGGCGAGCAGCAGCCGGAGGTCCGGCGGGCCGACCCGCGGTCCACCGATGCCGGGCTCGCCGCGGCCCGGGGGCTGTACGAGACGGACGCACCGCGCAACGTCGAGCTGAGGCAACGGCGCCAGGGGCGGCCCGCGCCGTCGAGCAAGGACCTGGTGTGCGGACTGGCCAGGGGCGACTCCGACGAGGCCCGGGCGGCGGACCGGCGCACCGCGGCCCTGGTCCCGGAGCCCACCCTCCACGCGTACCAGCGCTGCGCCGGCGTGACGGGAGTGACGCGTGTTGCCGAGTACCCCCATGACGTACCCGGGCTCGACCCGGTGTTCGTCCACGTCCGGTGGAAGGCCGCGCGTCTGGACGAGGAGAAGCGCGACCGGGCCGTTCAGCGGCTCCACGATTGGCTGACGTCGAAGGACGGCCGGAAGGCCTTTCAGGAGGAGGCCTTCCGCGACGCGCCGCAAGCGCCTTTGTCCTCGCCGTCGCCGGGTCTGCTGACGATTCCCGGCCCGTCGTCAGGCGCCCTGACCCCGGACGAAGCCACGGCCACGCTGGAAAAGTACCGGCAGGCCAACGCCGCGAGCCGGGTGCGCTTCCTCCTGGACGGCTCGGGGTCCATGAGCCGCTGGTGGGACGGGGCGAGCGGGGCACGGGAGGTCCTCAAGCAGTCGCTGAGCCGGTTCGGCCCGGACGACGTCTACGGCGTGTGGACCGTCGCCTCGGCAGGGTCCGACCCTCCGTACCGCGAGCTGATCCCCTTCGGCACCCACGGCTCGTGGTCGACGACCGCCGGCAAGGACGAACAGGCCAAGGCCACCAAGGCGGGGAAAGCGGTGGACGATTCCGCGCCCGAGTTGTCCTTGGAGGCCGACATCGGCGGAGCGCTGAGGGCGGCACTGCAGCAGATGCCCGGCGGCAACGAGGACGACGGGCACCCCCAACTGATCGTTCTCGTCACCGACGACGAGGACAACGACCGCATGAACGCGGACCAGCGGAACGACCTCGTCAAGCTCGTGAGCGAGCGAAAAGTGCCCGTGGTGACGGTCTCGTTCAATCCCGGTGGCTGTCTGGAGGGCCAGTTGGACCTGCGGCTGGCCGAAGCGAGCGGGGGAAAGTGCCTCGACGCCCGGGGCGACCTGGCCAAGGGGCTCGGCGCCGAGGTCTCCCAGGTCGCGCAGGGCCATCAATAGCGCAACGGGGGCAGCAGCATGAAACGCTCGAGGATCGTCCTGTCGCTCATCTGGTGTGCCGTCCTCGTCCTGGGCGCGATCTCCTGCACCGACGGCGACGAGCCGGATCGGCATGCCGGAACGGCGGCGTCGCAACCGGTGCCCTCGGCGCAGCTGGTGATAGCCACCGGAGTGGACGTCACCGGCAAGAACGGAATCCGCAAACGCCTGGTCGACGCGTGGAACGAAAAGCAGGAGAGGGAGAAGTCGCCCTATCGCGCGCGTGCCGTCATCCTGCCGGGCTCCGCCGATCTGCAGCGGAGCCAGATGCTCGCGGCGCTGCAATCGGGGAGCGCCGGCTACGACATCGTGAACCTCGACGTCACGTGGGTCCCCGAGTTCGCCGCGGCCGGCCTCGTCCGGGAACTGCCCAAGGAATTCGCCGACGACGATGACATCCTTCCCAAGGTGGCCGCCACCGCTCGCTGGAAGGGGAAGGTCTACGCCGCGCCCTACAACAGCGATGTCGGCCTCCTCTACTACCGTCGCGACTACCTGGTCGACGGCGCGGGAATCAGCGACGAGACGCTCAAAAGGCTCGCCGGCAGCCGTACGACCTGGGACGACGTGGTTCCGCTGATGAACGCGGTGGACACCTGGGCTCTCGCCAACAAGTCCGACAAGTCGAAGAACTATCGGAGCGCGTGGACGAGTCAGCTGAGCGCCCGCGAAGGGCTCACCGTCAACGGCACCGAAGCCTTCGCGTCGGCGGGGGTGAAGCCGACCGACGAGGACGGCACGTACTCGGCCTCGCCGGAGGAGCTGAAAAAGGGCGTGGCCGAGTTCCGGAAGCGGACCGATGCCTCGCACACGCTCGAGGGCGCCTTCGAGTCGGACGAGGCCGGAACCCTCAAGGACTTCGCCGAAGGCCGGACTGCTTTTCTCCGCCATTGGCCGTACGCCTACCGGACGCTCCACGCGGTCCTCGGCGACAGACTCGGCGTCGTCCCCCTCCCCGGCGCCGCCGCGCTGGGCGGCCAGAACCTCGCGGTGGCCCGCAACCCGGCCATGCCCGAGGAGCGGGTGGAAGCGGCCCTGGACCTGGTCGAGTTCCTCACCGGCAGGATCAGCGAGCGCTGCTTGCTGGACGCGGGCTTCGCCGCGACCCGCAAGTCGGCCTACACGGGCTCGGGCGTGTCGTGCGACGCCCACCGAACCGGGCCCACCGCGGCCGCGCCGTCGGAGGGAAGCGGCAACGACATGCCGCGCGACAAGGACGCCCAGCGCCCCCTGTACGCCCGCGGCACCCTCCTGCCGGCCCTGGAAGCGGCGGCCTTGCGCCCCCGCACGCCCCTTTACGGCGCGTTCACCCACACATTCATCACGGAGCTGAGCAGGCTTCACACCTCGCCGAAGTCCCCGCCGACCTCCGACGAAGACGTCGCGAAGGAGCTGCACGCGGCGCTCCGGAAGGTCCTGCCCAGCCGCTGAAGCGGCGG
>KL569394.1:48144-49033 GCA_000715685.1 Streptomyces lilacinus
CCCAGCCGCTGAAGCGGCGGTCGCCCGCGGCGGCGTCACGACGCGGCGGGAAGACATGGCCGAGATCCGAACGACGGTCGGCGAGCACCGACGGCGTTACGCTGCAGGCGATCGGAGATCCCCGTCCGAAGCACCCGGGCGAACGCGGGAGCCGGGCCGGCGCACGGTGCGCCGCGGGTGGCCGGAGGAGGGACTGTGAGCGGAGGCGGCGGATGGGCGGTGGCCGCGGTGGCCGCCGTCACCGGTGGGTACGCCCTGGTCTCGCGGCGCCTGGCCACGACCGTCGTGTCGGCACCGATGGTGTTCACCGCCGCCGGCGTGCTCATCGGCCCGGTGGGGCTCGGTCTCATGGATCTGGAGCGTGACGCGGGGCCGGTGCTGACCCTCGCCGAGGTGGCCCTGGCACTGGTCCTGTTCACCGACGCCGCCACCGTCCGTTCGGAGGAGTTCCGCAGCGGCTGGTTCCTGCCCGTCCGGCTGCTCGTGGTCGGGCTGCCGTTGACGATCGTGGGCGGCGGGCTGCTCGCGTGGGCGCTGGTGCCGGGGCTGACGGGGTGGGAGCCGGCGCTCGTCGGGGTGATCCTCGCGCCCACCGACGCGTCCGTGAGCAAGGCCGCGGTGTTCACGCCGCGCATCCCCGCGGTCGTGCGGCACGGGCTCAACGCCGAGTGCGGTCTGAACGAGTGCCTGGTCCTGCCGGTCTTCGCCCTCCTCCTCGCCGGCCTGCCCGGGACGGCGGCCGCCCATCAGGGGACGGCGGGAATCCTCCGCCACGTGCTCCTGCTCAGTCCCGCGCTGGGCCTGGTGGTCGGTGGCCTCGGCGGCCTGCTGCTGCGCCGGTCGCGGGCCGCGGCCCGGATCACCCACGACTGGCGGCGCATCCTCCCCC
>KL569394.1:49289-53804 GCA_000715685.1 Streptomyces lilacinus
GCGGGCGCGCTCGCGGCCGCCACGGACGGCAGCGTCTTCGTCGCCGCCTGGGTGGCGGGCTTCGTCTTCGCAGCCGCCCTGCGCGCGGGGCCGGCGCCGGACCCGGACCCGGCTCCGGGCGGCGAGGACGACACCCTCGAGTCGGTCGAGCACCTCGCGGCGCTCCTGGCCGCGCTGAGCTTCCTGCTCTTCGGCGCGGTGCTGCTCGGGCCCGCGCTGACCCATCTGGACTGGCGCGTCGCCGCCTACGCCGTGCTGAGCCTGACGGTCGTGCGCATGCTGCCCACCGCCCTCGCGCTCGCAGGCAGCCGGCTGCGCCCGGCCACCGTCGCCTACACCGGCTGGTTCGGCTCCCGTGGCCTGCCCTCGCTCGTCCTCGGGCTGCTCGTGGCGGCCGAGGACGCCCCCGGAACCCGGCTCATGGGCACGGTCGTCGCGGTCACCGTCGGGCTCGGCGTCCTCCTGCACGGCGTCTCGTCCGTCGTCCTCGCGGCGCGGTACGGCCGGTGGTACGAAGGGGCCGTGGCACGCCGGCCGTCCCTGCGGGAGGGCGTGGCGGACAGGGTTCCCGGCGAGCACCCGCTGCCCGAGTGGAAGATGTGGTGATCGCGGGCCGGCGGCCCCGGACGCGTCAGGCCGGCCGGGCCGCGACACGGCCGTGGCGCACGGCCTCGGCGAGGGCCCGGAAGTCGCGCTCGTTCCGGTCGGCGTACGCCTCGGCGAAGTCGGCCAGGGCCCGGTCGAAGACGTCTCCGCCGCCCAGGTAGGCGGCGATCGCGATCCGGTCGCCGGAACGGGCGTGGGCACGGGCCAGCGCGGCCCCGCACAGCTCGCCGTAGACCCGCAACTGGTCCGGCGGCATCGTTTCGAGCCGGGCGGTGCCCTTCCAGTCGCGCAACTGGCGTACGTAGAAGTCGCGTCGGCGCCCGTCGATGCCCGTGACGCGCTCCCAGCCGAGGAAGATGTCGCTGACCGCCTGCATCAGGCGCTGCCCGCAGACCACGCGTTGCCCTTCGTTGGCGTACGCGCTCGGGCGCGTGCAGGGTGTCAGCACCGACGGGCCGGCCTCCTTGGCCTGCAGGAGCAGCGGATCGTCGTCGTCCCTGCCGAGCATCAGCACGATCCAGCAGCGGGTGCCCACGCTGCCGACGCCCACGACCTTGCGCGCGGCGTCGGCCATCCGGAACTGGTTCAGGAGGTGTGCGCGGTCGGACGCGAGGCTGTGACCGTAGCCCTCGACGAGCAGGCGGAGGCGCTCCTCGAGTTCGCCGCGCGGGGCGTCGGGCAGCAGGTCGCCCAGCGGGACGACCAGGGGCGGATCGGCGGCGATCCGCCGGGCGCCGTCGACGACCACGGTGAGCCGGTGGAAGGCGTGCAGGTGGTCGCGGGTCCGCGCGGCCTCCAGCGCTCGGGAGACGCGGTGGCGTCCCCGCTGGTCGAGCCGGTCGGCGAACAGCATGCGCAGCCGCTCGGCGTCGGACCGCGCGTACCACACGTCGAGGTTGCGCATGCCGGCGAAGCCGCGCATCGCCTCCCGGTACGACCGCACGGTGGCGCGGACGACGCGCGTGCGCTGCTTGGCCGAGAAGTCGTTCTCCCGTCCCGCGATCGCCGTGCCGGCGGCCAGCCGCGTGACGTCCCACTCCCACGGCCCTGGCAGGGTCTCGTCGAAGTCGTTGAGGTCGAAGACCAGGTGGCGCTCGGGCGAGGCGAAGAGCCCGAAGTTCAGCGGGTGGGCGTCGCCGCACAGCTGCGCCTCGATGCCGGTGCGGGGGCGGGGGCCCAGGTCGGCGGCCATGATCGCGGCGGCGCCGCGGTAGAAGGAGAACGGCGACTCCAGCATTCTCCCGTAGCGGATCGGCACGAGTTCCGGTACGCGGTCGGCGCTCTGCCGTTCGAGGATCTCCACCGGGTCGGTCCGGTCGGCCGGGGGCTCGAACGCGGCGTGGGCCGAGCGCGGCACGCGGCCGCGCGCCGCCTTGCCGCGCGCCGCGCGTTCGTCCGGCGTCGGGGGGTGCTCCTGGGGCTTCTGCGGCTGCGTGCTCAAGGCCGTCTCCTTCCCTCCTCACCGCCGGCGTGACCGGCTGCGTACGAACCAGACGCCCGCCGCGAGAAGGGAGACCGCGACGAGGACGAGCAGGCTGGTGCCCCAGAACCCGCCGGCCAGCCGGATGTCCGCCACGACGACCGCGGCGGCGGCCGCGAAGGGCACGACGGCGAGGGCGAGGACCCGCAGGACGGCGGCGACGCCGGCTCCCCTGGGCACGTGGGAGAGCCGTCGGCGGTGTCTGAGCGGCTCCCCCACGGCACCCGGGGTGTAGTACCGCACGGCCTTCGCTCCGAGCCGCAGGGTGTTCTTGCGGTAGATGACCGCGAGGGCGGGCACCCAGATCAACGGCAGCACCATGCCCACGAGGAACAGGACCACGATCGGGGCCGTCGAGACCACCTGCCGGAGCCTGCCGCGCTTCTCGCCGCCTCCGCCCACGATGCCGAGGATCGCCGCCATCCTGACGACCAGCGACCACCGCGTCCGCCGGGGGAGCCGGCCCCGGCCCCCCGGCGGACGGCGCTTCACTTCGCGCAGGGCCGCGGCGGCCGCCTCGGTCGACGGGTACACGTCCTGGAGGACCAGCAGGTCCGCCACCCGGTCCTCGCTCCGGGGGTCGTGCCCGGCGAGGACGGCCAGTTCGAGCACCATCCGGGCCTGGGCGAGCAGGGCCGCCACGAAACTCACGGGCATGACGACGATGAACGGCCCGCCCAGCGCGGCACCGTCGGCGATCGTCATGTGCGTGCCGTGGGCGATGGCGTCCCGGCGGAGCTCGTCGTCCCCGGCCGACGGCTTGCGCTGCTTCCGACGGTCCACGGCCGCGGCGGCCCGGGGGCCGAACCGCCGCACCGCGAAGAAGGCCAGTTGCTCGGGCATGTGCTGCGGATCGGCCCAGATCATCGGCAGCAGCGCCTGGGCCTGCACCGTCGCCGACTCGTCCGGGCGGGCCGGCCGCGCCCCGTCCGTCGTGGTACGTCCGCCGCCGTTCATCCGGGTCCGCCTTCCTCGGCCGCCGCCCTGGGCAGGGCCCTGACACTGTCTCTTATACACATATGTGTATAAGAGACAGCATCTCGGGTGACGATGGCGGCCGCCCCGGACGGCGACCATGGGCGCGGAACGCGGTCTCGGGAGGTCGCATGAGACGTGTCGCCGCCCGCCCGGGTGCGCGGCAGCGCTGGGGTGCGCGTCTGGCGGTCGTGGCAGCCGTCGGCGCGGGGGTGCTCCTACTGTCCGTGGCGGGGTTCAGGAGCCTGGGCCTGGTGGCCGTGGGGCTGGCGGGCCTGGTCGTCTCGGCTGCGGCCGGGTGGTGGGCGCTGACGCGCCGGGGCGCGGTGCGAGGCGTCGCCCTGCTGCTGGCCGCGGCGGCGCCGGTGGCCGTGCTCGCGTCGTACGTGGCGGCGAGACTGCTCTGGGTCGTCCTGGTCTCCCTGGCACTATGGGCGCTGGCCGCCGTCGCGGGCCGGTCCGCGCTGAGGGCGGACGCGGTGCGGGGCACGGCTCCCGGCCGTCCGGTCCCGCCGCCGGAACGTGCCTGTCTGCTGATGAATCCTCGCTCGGGCGGCGGAAAGGTGGGGCGTTTCCGGTTGAAGGAGAAGGCGGAGGCGCTCGGCGCTGACGTGGTGCTGCTCGATCCGTCCGGCTCCGGGGACGTCGTCGGGCTCGCCCGTGAGGCCGTCGCCCGGGGCGCGGACCTGCTCGGTGCGGCGGGTGGTGACGGGACGCAGGCGCTGGTGGCGGGTGTGGCGGCGGAGCACGGGGTGCCGTTCGTGGTGATTCCGGCCGGGACGCGCAACCACTTCGCCCTGGACCTCGGGCTCGACCGGGACGACCCGTCGCGGAGCCTGGAAGCCCTCACCGACGGGGTGGAGTTCCGGGTGGACCTCGGGCGCGTCGGAGGGCGCGTCTTCGTCAACAACGCGTCCTTCGGCGCGTACGCGGAGGTCGTGCGGAGTCCGGCGTACCGCGACGACAAGGTCGGCACCGTCCTGCGGCTGCTGCCCGACGTGCTGACGCATCAGCACGGCCCCCGACTGACGGTCGGCGCCGGGGGCGTCACCGTCGACGGTCCGCAGGCCGTGCTGGTCAGCAACAACCCGTACCGGGTCGGTGATCGTGCGGGGCTGGGCCGGCGCGACCGGCTCGACGGCGGGGTGCTGGGGCTGGTGAGCGTCACGGTCGACAGCGCGGTGCAGGCGGCCGACCTGCTCCGCGGGCGGCACGCGCCCGGCCTGGTCGCGCTGACCGCTCGCGAGCTGGTGATCGACGCCGATCTGCCGGAGGTGCGGGTCGGCGTCGACGGTGAGGCGTTGGCGCTCCCCACCCCCGTGCGCTGCGTGTCGGAGCCCGGTGCGCTACGGGTACGGGTTCCCCGGCACCGTCCGGGTGTGCCGCCGGCGCGACCGCGTCTGGACTGGCGGCGGCTGTGGGGGCTCGCCGTCACGGTGGGCCCCGCCCTACCC
>KL569394.1:54078-61318 GCA_000715685.1 Streptomyces lilacinus
GGTGGGCCCCGCCCTACCCGCCGCCGGTTCCTCCGGAGTCGGCGGACCCGCCGGGAGTGGACCGTCCGGGAGCGGACGGTGATCCGCCGGCCGGCCCGCGCCCGAGAGCGGTCTGGACCGCGCCGACGACGACGTGGGCGGCGACTCCGAGGAGCAGGATGTCGCCCACCATCTGCACCATGGTGACGATCCGTGCCTGTTCCGCGTGGGGCGTGATGTCGCCGAAGCCGACGGTGCTGAACACCGTGAGCGCGAAGTACAGGGCGTCGGTCCGGCTGAGGGGCTCGGCGAAACTGCCCGGCGCGGCCTGTTCCATGAGGTGGTAGGTGGCCGCGAAGAGCAGCAGGAACAGCGGCACGGTGGTGGCCAGCGCCTCGACGGCCCGCAGGCGGGGTCGGGAGGACCGCAGGATCGAGCGGATCTGCCAGGTGAAGAGGGTCGTGACGGCGACCAGCCCGAGGACGAGGCCCACGGCGGCGCCTCCCTCGAACCTCTCGTCCAGGGGCAGGAGGTAGTAGGCGAGGACGAGCCCGGTCGCGGTGCCGAGGGGCCGCAGCACCGCGCTCACCGGCCGGCCTCCCTGACCAGCCGCTCCGCCGGCAGACGGCGGGTGAACGGGAAGGCGCCGAGGGTGACGGCCGCGGCGGCCAGGATGGCGGCCTTGAGGCTGTCGAGCTGCGCCGTGGCGTAGGAGTCGACGATCGCTTCGACCTCGGACGGCGGGAGCGACGCGCGCTCGGCGGCGGCGCGCACCTGGTCCGTGCTCACGAAGCTGACCCCCGCCTCCATCGCGATGCCGGCCTGCTGGCGTGCCGCGTCCGAGACCTTCGGGTTGCTGTCGATCTGCGTGGTGAAGGCGTGGACCAGGGCGCCGATCAGCAGGGAGCCGATGAGCGCGGTGCCCAGGGACGAGCCGAGGTTCTGCGCGGTGTACTGCAGGCCGCCCGCCTCGCTGCGTTCGCCCTCCCCGACGCTGGACTGCACGACGTTGCCCAGTTGGGAGGCGAGGAGGCCCATGCCCAGGCCGAGGACGGCCATCGCCAGGCCGAAGGAGAGGTTGTCGATCCGGGGCTCGATGGTGGCGAGGAGCCACACGGCCGCCACGGTGAGGACGAGCAGACCGCATCGTACGACCGTTCGAGGTGCGGCGATCCGGCCGAGCAATGGGCCGGTCATGGCGGACAGCAGCATGGTCACCGACACGGGCAGCAGGCGCAGCCCGGTCTGGAAGGCGTTGAAGCCCTGCACGACCTGCAAGTACAGCGGGATGACGAAGAACAGACCGAGCAGGACGAGGTTCTGACAGAGCAGCATGGTCAGCCCGGACCGCAGCGGCGGGACCGCGAACAGCGACAGGCGCACCAGGGGCTCCCTCCCCCGCGCCCGTTGCCTCCGCTCCCAGGAGCAGAACAGCCACAGCAGAACGCCCCCCGCGGTGATGACGAACACGGTCGGGGAGAAGCCGAAGACGGTGAAGGGGGGATTGCGGGGTTTCAGCCACCCCCAGGAACTGCTCTGCAGCACGCCCAGGACGACGACGGCGAGCCCGGCCGCGGACAGGACGACGCCTCCCTTGTCCAGCGCGGTCCTCGGCTCCGGCGGCGTGTCCGGAATCCACCGGACGACGCACAGCATGGCGATGACGACCACGACCTCGCCGGCGAACACCAGCCGCCAGGTCAGATACGTCGTCACCCACCCGCCGAGCAGCGGCCCCACCGCGATGCCGGCGCCGGCCAGCCCGCCGATGACGCCGTAGGCGACCGACCGTTCCCGGCCGCGGTACGCGCCGGCGACGAGCGCCGCGAGCGCCGGGAGGACGAGGGTGGCGCCGAGCCCCTCGACCACCGACCAGCCGAGCGCCAGCACCCACAGCGACGGTGCCAGGGCGGTGACGGCGGACCCGGCTCCGTACACGACCAGTCCGGCGGCGAAGGCGCGGCGGCGCCCGAACGCGTCGCCGAGCTTCCCGCCGGTGATCATGAAGGCGGCCATGACCAGGGTGTAGAGGGTGATGACGGCCTGGATCGCCGTGACCTCGGTGTCGAAGTCCTCGACCAGCTTGCTGATCGAGACGTTCATCACCGACGTGTCCAGCACCATCAGGAACTGGGCCGTCCCGAGCACGATCAGGGCCCGCCATCGTTTCACGCCTGCACCCTAGAGCCGCGCGACGGCGGGGCGGCGTTTTGGGCGGGGGCGTGTCGCCGGGCCGGCTCACCCACCACGGGTGATGCGGCCCGGACGGGACCGGGGCCAGCCTGCGAAGAAGATCTGTGCCCGCCCAGGAGGGAAGCAGGCCATGAACCAGCCCCGCGCTCCCGGCCCCCAGGACCCGGGTCCCCCGACCGGAGACCACCCCCTCACCCCCGGCGAACGCGACGACTACGCGCGCCTCCGACAGCGCGAGGCCCTGCACCACCGGCGGCTGCGCTACGCGGCGACGTCCGTCCTGCTCGTGCTCGCCTTCGTCCTCTCCCCGCTCGCGGTGGTGGCGGCCTGGGCCAATAGCCAGGTCTCGGACACCGACCGCTACGTCCAGACCGTCGCGCCCCTGGCCAAGGAGCCGTCCGTGCAGAACGCCGTCACGGACCGGTTGACCACCCACGTGGTCGACAACGTCGACGTCAACGGCATCACGGACGCCCTCGGCAAGGCGCTCGCCAAGGCCGACGCCCCACCGGCGATCGTGGACAAGTCGCACCTCCTCGCGGGCCCCCTGAAGAACGCTCTCACCACGGCCGTCCACAACGTGGTCGACAAAGTCATCACGAGCGACCAGTTCGCACAGCTGTGGAACGAGGCGAACCGGCGGGCCCACGCGGCCGTCGTCAAGACCCTCACCGGCGAGGGAAACAGCGCCGTGCAGGCCAAGGGCGACGCCGTCGTCCTCGACCTGGGCACCGTCGTGGACAAGGTCAAGCAGAAGCTGGTCGACGAGGGCTACGAGAAGGCCTCGAACATCCCCGACACGGACAAGACCATCACCCTCTTGCGCACCGACAAACTCGACGACGCCCAGGACGCCATGCGCCTGCTCGACGTCGTCGGGACCTGGTTGCCCGTCACCACGATCGTCCTGGCCGCCCTCGCCGTGTGGGCGGCGCCCGCGCACAGGGTGACGCTCATGGTCGCGGCGATCGGCATCGGCGTGATGATGCTGCTGCTCCTCGTGGGCCTCGTCGTCGCCCGGCGCGTCTACCTCGACTCGGTCCCGCCCACCGCCCTGCCTCCGGACGCGGCCGCCTCGGTCTACGACACCTTCGTCCGCTTCATGCGCAACAGCACCCGCACTGTCCTCGTCACAGCGGTCATCACGGCACTGGCCGGCTACCTCTACGGGCCCGGACGCGGCGCCCGGTTCATCCGCTCGGCGAGCGCCCGCGCCACCGGTGCGACCGGCCGCGCCATGGCTCGCTCCGGCCTGCGCACCGGCGCGACGGGCCACTGGCTGGAGACGCACCGCCCCTGGACCACCGGCATCGTCATCGCGGCGGCCGCCCTGACCCTGCTCCTCTGGAACTACCCCACGGCGGCGGTCGTCGCCCTGGTCCTCGGCATCACCGTCCTCGTCCTGGCGGTCCTCGCGATTCTCGGCGCGGCCTCCACGGCGGCAGACAAATCCAGCCCGCCCGGCGTTTGACCGAGACACGCTCAGCTTCGCGTGAGTGCCCTGCGCAGCGCGTAGACAGCGGCACCGAGCGAGACCACCGCCGCCCCGGAGACCACGGAGGCCGGGGGCAGGGCGAGGGCGAGAGCCAGGCACCCGGCCGCACCGGCGAGCGGCACGATCCTCGGCGGACGCCCCTCGGCAGGGGTGAGCGTCCACGCGGAGGCGTTGGCGACGGCGTAATACGCGAGGACGCCGAAGGAGGAGAAGCCGATCGCGCCGCGCACGTCCACCACGGCGGCAAGGGCGGCGACGACCGCGCCGACTGCGAGTTCGGCACGGTGTGGGACGCCGAAGCGCGGGTGTACGGCGGCCAGCGGGTGCGGCAGGTGTCGGTCGCGGGCCATGGCCAGGGTCGTGCGCGAGACGCCGAGGATCAGCGAGAGCAGGGAGCCCAGCGCGGCGAGAGCCGCACCGGCCCGCACGACCGGGGCGAGCCCCGGGGCACCGGCCGCACGCACCGCGTCGGCGAGCGGCGCCGTGGCGTGGGCGAGCCGGTCGGGGCCGAGCACGGCCAGCGCGCCGAGGGCGACGGCCGCGTAGACGGCCAGGCTGATGCCCAGGGCCAGCGCGATGGCGCGGGGAATGGTGCGCGCCGGATCGCGAACCTCTTCGCCGAGCGTGGCGACGCGCGCGTAGCCGGCGAACGCGAAGAACAGCAGACCGGCTGCTTGCAGCACCCCACCCGGGCCGGCGTCCGCGCCGAGGTCCAGGCGGGCGGCCCGGGCGGTGCCGCTGGTCAGGCACACGGTGACCACGGCGGCGAGCACGGCCAGGACCACCGCGACGATCACCCTCGTGGCCCAGGCGGACTTCCGCACCCCCACACAGTTCACCGCGGTCAACACCACCACCGCCGCGACCGCCACGGCATGCTCGCGGCCGGGCCACGCGTACGCGCCGACGGTGAGGGCCATCGCGGCGCAGGAGGCGGTCTTGCCGACCACGAAGGACCAGCCGGCCAGGTAGCCCCAGAAATCCCCGAGCCGTTCGCGGCCGTAGACGTAGGTGCCGCCGGACAGGGGGTAACGGGCGGCCAGCCGGGCGGAGGACGTCGCGTTGCAGTACGCCACCACCGCCGCCAGGGCCAGGGCCGGCAGCAGCCCCGACCCCGCCCTCGCGGCCGCCGGAGCGAGAGCCGCGAAGATCCCCGCGCCGATCATCGAGCCCAGCCCGATCACCACGGCGTCGAAGGTGCCCAGCCGCCTGTGCAACTCCCCCGGCCCGGGCCCCGACGACAGCGCTGAAGCACCCATCGCTCGCTCCTCGACAGACTTCGATGCCGGGGCACGGTATACGACGAGGACGACGGGGCGGCGCCGAACCGGAGCGTACATGGTCACATCGCGCGGATGGCCCGACAGCTCACCTGACCGGACACGACGCGGATCCAGAGATCACGGAGCCGCCGGGGCGCGGTTCCAGCGCATCCGGGACCAGGGCAGGGCCAGTCGACTCTGGTCGGGCACCTCTCGCGGGGCGAGGTCCGCGATCGGGGTGGCCTCGTGGTGTCGGGCGTAGACGGTGTCGATGTAGCGGTGGCCGGTGTCGGCGGCGATGAAGAGGGTCGTTCGTTCGGGGGATCGGTCGCGTTCGTGGCGGGCGGCGAGGTAGCCGGCGCCGGTCGACAGGCCCGCGAAGATCGCGTGTCGCCGCAGCAGGTCGATGCTTCCGGCCACTGCGGCGTCGAAGGAGATCCAGTGCAGGGTGTCGTACAGGTCGTGCGAGACGTTGCCGAAGGGGATGGAGCTGCCGATCCCGGCGATGATGATCTCGGGGTCGGAGACGTGCTCGGCGCCGAAGGTGACGCTACCGTACGGCTGGACGCCGACCAGTTCGACGTCTGCCGATCCCTCCGAAGCCGCGCGCAGGTAGCGGGCCAGGGCTCCGGTCGAGGCCCCTGATCCGACCCCACCGACGACGGTCAGCCCGTCCGCGCCGGTCGCCTCCCGGATCCGGTCGGCGATCGCGCGGTAGCCGAGGTAGTGGATGTCGTCGTGGTACTGCCGCATCCAGTGGTACTCGGGGTGTTCGGCGAGGATCTCGTGGATCCGCTCGACGCGCCGCTTCTGGTCGAGCTTGAGGTCGCTGCACGGTTCCATCTGCTCCAGCGTCGCCCCGAGTACGGCGAGCTGGGTGCGCAGCGTGTGGTCCACGGTCGTCGAGCCGACGATGTGGCAGCGCATGCCGTGCCGGTGGCAGGCCAGGGCGAGGGCGTACGCGTAAATGCCGCTGGAGCTGTCCAGCAGGGTGTCCCCGCGGCGCACCGTGCCGGTGTCGAGCAGGTGGCGTACCGCGGCGAGGGCGGAGACCACCTTCATCGTCTCAAAGCGCAGGCAGACGAGCCCGTCGTCGAGGCGTATCAGGTCCGGGCGGCCGATCGACTCCGCGATGTGCTGGTCCATCCAGGATCTCCTTGGTGGTGGTGAACGTCGTGAAGGTCCGGGTGGCGGGGATGCCGTGGGCGTCCAGGGCGCGCAGGCAGCTGCGGACGCGGTGTCGCAGGCCCGGCGCGGCCGGGTCGAACAGCACGCCCGCCACCGCGCCGCTGTGCGCGATCTGGACGCCCGCCGCCCCGACCCGGCGGGCGATTCCGGTCAGGGCGTCGAACTCCGGGTGGCCGAGTACTTGTTGGCCGCGCCGCGCGCTGGCGGTCGCGACCTGGCCGAGCAGGCGTACGTCGCCGGTCGCCACCGCCCGGCGCAGCCGCGTGCGCATGCGCTCCCAGGCCCGTATGTCACTGTCGCCGGGCTCGCGTACGGGCAGGGACAGGGTGTCCACGGGCGCGCCCCCACCGAGGGCGCAGCCCACCACGACCAGCGGCGGCAGGGCCGGGCCGAGGACCTCCAGGACCCGACCCTCCCGCTGGGCGAACAGCACCGGGCGGCCGTCGAGCATCAGCGGGTCGCAGGCCGACTCCGCGCGCACGGCCAGCCGGGCGACCGCGTCGGGGGCCGGCCGCAGCCCGTACGAGTCCGCGACCGCGCGCACGGTGGCGATCACGTCGCTGGTGGAGCTGCCCATGCCCAGGCCCACCGGTACGTCACCGGTGATCCGCAACTCCCCGCCGCAGGGCGGCCGGCCGACCCGCTCCGCGCACTCCGCCACCGCGAGGGCAGCGGCTCGCGCGGCCTTCGTACGGTCGGCGGGTACGACGGTGAGCGCATCGGGCGCCGTGCCGGGCCGGCGGACGAACTCGGCGCCGCTGCCGGGCCCGGCCATCGGCAGGGTGACCAGGCCCGCGCACCGGCGCCCTTCGTCGTCGACGAAGACGCCCTGGAGGATCTCACCGTGGTGGCAGGGGGCGTACCCGGTGCCGGTGACCTCCCCACCGGCACAGGCACCGGCACCGGGCACGGCCGTGCGGGCGGTGGGATTCACGCGCCGCCCACCGTCCGGTAGCGGTACAGATCCGTCTCCTCGGCGCTGAACTGGGAGAAGGGGAACGGTTCCGCGGACAGGGCGGTGACACCCGAGCCGAGGAAGGCGCGGGCGACGGCGCTGCCGGTCTGCGCGTAGACGATCAGCGGGACGCCCCGGGAGCGGCAGCGCTCCAGGATGGTGTCGAAC
>KL569394.1:61530-67859 GCA_000715685.1 Streptomyces lilacinus
ACTCAGGGTCATCCCGGTGGCGACGACGGCCTCGGCGCGGTCCAGTACCTCGTGCATGTCGTCGGTGACGGGGTCGCCCCACTGGGTGGCCTTGAGGTTGAGGTCGCAGGGCAGCGGCCGGCCGCCGCGCTCGCGTATCGCCGCGATCAACGGGTTGACGACGCCGATGAGGCCGACCTTCGCGCCCTCCTCGATGTCCAGCAGGCCGGCGATGGCCGCGTCGCGGGCCTTCGCACGGACCTCCGGGGTACCGGCGGGCAGGGTGACGGGCTCGGCGTCGCCCGCCTCGGCGGCCACGCGGTGGGGACGGGTCTCGGAGAGGTAGGCGTCGAGGGCCGCGATCCGCAGCGGACGCGGGGCCTCGCGCAGCAGGACGTCGAGCGGGGTGCCGGAGGAGTCGCGGCAGATCGACGGGTCGATCTCGCCGGCCTCGAAGGCACAGCCGCCGAAGGAGCCGCCGAGGCGCACCAGGACGTAATGGTTGAGGTAGGTGGTGTCGCCGCCGGCCAGGCGGGTGCCGTGGTGGATCCAGAACACGCTGGTCGCGACGAGTTCGGAGGGGAGCGGGCCGTGTTCGCCCGCGAGAACGGCTTCTACGAGCGCGTCGACGGTCGGCGTGAGGGAAGGGGTGGGGGACGTCCGGTTCATGGGGTTCCTATTCAGAGGGAGGGGTGGAGCGTTGCGGTCCGCGGTACGTGACCACGGGCTGCCCCAGGGCATCGGTGGTGAGTTCGGCGTCCACCTCGAAGACCTCGGCGAGCCGCTCGGCGGTCAGGACCCTGTCTCTTATACAGTCAGGACCGCGGCGGGGGTGCCGGAGGCGATCAGGTGGCCGTGGTGCAGGAGCAGCAGCCGGTCGCAGTACCGGGCGGCGAGCGACAGGTCGTGCAGCGCGACCAGGACGGTCTGCTCGGTACCGGTCAGCAGCTCCATCAGTTCCAGCTGGTGTTTGACGTCGAGGTGGTTGGTGGGCTCGTCGAGCAGGAGCCCGTACGGCTGCTGGGCCAGCCCGCGGGCGATGTGGGCGCGCTGCCGCTCGCCGCCCGACAGGGACTTCCAGGAGCGGTCGGCGAGCGCGGTGAGTCCGACGCGCTCCAGCGCGGCGGCGACCACCGCCCGGTCGGTGGCGTCCGGTCCGCGCCAGCGGTCCCGGAACGGGGTCCGCCCCAGCCCGACGACGTCGGCGACCCGCAGATCGCTGTCCGCGCCCGAGTCCTGTTCGACGAAGGCGACATGATGGGCGATCCGGCGCGCGCTCCAGTCCCGTACGCACTCGCCGTCGTACCGGACCGTTCCCGTGTCGGGGGTCCGCAGGCCGGCCAGGCAGCGCAGCAGCGAGGACTTGCCCGAGCCGTTGGGGCCGAGCAGTCCGACCGTCTCACCGGGGGCGATGTCCGCGCTGACGTCGCGGACGACCGGGGTGCCCGCCACCGACCAGCTCAGCTCTTCGGCGGTGATCCTCACAGTTCACCTCTCTTGCGCAGGACGAGGAGGAAGAGCGGCACGCCGAGCAGCGCGGTGATCACGCCCACGGGGACCTCGCGGGGTGCGAAGGCGATCCGCGCCAGCGCGTCCGTCCACACCAGGAACACCGCGCCCGCGAGCGCCGCGTACGGCAGCAGCACCCGGTGCAGCGGCCCGATGAGGAACCGCACGCCGTGGGGGACGATCAGTCCGACGAAACCGATGGCGCCGACGGTGGCCACCGCCACGGCGGTCAGCGTGGCCGTGACCACGAGCAGCAGCATCCGCGTGCGCCGCACGCCGATCCCGAGGGACGCGGCGGTGTCGGTGCCGAACGCGAGCCCGTCGAGGGCATTCGAGCAGAGCCACGCCGCCAGCAGCCCCAGCGGGGTGACGATCGCGCAGACCACGACGGTGTTCCAGCGCGCCGGCGCCATCGAGCCCAGCAGCCAGTGGGTGACGGCCCGCGTGGTGTCCGCGTCCGCCGAGGCCATCAGGACGAGCGAGGTCAGCGCGGTGAAGAGCTGGCCGACGACCACGCCGGTGAGGACGATGCGGACCGTGTCCAGCCCGGTGCGCCGCAGCAGCGACAGCAGCAGCCCGAAGGAGAGCAGTGCCCCGGCGAGCGCGCCGCCGGTGGCGCCGAGCGCGCTCGCGCCCACGCCGAGGACGATCACGGCGACGGCTCCCGTGGACGCGCCCGAGGAGACGCCGAGCAGGTAGGGGTCGGCGAGCGCGTTGCGGGTGACCGCTTGGAGCACCGTGCCGCACACGGCGAGCGAGGCGCCGACGAGGGCGGCCATCAGTACGCGCGGCAACCGAAGGTCCCAGATGAGGGAGTCCACCAGCGGGGGCAACGGCTCCACGTCCAGGCCGAGATGGGTGCCGAGGACGCGGGCGAGGTCGGTCCAGTCCATGTCGGCGGTGCCGATGCGCACGGCCGCCGTGACCGAGCCCGCCAGGGCGAGCGCGGCGAGGAGGAAGAGGACCGCCCGGGTCGCGGTGGACCGGCCGGACCGCGGAGTGGTGACGGAGCCCTCCGTCACCGTCCGCCCGCGGGCCGTCGGAAGCAGGAGATCCACCGCCCCCGCCCGGGCTACCGGGTCAGCGGACATACCCGAGGTCCTTCATCCCCTTGGCCAGCAGCCCCAGGGCGTGCACCGAGCGCACGGACGGGTCCAGCTCGATGCCCGGCACCTCGAGGATCTTGTTGTCACGGACCGCCGCGAGCTTGGAGACCACCGGGTGCTCGGCCATCGCGGCGCGCTTCTCGGCCGCGCTGTCGCCCGGTCGCCCGCGCTCCGACAGGTCGCCGATCACGATGAAGTCGGGGTCGCGCTTGGCGACTTCCTCCCAGGACACCTCCGGCCAGTCCTCGTTCACGTCGTCGAAGGCGTTCTTCGCGCCGACGATCCGGCTCATCTCGCTGGGCAGGCCGCTCTTGCCCGCCACGTACGGCATGCCGTTGAAGACGGAGTAGAGGTAGACCACGGTGGGCCGGTCGTCGCCCTGGGGAACCTTGGAGGCGTTCTCCCCGGCCTTGGCGACCGCCGCGCGCTGGTCGGCGGCGAGTTTGCGGGCCCGCTCCTCGGTGCCGAAGACCTTGCCCAGGTTCTCGTAGTCGGAGAAGAGCAGCTCGAAGGGGGTCTTGCCGGCCGGGTTCTGCTGCGGGCAGTCGACGGCGCTGACGAAGGTGGGGACCTTGAGGGCGGCCAGCTCCTCGCGGGTGCCGGCGCGGTCCTTGGTGTAGAGGTCCGTGGAGCCGGCGACGACGAAGTCGGGGGTGGCGGCGCGCAGCTGCTCGCCGGTGGCGATCTTCGGGGCGATGACCGGGACCTTGGCGTACGCGGCCCCGTACTGCGCGGGGATCTTCGTCTTGAGGTTGGCCGTTCCCGCCATCCGGTCCTGGAGCCCGAGTTCGAGCAGGGTCTCGGTCGAGGTCTGGTCCAGGGCGACGGCCCGCTTCGGGGGCCCCGCGACGGACACCTGGCGGCCGCAGCTGGTGACGGAGACCGCCTTGGCGGAGGCCCGGGCACCGGGCTCGGCGTCCGTTCTGGAGCCGTCGCGGGCTGTCGTGGAGCAGCCCGCGGTGGCGAGGGCGATGGTCAGGGCGATGCCGAGGCGGGCTGGGTGGCGCATGGGTTCTCCGGTCTGGGAGGGGAGGGAGGGGAGCGAGAGGAAGGCGTGGGTGTTGTCGTGCACCGGGCAGGAGTGCCGCGTTCGAAGGGTACTGTAATGGTATTCATTTTCATTAACGAATCCGGGTGCGGTTCGCCGAGCCGCCACCCCCACCCCCGAGGAGCAACCACACCGTGCCGACCACACCCGCGCCGACAGCGGCCAAGGCCGATGCCCCGCCCCCGCGTTCGGTCCTCCGCGACACCGCGTTCCTGCGTCTGTGGGCGGGCACCACCGCCTCCGGCCTCGCGACCTGGGCCCTGCCCTTCGTCCTCGGACTCGCCGTCCTCCACCGCGACCTCGGCGCCGCCGGCCTCGGCCTGGTCCTCGCCGCACGCACCGCCGGCTTCCTCGTCGCCGTCGCCGTCGGCGGCGTGCTGGCCGACCGACACTCCCGTCGCGCGGTCGTCCTCTGGTCGGCCCTCGCGGCCGCGGTCGCCGCGCCCCTCCTCGCCGCCGGCCTCGGCCGCTCGCTCGTGCTGATGGCGGCCGCCGCCGCCCTCGCGGGCGCAGGGCAGGGCGCCTGCCGCCCGGCGTTCCAGGCGCTCACCGCCGAGACCGTCGCCCCAGAGCGCCGTCAGCAGGCCAACGCCGCCATGACCATGGCGGTACGGAGCGCCACACTCACCGGACCCGCGCTGACCGCGCTGCTCGCGGCCTTCCTCGACGTCTCGACGCTCCTGCTCGGCATCGGCCTGCTCTGGCTGGTCGCCGCGCTCGTCCCGGGCAAGGGGGGCGCTGCAGTGAACCTCGCCGCCGAGCCCGCCCCGCGTGCCGGCTTCCGCGCCGAGTTCCTCGAGGGGATGCGCGAGGCGCGCCGCCACCCCTGGTTCCTCGCCGGGCTCGCCGCTCTCGTCGCCGTCATCGCCCTCGGCTACTCCGCCACCAGCGTCGCCCTGCCCCTGATCAGCCGGGACCGCTACGACACCCAGTGGGTGCTGGCCGCGGCCATGACCGCGTACACCGTGGGCGCGCTCGGCGGCGCCCTGTTCATCGCGCGCTGGCGTCCCCGCTCCCAGGGCTGGGCCGCCTTCGCCGGGCTGGCCGCGTACGGTGTCGCGCCGCTGAGCCTGATGCTGCCCGTGCACCCGGTCGTGGTCGTGGCCGCGTACGCCGTCGCCGGGATCGGCATCGAACTGTTCAACGTGCCCTGGTTCACGGCCACCCAGCGCGAGGTCGCCCCGGAGAAGCTGGCCCGCGTCTCCTCGCTGGACTTCCTGGTGTCCTACGGCCTGGCGCCCATCGGCCTGGCCCTGATCGCCCCGGCCATCGACGCGTTCGGGGTCACACCCGTACTCGCGGTGTGCGCCGCCGCCTGCTTCCTCGTACCGACCGCGGCGGCGCTGGTGCCCACCGCCCGCCACTTCGCGCGTACGGCCCCGGCGACGACGGACTGACGCGGGAGGGTCACGGCACACCGCCCCCGACGGGGCGCGCGAGGGCGTCGGCCGACCTTCCCTCCCCCACCGGCCGGGGCCCTCGCCGGGGGCGGCGTCCGCACGGCGTCCGTCGGCGCGCCCGCCGGGAGCGCGACCAGCGCGCCAACAGCCGGCGACGAGCCCTGGCGAGGCAACGAAACGCGTCCCGGTGGGAACCGTGCCGCCGCGACACGAGGGCCTGATGCCCACGAGCCGAACTCGGCGCGCGGCCAGGTCCGCTGAGGGGGTGCTGGTTGTTGGCCGTGGAAGAAGACGTTGAGGCTCCGCGCTCAGGGCCCAGGGCCCAGGGCTGGACCATCTCGGCGATCGCGCGGCACTTGGGCCGGAACCGGGCAACGATCCGTGCGTACTGTCAGGAGAACGGATCCCCGGCCAGCGCGTACCCCAGGCACCCGGTGCCCTCTCGAATACTGTCGACTGCGCCTGGCGGATGACCCCCACCTTTGGGCCACCACGCTCTTCGATGAAGTCTTTGCAATGGACTATCAGGGCGCCTATTTGTGCTGCGTCGTCTGGTCGGTATGGCACGAAGGCAGCGGTTCGACCGCATGGCAACGGTCTGCTCGCCTACAGCTGACCGTGCCACCACCTCATTTGCCGGGGATGCCAAAGGGCAGCACATGACAGTTGGCGAGTTGGCCAGCACTGAGCCACTGCGGTTCTTGCCGTCCACGCCCTTTCCCACCGAGCCTTCGGTGCCGCGAGTCGTGGCGCCCCAGAGGCTGGTGCATTTCCGTGGCAATCGCTACTCGGTGCTGCTCGGCCTCGCCGGGCAGCAGGTCGCGGTCCAATACAGGCTGGGCTCGCCTCGCTTGGAAGTGGCCACCGCCCGGCAGGCTGTTGTTGCCCGGCGTGAACGGGCCCCCGACGGAGCCGGCCGCATCGTGCGGGACGAAGGACACGTCGTCGCCCTGGAACAGGCAGTGTTCTCCTCCTTCAACAACGCGACCCTGCCGACCTTTCCATCTATGCCGATGCCGCCGCGCGGCTGCAGCGGGCACCCGAGGAGAACCGGGAAAGGGAGCGGATGAGTCAACCCACAATGAGCGAGGCTCGCCGCTCCCCCCGACAGCAACGCGTGATTTCCCACACTGCAACAAGCCGGTCACTATCGTTGCTCTTCTGGCCGCCCCCGAGGCCGCCCGACCAATGAATACTCCAACGACGCAACAGCAACGATTCATTATCGTTTCACGGCGAGAGGAGATGAACATGGCACTACCTAAAAGCTCGTAACACGATCTTGTT
>KL569395.1:0-1659 GCA_000715685.1 Streptomyces lilacinus
CGGCTACCCGCCGCAGCAGCCCGCGCCCGACCCGTCCTTCCGTCTGCCCCCGCAGGGCCCGCAGTTCCTGCCGGGCCGCTGAGGGGGCGGGCCCGGAGGGCCGGCCCCCGACCAGCGGCTAGACCTTCGTCTGCTTGTACCCCCGCCCCCACTGCAGCCCCCACCCGTACAGCCGGTCCAGCTCCGCTTGGAAGCCGTACACGTACTTCATCTCGCGCCGCACGATCAACTCGCCCTTGACGTTCTCGATCAGCAGCACCGCGCACGACCGGGCCTCCGGGGCGCGCTCGTGGAGCGAGACCTCGAGCCGGGGGCCGTTGCCCGGGTAGAGGGTGACCTGCGCGTGCGTACGGTCGAACGCGGGGGTGCCGTCGTAGATGTAGACGAAGATCAGCAGCCGCTTGAACTGGTCGCGGTGGTCGAGGTTGATGTAGATCGTCTCGCCCGACCCCGACCCGAAGCGGTCGTCACCGCTCAGCTGAACATACGGCGGGGAGTTGAGGCTGCCGAGGAAGTTCCCGAGCGGCTGGACTACGCCCTTGGACCCGTCCTGCAGCTCGTACATACAGGCGAGGTCGAGGTCCACGTTGACCATGGCGGGCCCCTGCGCCTGGACCACCTGGGGGGTGAACTTGCGCAGCGGGTGCCGCAGGGTGGTGCCGAAGGCGGGGCGCTCGTCGAAGTCCGAGGTGCGCATCCGCCAGGACAGGTTGACCCGCAGGTTGCCGGTCACCGCACCCTGCTTGGTCAGCGAAAACGTGGGATGGCGCTTGGTCAGCTCGACCGCGCCGCTGGCGCCGCCGACGTCGAATTGGCGCGCGGCGGCGCTCCCCCAGTTGCCGAAGAGTTTCTCCCAGATCGTCATTGCCGCATTCCCCCACCACTTCGAGCACACATGCCGCGGGGCGGCCGCGAGGATGATCCTCGCGACCGCCCCGGGAAGAGCGTTCCTCAAATGTGCCGGGGTCACACCCCGGACGAGACCTCGGCCTTCGGGCCGGAGTCGCCGCCCGCCGCCGTCTCCCGGCGGTTGCGCACCACGGAGGAGAAGAACGACAGCCCGATGAGGACCACGCCGATGAGACCGGTGACGACATCGCTGATCTCGTGCTTGATGGTGATCAGCAGGATGACGGCCAGCGCGCCGATGGCGTAGTGGGCGCCGTGCTCCAGGTACACGTAGTCGTCGAGGGTGCCCTTGCGGACGAGGAAGACCGTGAGCGAGCGGATGTACATCGCGCCGATGCCCAGGCCCAGCGCCATCATGAAGATGTCGTTGGTGATGGCGAAGGCGCCGATGACGCCGTCGAAGGAGAAGGACGCGTCGATGACCTCGAGGTAGAGGAACATGAAGAAGGCCGCCTTGCCGGCGAGCCCGACGGCCGAGCCGCCGCTCTTCTTCGCGGCCGCCTCCTCGGCCTCCTCTTCCTCCTCCGCCTCCTCGAGACGGTCCTCGAAGAAGCCGGAGACGCCGCCGACGATCAGATAGGTCACCAGACCGCCGATGCCGGCCAGCAGGACGGTGCTGGCCTTGTCGACCGTGCCCTCGCCGCCGTGGACCGGGACGGCCGTGGCGAGGGTGGTGGCCGCGATCAGCAGGACGACGAGCGCGACGACCGTGGAGAGGGTCTCCAGCTTGCCCAGCCGCGCCATCGGCTT
>KL569395.1:1885-8145 GCA_000715685.1 Streptomyces lilacinus
TCAGAGATGTGTATAAGAGACAGCCACTTGATGTCCCGGTCCTCGAAGATGAAGTCCAGGAAGATCATCAGCAGGAACATGCCGCCGAAGGCGGCGATGGCCGGGTGGGCGGCGGTGACCAGCTGCTCGTAGCGCTCGTGGTCCTGGATGGCGACCTTGACCGCCTCGATCGGCCCCAGCTTGGCGGTGATCGCCACGATCACGACCGGGAAGACCAGCCGCATGCCGAAGACGGCGATGAGGATGCCGACGGTCAGGAAGATCTTCTGCCAGAACGCGTTCATCTTCCGGAGGATTCCGGCGTTGATGACCGCGTTGTCGAACGAGAGCGAGATCTCGAGGACGGAGAGGATCGCGACGATCGCCAGCCCCTGCCACCCCCAGAAATAGCCGGCCAAGGCCAGTCCGGCCGCCGTCACGGCGAGCGACCAACCAAAGGTTTTCAGGAGCACTGGCTACCCAATCCTTCGCTGTTCGGGGAGTCCCGCGCGGACGCGGCTTTACGAAACGTTGACCCCGAAGTCTAGGGCGATGCCGCGCAGGCCCGACGCGTACCCCTGTCCCACGGCCCGGAACTTCCACTCGCCGCCGTAGCGATAGACCTCGCCGAAGATCATCGCGGTCTCGGTGGAGGCGTCCTCGCTGAGGTCGTAGCGGGCCAGCTCGCTGCCGTCGGCCTGGTTGACCACGCGGATGTAGGCGTTGCTGACCTGGCCGAAGCTCTGGCCGCGCACATCGGCCTCGTGGATGGAGACCGGGAAGACGATCTTGTCGCAGGCCGCCGGCACCTTGGTGAGGTCGACGAGGATGGACTCGTCGTCGCCCTCCCCCTCACCGGTGAGGTTGTCGCCCGTGTGTTCGACGGAGCCCTCGGGGCTCTTGAGGTTGTTGTAGAAGACGAAGTACTCGTCGCCGAGCACGCGACCACCGGCGCACAGCAGCGCGCTGGCGTCGAGGTCGAAGGGGGCGCCCGTGGTGGAGCGCGCGTCCCAGCCGAGACCGACGGTGACGTTGGTGAGGTTCGGCGCGGCCTTGGAGAGGGAGACGTTGCCTCCCTTGGCGAGCGTGACACCCATGATCTTGCTTCCTCCCCGAGTTGTGATGTGGCGCCGCTGCGCGTCCGGCGCCGCACTCCCTGCTGGGCGTGCGGCGCCGGAAACGCGCGTCGGTTCGGACGGTCAGACGTTCACGCCGAAGTCCTGGGCGATGCCGCGCAGGCCCGAGGCGTAGCCCTGGCCGATGGCCCGGAACTTCCACTCGGCGCCGTTGCGGTAGAGCTCGCCGAAGACCATGGCGGTCTCGGTGGACGCGTCCTCGCTGAGGTCGTAGCGGGCGAGCTCGGTGTTGTCGGCCTGGTTGACCACGCGGATGTAGGCGTTGCGCACCTGGCCGAAGCTCTGCTGGCGGGTCTCGGCCTCGTAGATGGAGACCGGGAAGACGATCTTGTGAACGTCCGCCGGGACGCCGGCCAGGTTGACCTTGATGACCTCGTCGTCGCCCTCGCCCGCACCGGTGAGGTTGTCACCCTGGTGCTCGACCGAGCCGTCGGGGCTCTTGAGGTTGTTGAAGAAGACGAAGTTCTGGTCGTTGGTGACCTTGCCCTGGTCGTTGGTCAGCAGCGCGCTGGCGTCCAGGTCGAAGTCCGTACCGGTGGTGGTACGGGCGTCCCAGCCGAGACCGACGACGACCGCGGTCAGGTTCGGGGCCGCCTTGGTCAGCGAGACGTTGCCGCCCTTGCTGAGACTGACTCCCACGAGTCCTCCATAGGTTTCGAGGGGTCGCGGCAGCTGGTGACCTACCCGCGCCCCGGGTTGTGCGATGGCATCCGATCAACGGTTTGATGTTAGTGACCGGTTCCCACCGATTACAGGCTCTTGCGACGAAGGACGCCCGGAGCGTGCGCCGGGGTTGTCCCAGGCGCCCCGGGAGTGCGCTCAGAGCGCGGCGAGCGCCTTGGTGTACTCGTTCAGGTCACGCGCGTCGGGCAGGCCGTTGACGATCGTCCAGCGGACGACGCCCTCCTTGTCGATGACGAAGGTGCCGCGCAGCGCGCAGCCCTTCTCCTCGTCGAAGACACCGTACGCGCGGCTGGCCTCGCCGTGCGGCCAGAAGTCGGACAGCAGCGGGTACTCCAGGCCCTCCTGCTCGGCGAAGACGCGCAGGGAGAACGGCGAGTCGTTGGAGACGGCGAGCAGCTGCACGTTCTCGTTGGCGAACGTCGGCAGCTCGTCGCGCAGGGCGCACAGCTCGCCGGTGCACACGCCGGTGAAGGCGAACGGGTAGAAGAGCAGGACGACGTTCTTCTCGCCCCGGAAGTCGGAGAGCCGAACGGTCTCGCCGTGCTGGTTCTTGAGCGCGAAGTCGGGCGCCTTGTCGCCTACGGCGATTGCCATGGGTAACACCTTTCTGGTGACGGGCCTGTCGGCGGGCCCAGTCTGTCACTGCCGCACCGCGGTCCCCCGGGCGGGTGATCCGGGAACGTCCCGGAACAACGACCTCGCCCCCGGCGACCAGGGGGTCGCCGGGGGCGAGGGGGCGTCTTGGTGCCGGTCCCGAGGGCTCAGCGGCGGCTCTTGGCGGCCTTCGCCGGGGTGGCCAGGCGGCTGCCGTTCCAGTCCTTGCCCACGCTGATGCTCTTGGTCGGGGACAGGCCGGCGGTGCGCGCGGCCTCGTTGATGTCACTCGGCTCGACGTAGCCGTCACGGCCCGTCTTCGGCGTGAGGAGGCAGATCATGCCGTCCTCCTCCAGCAGGCCGATGGCATCCACCAGCGCGTCTGTGAGGTCTCCGTCGTCCTCGCGGAACCACAGCAGGACGGCATCGGCGACGTCGTCGTATTCCTCGTCGACGAGCTCCGTGCCGGTGTGCTCCTCGATGGCCTCACGGAGTTCCTGCTCGGTGTCCTCGTCGTAACCGAGCTCCTGGACCACCTGCTCGGGCTGGAAACCCAGCCTCGCGGCAAGGCCGGTCCGCTCCTCCGCGTGGTCCGCGGTCGCGCTCACGGATTGCCTCCTGTCATGTTTCGAGAAATTGTCTTGTGCTCCTCGCGTACGCAAGGCATTGGGCGTAGTCCACACGTGCCGGACGGATCGCGCAAGTACCGGGCCGTCGAGACCGCCGAAACGTTGACGGACGCGGACGTCTCATGGCAACTCCAACCATCAGGCAGCAAGCGCGAGTGATTCACGCCACAGCATTCTGCCGGGTTTGCGAAGTTACTCCATGCGATTCCGGCCATCGGGGCCGAACGGCCGTACGTCGAAGACCTCCATCGGGGGCGTATGGTTGCGATTTGGCGCCCCAGGCGACCAACCCCAGACGATTCGTCTCCATGTGTGGTGGTTACCGCCCAGTAGAGATGACGTTTCCGCCGCCGCGGTCCACGATGGGAGCCGGCGCGACATATAGACAGTGTTGACAGCGTGCGCAGGCACGACCGAACGCACGACCCGAACAACGAAGGAACAGCGTGGCTTCCGGATCCGATCGCAACCCGATCATCATTGGCGGTCTTCCCAGCCAGGTCCCGGACTTCGATCCCGAAGAGACCCAGGAATGGCTCGACTCGCTCGACGCGGCTGTCGATGAGCGAGGCCGGGAACGTGCCCGCTACCTCATGCTTCGCCTGATCGAGCGGGCGCGCGAGAAGCGTGTGGCCGTGCCCGAGATGCGCAGCACGGACTACGTCAACACCATCGCGACCAAGGACGAGCCGTTCTTCCCCGGCAACGAGGAGATCGAGCGCAAGATCCTGAACGCGACCCGGTGGAACGCGGCCGTCATGGTCTCCCGGGCCCAGCGTCCGGGCATCGGCGTCGGCGGTCACATCGCCACCTTCGCCTCCTCCGCCTCGCTGTACGACGTGGGCTTCAACCACTTCTTCCGCGGCAAGGACGAGGGCGACGGCGGCGACCAGATCTTCTTCCAGGGCCACGCCTCCCCCGGCGTCTACGCCCGTGCCTTCCTGCTGGACCGACTGTCCGAGCAGCAGCTGGACGCCTTCCGCCAGGAGAAGTCGAAGGCTCCCTACGGCCTGTCCAGCTACCCGCACCCGCGCCTGATGCCGGACTTCTGGGAGTTCCCGACCGTCTCGATGGGCCTCGGCCCGCTCGGCGCGATCTACCAGGCCCGCATGAACCGCTACATGGAGGCGCGCGGCATCGCCGACACCTCCAAGTCCCACGTTTGGGCGTTCCTGGGCGACGGCGAGATGGACGAGCCGGAGTCGCTCGGCCAGCTGTCCCTGGCCGCTCGCGAGGGCCTGGACAACCTGACCTTCGTCGTCAACTGCAACCTGCAGCGCCTCGACGGCCCGGTCCGCGGCAACGGCAAGATCATGCAGGAGCTGGAGTCGCAGTTCCGCGGCGCCGGCTGGAACGTGATCAAGCTGGTGTGGGACCGCTCCTGGGACCCGCTGCTGGCCCAGGACCGCGACGGCATCCTGGTCAACAAGCTCAACAGCACCCCCGACGGCCAGTTCCAGACGTACGCCACCGAGACCGGCGCGTACATCCGTGAGCACTTCTTCGGCGACGACCAGCGTCTGCGGAAGATGGTCGAGAACATGACCGACGACCAGATCCTGCACCTGGGTCGCGGCGGTCACGACCACAAGAAGATCTTCGCGGCCTACGCGGCGGCCAAGGCCCACAAGGGCCAGCCGACCGTGATCCTCGCGCAGACGGTCAAGGGCTGGACGCTCGGTCCGAACTTCGAGGGCCGCAACGCGACCCACCAGATGAAGAAGCTGACGGTCGACGACCTCAAGCGCTTCCGCGACCGCCTCCACATCCCGATCGCCGACAAGGAGCTGGAGTCCGGCCTGCCGCCGTACTACCACCCGGGTCGCGACTCGGAGGAGATCCAGTACATGCACGACCGGCGCAAGTCGCTGGGCGGCTACGTGCCGACCCGTGTCGTGCGCGCCAAGCCGCTGCAGCTGCCGGGCGACAAGGCCTACGCGCCGATCAAGAAGGGCTCCGGCCAGCAGTCGATCGCCACCACCATGGCCTTCGTCCGCCTGCTGAAGGACCTCATGCGGGACAAGGAGATCGGCAAGCGCTTCGTGCCGATCGCCCCCGACGAGTACCGCACCTTCGGCATGGACTCGCTGTTCCCGTCGGCGAAGATCTACAACCCGCTGGGCCAGCAGTACGAGGCCGTGGACCGCGAGCTGCTGCTCGCGTACAAGGAGTCCCCGACCGGCCAGATGCTGCACGACGGCATCTCCGAGGCGGGCTGCACCGCCTCGCTGATCGCCGCCGGCTCCGCCTACGCCACGCACGGCGAGCCGCTGATCCCGATCTACGTCTTCTACTCGATGTTCGGGTTCCAGCGCACCGGCGACCAGTTCTGGCAGATGGCCGACCAGCTGGCCCGCGGCTTCGTCCTCGGCGCCACCGCCGGTCGCACCACCCTGACCGGTGAGGGCCTGCAGCACGCCGACGGCCACTCGCACCTGCTGGCCTCGACCAACCCGGCCGTCGTCGCGTACGACCCGGCGTTCGGCTACGAGATCGCGCACATCGTCCAGGACGGTCTGCGCCGCATGTACGGCGAGAACGCGGAAGACATCTTCTACTACCTCACCGTCTACAACGAGCCGATCCAGCACCCGGCCGAGCCGGAGAACGTGGACGCCGAGGGCATCCTCAAGGGTCTGTACCGCTACAAGGCGGGCGAGGCCGGCGCCGTCCCGGCGCAGATCCTCGCCTCCGGCGTGGCCGTGCCGTGGGCGCTCGAGGCTCAGAAGATCCTCGCCGAGGAGTGGAACGTCAAGGCGGACGTCTGGTCGGCGACCTCCTGGAACGAGCTGCGCCGCGACGCCATCGAGGTGGAGGAGCACAACCTGCTCCACCCCGAGGAGGACCAGCGCGTCCCGTACGTGACGAGCAAGCTCGCCGGCGCCGAGGGCCCGAAGGTCGCCGTGTCCGACTGGATGCGCGCGGTTCCGGACCAGATCTCGCGCTGGGTGCCCGGCACGTACACCTCGCTGGGCGCGGACGGCTTCGGCTTCGCGGACACGCGCGGTGCGGCCCGTCGCTTCTTCCACATCGACGCGCAGTCGATCGTCCTGGGCGTGCTCACCGAGCTCGCCAAGGAGGGCAAGATCGACCGCTCGGCCCTGAAGCAGGCCATCGACCGCTACCAGCTCCTGGACGTGTCCGCGGCCGACCCGGGCGCGGCCGGCGGCGACGCGTAACCCTGATGTGAGAAAGCCCCCGACCGGCATTGCCGGTCGGGGGCTTTCGGGTTGCGGGC
>KL569395.1:8445-9368 GCA_000715685.1 Streptomyces lilacinus
GGCACCTCCCAGCGGTAGCTGGGGGAGGGTGGGCACAACCCGGCCCGCAGACGTCGACGGACGTCAGCGCTCCCAGACCTTGTACGCCCGCACCACATACGGCGACTCGGGCGTCCACGTCCCCGACGGGTACGTCTGGAACTCACCCGTCTCCGCGCACGTAGCGCTCTGATACGTAGTAACAGGGCGCCCCGTGCGATTGGCCAGCGACGCAGCCGTCACCCCCGCCGGGAGCGCGGTGCAGCTTTCAATGTCGATGCCCGCGAGCTCACTCGCCTGCCGCTCCCCCCGGAAATCCGGTTTGGGCCACAGGCACAGCTGCCCCGCCGCGCAAGGCCCCAGCCTCTTCGTGGGCTCGGCGTGCGCGGCCGGCGCCCCCGCCAGTGCGAAGGCACCGGCGAGGCCGACGACGACAGCGACGGCACTACGGATCGTACGCATAACGGATCACTCCCCCTGTCCGACGATGCGACGAGTCTCGTAGCGCCGGATCGCCGCTGCCAAGGGGGCCCGCTCGGCCATGCCCGGATAGGGGAACGCCTCAGATGTGCGCGGATTTCACCCCCGCCTCGCCGTGCGTGCCGCGCCGGGTGAAGAGCGCGACCACCGCCGCGAGCACCGCGACGCACGATGCCACCCGGAATCCCACCTGCATCCCTGACACGAAAGTGTCATGCGCGGCGGTGGAGATCTTCGCCGCCAGCTCCGGCGGGGCCTTCGGCGGCACCGGGGCCACGCCGACCTGGACGGCGTCGGCCGCCTTGGCCATCTGCTCCGGCGTGCCCTGCGGCAGCCCGGCCGCCGCCCAGTTCCGCGGCAGCAGGTCGTCCACCCGGGCCGCCATGACCGCGCCGAGGACCGCCGTGCCCAGGGAGCCGCCCACCTGCATGGCGGCCTGCTGGAGGCCGCCGGCCACGCCGGCG
>KL569395.1:9626-13259 GCA_000715685.1 Streptomyces lilacinus
TGTATAAGAGACAGTTGCCGACGAGGACCTCGGTGGCACCGACCATGACCGGGGCGAGGCCGACGCCCATCAGCGCGAACCACAGCGACATCGTGACCGTGCCGGTGTCGGCCGCGAGGAAGGAGAGCCCGAAGCAGGCGACGGCGGTGCTGACCATGCCCAGCACCAGCGGGACGCGGGGGCCGATGCGGGTGATGAGCGCCCCGGCCGCCGGCGAGCCGACGATCATCATTCCGGTGAGCGGCAGCAGGTGCAGTCCGCTGCTCACCGGCGTCATCCCGCGCACGTTCTGCAGGTAGAAGGTGACGAAGAACAGGCCTCCCATGAAGGAGAAGGCCATCAGCACCATCAGCACGGTGCCGGCGGACAGCGGTACGGAGCGGAAGAGGGAGAGCGGCAGCAGGGGCTCGCGGCTCCTGGTCTGCCAGAAGACGAAGAGGGCGAAGGCCACGGCCGAGCCGGCGAGGAAGAGCAGGGTCCGCCGGTCGCTCCAGGACCAGTCGGAGGCGTTGATCAGCGCCCAGATGAGGCAGAACATCGCGGCGGACAGCAGCAGGATGCCCAGGACGTCGAAGGACCGGGGGGCGTTCTCCTCGCGGTGGTCCTTGAGGATGACCAGACCGAGGGCGAGCGCGACGGCGCCGACCGGGAGGTTGATGAAGAACACCGACTGCCAGTTGACGTGTTCGACGAGCAGTCCGCCGACGATGGGGCCGCCGGCCGTGGAGGCCCCGACGACCATGCCCCACAGGCCGATGGCCATGTTGAGCTTCTCGGCCGGGAAGGCGGCGCGCAGCAGGCCGAGCGCGGCGGGCATCAGCAGGGCGCCGCACAGGCCCTGCACGACCCGCAGGCCGACGACGACCGACACGCTGCCCGACACGGCGATGAGTCCGGAGGACAGGGCGAAGCCGGTGGTACCGATAAGGAAGATCAGCCGGTGGCCGAAGCGGTCGCCGAGCTTGCCGGCGGTGATCAGCGCGACGGCGAGGGCGAGGAGGTAGGCATTGGTGATCCATTGAACGTCGGCGAGCGAGGCGCCGAGGTCCTTCTGGATGGCGGGGTTGGCGATGGCGACGATCGTGCCGTCGAGCGCGACCATCATCACGCCCGTCGAGACAGCGAGAAGAGTCAGCCACGGGTGGCCGCGTAATCCCTTCGGGTGTCCCAGGTCCGGCGTCGCGTCGGCGACGGTGGTCTGAGTCATGCCCCCGAGGTTAGTGTCAGTCGCTGCCAAATGACAATTATGTTCAACCGTCACCATCTGCCACGTTGCCCACAGCTATCCTGATCAGCGCGAACACAGCGAGAAGAGGCGGCCATGCACGCGACCGAGCTCCCGGCGGAGCCCCCCTCGAAGCTCCCCGCCGGGCTGCGTGAGCGCAAGAAGCGGCGGACCCGGGACGCCCTGGTCAGGTCGGCCCTGGAGCTGATCGCCCGCCAGGGCTACGAGGGCACGACGGTCGACGAGATCGCCGCCGCGGCGGACGTCTCCCAGCGCACCTTCTTCCGCTACTTCGCCAACAAGGAGGAGGTCGCGCTCTCCGTCCAGCAGATGGTCGAGTCGCACTTCTACGCCGCCGTGTGCGCGCGGCCGGCCGAGGAGCCCCCGCTCACCGCGCTGCGCACCGCCGTGCTCGCCTCCTGGGACACCATCGGCGCGGCCATCACCGCGGTCGTCCCGCTGCGGCTGCACGTCAGCATGCACCGGACGATCCAGGAGACCCCGCAGCTGCTGGCCGCCCAGCTGCGCCGGCTGGCCGAGCAGGAGGACCGGCTCACCCTGGAGATCGCGCGCCGCGAGGGCCTGTCGCCGGAGGACCCGCGGCCGCGCATCCTGGTCGCGGCGTTCAGCGGGGTCATGCGCGAGGTGGGGCGGCGCTGGGGCGGCCTCATGGAGAGCGACATGGACACCTTCCGGCGCCACACGGCCGAGTACCTCGACCAGATCGGTCCGGCCCTGGCCGAAAACTGGCGATCATGATCGGTAGATGTGCGACTGCGCACAATTACCGCTGATTCAAACGTGAGATGGCTCACCGACTTCCCGGACGCAACCCGTTTTCTCCTAGGGTGGTCCGCGGTGACTTCCTTTCCTGAGCTCGGCTCCTCCTCCATCCCCTGGACGAACGCGACCACGGTCTGGCGTGCGCTGCTCGCGCTGGCCGTGGTGTTCGTCATGCTCGCCACGACCGGCTGGACCGCCGTCAGAGGCCACAAGGGGAACACCGACCCGCGCACCGCCACGCTCCAGGCGTGGCGGCACGGATCGATCGGCGGCCGGCCCCTGCCGTCCCCCGACACGGAGCCGGCCGGGCTCGCCCGCTTCTTCGCCGGGCTCTCCGCCGGCCAGCGGGAGCGGCTCGCCGACCGCTACCCCCTCGTCGTGGGCAACCTCGGCGGCGCCCCGGTCGACCTGCGCTACCGCGCCAACCGCGTCGCGCTCGTCCAGGCCCGCGCGGTCGAGGCGGAGCGCACCCACGACGCCGGGCTCACCCCCGCCGGCCGCTGGGAGGCGAGCCGGCGCATGCACCGCTTCGAGTCGCTGCTGTCCGGGGACCGCCGCATCCTGGCCTTCGACCCGACCGGCGCCGGCCGCGTCGCGGAGGTCTTCGGCGACCTCGACCGGGCCCAGCGGGTCTCCGTCGTGGTCCCGGGCGTCGACACCAACGTCCTGACCTTCGAGAAGACCCAGCGCGCCTACAGCGCCCCCGTCGGCATGGCCCGCTCCCTCTACGCCGCCGAGCGGAAGGCCGGCCCCGGCACGAGGACGGCCGTCATCGCCTGGGCCGACTACACCACCCCCGTCGGCGTCGGCATGGACGCCGCCACCGGCAAGCTCGCCGCCGAGGGCGCGCTGCGCCTGCGCAAGCTGGTGCGCACGCTGCCCGGCGACTCGCGGGTCTCGCTGTTCTGCCACAGCTACGGCTCGGTGGTGTGCGGCGTCGCCGCCCGCGAGCTCTCCCCGCGCGTCACGGACGTCGCCGTGGCCGGCAGCCCCGGCATGCGCGCCGAACGCGTCTCCGACCTGCGTACGAGCGCCCGGATATGGGCGATGCGGGACGCAGACGACTGGATCGGCGGCGTGCCGCACATGGAGGTCGGCGGCCTCGGCCACGGCGCGGACCCCGTCTCCGCGGAGTTCGGCGCCCGGGTGCTGTCCGCGGCCGACGCCCAGGGCCACGCCGGGTACTTCGCCCCCGGCACCACGAGCCTCGCCAACTTCGCCGACATCGGCGTCGGCGCCCCCGCCTCCGTACGGTGCGCGCGGGACGGCAGTGACTGCGCCGACGGGCTGGACCGCTTCGCGGACGCCTCCGCGGTGTGACGCGCCGGACCCCACGAGGGGGGACGGGCGGGCGACCGCCGCTTACGATGAGCGGCATGGGTGATGTGCTGGCCGGTTTCCACACCGTCTGGGAGTTCGACACCGACTCCGTGCTCATCCGCTTCGAACGGGGGATCCGCACACCGAAGCTGCTCCAGGCGCTCGGCGAGCGGCGCATCCCCTACGAGGCGCTCGCGGCCGTCGAGCAGGCCCCGGGGAGACACGGCACGGTGGTGCTGCGCGCCGTGCCCAGAGCCGGCGCGGACCCGCTGATGGACGCGGCCGACGGCCAGCTCAAGGCGAGG
>KL569395.1:13506-13835 GCA_000715685.1 Streptomyces lilacinus
CTACCGACTGGTGCTCCCCGCCGAGCGCGAGCTGCTCGCCGAGTACTACGCCGAGCGCATACGCGCCGAGCTCGGCCCCCGCGCCGGCGAGCCGGCCGACCGCCACCTGGTGGCGGCGCCCACGCCGCCGCTGTCGTTCAAGGCCTACGACGGCAAGGCGTCCTTCGACGGCCTGGCCGTCTCCTTCCGCTGGTTCTGGACCGGCGCCTCCTCCGCCAAGTGGAAGGCCGGCGACCAGCGTTTCGGCATCGACGAGCTGGCCGACGTGCGGTGGCGCTCCCCCGACGCCGTCGGCGGCCACCTCCGGCTCGTGCCGCGCGGCGCGGACG
>KL569395.1:14040-27054 GCA_000715685.1 Streptomyces lilacinus
GATGTGTATAAGAGACAGCTACGGCCTCGTCCACGAGTCGCTGCCCTTCGCGGCGGCGGTCCTGGCCGCCGTACGGGCCAGGGTGCCCGCCCCGTCGCCGGCCTCCGCGCCCGCCCGCCCCGACCCCGGCGGCATCGCCGACCGCATCCGCCACCTCGGCGAGCTGCACGACGCGGGACTGCTGACGGACGACGAGTTCAGCGCGAAGAAGGCAGAGCTGCTGGCCGAGCTGTAGCGCGGGGTGATACCGGGGTATGACCTGGGAACCGGCACTCCGGTGTGACGCCCTCCGCCCCTCTGTCGGCCTACGCTGATCGCGTCATGGACCACTCCCCCCGCGCGCTCCTGCGCGACGCCTTCCGGCCCGCCGGCCCACCGACGCCGTTGGGCGGGCGCTCCCGGCGGCGCTTCGTGCGCGCCCTGCCCTACGTCGTCGCCTGGATCTTCGTCGTCTCCCTGCTGCCCAGTTCGACCGTGATGCTGGCGTCGCCCGAGACCTACCGGCTGGACGCCGGCCTGGCGTTCGGGCTCGCCGCGGTCCAGACGGTGCCGCTGCTGACGGCCGTCCGCCGGCCGCTGATCTCCTGGGCCGTCGCCTTCGCCGGCCACGTCGCGGGCGCGGCAGCGCTGTTGACCGTCACCTGGCAGGAGGAGCAGCCCTGGCCCTGGACGCCCATGGCGACGCTCGGCCTGCTGCTGCTCATGCTCTTCGTCGCGCTGCGCGAACGCCGGGCCACCCTGGTGGCCGTCTGGCTGCTGACGGCGGTGGCGAGCGTGGTCTTCTTCGAAATCGACCCCGGGCGCGCCCACGGCTCGTGGGTGGTGCTCCTCGCGATCGGCGGCGTGATCATGCTCGTCGTCGGCGCGCTGCGCGAACGCGGCGACGCCCGGCGGGCGCTGGCCGAGCAGGAGACCATCAGCGAGGCCGAACGGGCCCGCCGCACGCTGCTGGAGGAGCGCACCCGCATCGCCCGCGAGCTGCACGACGTGGTGGCCCACCACATGTCCGTCATCACCGTGCAGGCCGACAGCGCGCCCTACCGCCTCGCGGACCTGCCGGACGAGGCGCGCGAGGAGTTCGCCTCGATCGCGGCGGCGGCGCGCGAGTCGCTCACCGAGATGCGGCGCCTGCTGGGCGTCCTGCGCAGCGAGGACGCCGCCGGCACGGGCGACGCGGAGCGGACGCCGCAGCCGGGCATCGAGCGGATCCCGCAGCTGGTGGAGGCGACGGTACGGGCCGGGCTGCCGGTGGAGCTGTCGATGCCGCCGTCCGTGGCGTCGTCGCTGCCGGCCGGCATGCCGCAGGCCGTGGACCTGTCCGCGTACCGCATCGTGCAGGAGGCCCTGGCCAACGTCGTCCGGCACGCCCCCGGCGCGGCCACGCGCGTGTCGGTCTCCGTCGCCCCGGACGGTGCGGCCCTGACCCTGCTGGTCGTCAACGCCGCCGCGGCGGACCCGGACGCGCCGCCGCTGGAGACCGGCGGCACGGGCCACGGCCTGGTCGGCATGCGCGAACGCGTGCGCCTGGTCGGCGGCACACTCGACACCGGCCCCCTGCCGGACGGCGGCTTCCGGGTCGCGGCACGGCTCCCGTTCGGCACGGAGTCCAGTACAGAATCCGGCACAGAAGAGGAATCCACCCGTACATGACCATCAAGGTGATCATCGTCGACGACCAGGCCATGGTGCGGGCGGGCTTCGCCGCGCTGCTGGCCGCGCAGAGCGACATCGACGTCGTCGGCGACGCCGCGGACGGGCGGCAGGGCGTGGAGCTGAGCCGGCGCGTCCACCCGGACGTGGTGCTGATGGACGTCCGCATGCCGGAGATGGACGGCCTGGAGGCCGCCCGGCAGCTCCTCGCCCCGCCGGCCGGTGTGACGCACCGTCCGAAGGTGCTGATGCTGACGACGTTCGACGTCGACGACTACGTCTACGAGGCGCTGCGCGCGGGAGCCTCCGGCTTCCTGCTCAAGGACGCCCCGCCGGCCGACCTGATCTCGGCCGTACGGGTCGTGGCCGCCGGCGAGGCCCTGCTGGCCCCTTCGGTGACGCGCCGTCTGATCGCCGAGTTCGCCGCCCGCCCGACCCTGCGGCGCAGGCGCTCGGTACGGCTGAACGGGCTGACGCCCCGGGAGACCGAAGTGCTGGGCCTGATCGCGCGGGGCCTGTCGAACCAGGAGATCGCGGCGGAGCTGGTGCTGGCGGAGCAGACGGTGAAGACCCACATCGGCCGGGTCCTGGCCAAACTGAACCTCCGCGACCGCGCGCAAGCGGTGATCTTCGCGTACGAGTCGGGCCTGGTGGCACCGGGCGAGGGGTGAACCGCCGGACGGCTCGAAAGAGCCCGTCCGGCGATTGAGGAAGCCCTACTCCCGGCCCGCGGACGTGAACGACATGTCCGCGTAGCGATCCCCCGCCACCTGCCCGGCAATCGGCTCGAGCGCCGCCAGCTCCTCCGCCGTCAGCTCGAACCGCGTCGCGGCCACGTTCTCCTCCAGCCGCGACCGCTTCCGCGTCCCCGGAATCGGCACCACCGTCAGCCCGTGCACGGCCGCCCGCTGCTGCGCCCACGCCAGGGCGACCTGCGCCGGCGTGACCCCGCGCGCCTCGGCGATGGCGCGCACCGGCGCCAGCAGCGCCGCGTTCGCCTCCGCGTTCTCGCCCGTGAAGCGCGGCAGCGTGCGGCGCCAGTCGTCGTTCGACAGCTCCTTGTCCGCGTCGACGAAGGAGCCCGTCAGGAAGCCGCGGCCGAGCGGCGAGTACGGCACCAGGGCGACGCCCAGCTCCCGGGCGGTCGGCACGACGTTCTCCTCGATGTCGCGGCTGAAGAGCGACCACTCGGACTGCACGGCGGCGATCGGGTGCACGGCGTGCGCCTCGCGCAGCTCACGGCCCGTCACCTCGCTCAGGCCCAGGTGCTTGACCTTGCCCTCCGCCACCAGCTCGGCCATCGTGCCGACGGACTCCTCGAGCGGCACGTCGGGGTTGCGCCGGTGCATGTAGTAGAGGTCGATGTGGTCGACGCCCAGCCGGTGCAGGCTGCCCTCGACGGCCCGGCGGATGTAGGGCGGGTCGTTGCGGATCGCCCGCTCCGCGGGGTTGTCGGGGTTCGGGTCGATCGCGAACTTCGTGGCGAGCACCACGCGTTCGCGGTTCGCCTGGATGAAGGGGGCGATGAACTCCTCGTTCTTCCCCATCCCGTACATGTCGGCCGTGTCGAAGAGCGTGACGCCCAGCTCCAGGGCGCGCTCCAGCGTCGCGCGGGCCTCGGCCTCGTCGGTCGTGGGGCCGTAGGCGAAGCTCATGCCCATGCAGCCGAGCCCCTGGACGCCCACCTCGGGGCCGTCGTTGCCGAGGGTCACGCTCGCGATCTTGTCGTTGCTCATGTGTACGTCATGCCCCTTCGAGCGCCCGGTGCCGGGCGTCGGCATAGATTTCAATCTTGTAGTCGAGCACCTCGAGCGTGCTGCGCAGCTCCGCGATCCGTCGTCGCACGTCCTCGCGGTGCGCGCTCAGCAGCCGTTCGCGCTCGGGAAAGGTGTGGTCGCCCTGGCGGACGAGCTCCGCGTAACGGACCATGTCGGCCACGGGCATCCCGGTCAGCCGCAGCCGGCCCACCAGGTCGAGCCAGTCGAGGTCGCGGTCGGTGTAGCGGCGGTGCCCCGTGTGGGAGCGGTCGACGTGCGGCATCAGGCCGATGCGCTCGTACCAGCGCAGCGTGTGCGCGGACAGGCCCGCGTAGTCGGCCACTTCGCTGATCGTGTACCGCTCCCGGCCCTCGGGGCGCCGGTGGCGCTCCTCCTCGAGCGGCAGACACGACGGCCCCCGCCGACGGCCGCGTACCTCGATCGGAGCGCTGTCCATCACTGTCATGCCGCTTCCCCCTCGCGAACCTCTGCGTGTGCCCCCACGCTAAAGAGTTGGAGTGCACTCCAAGCAAGCGAGATCCCGGGGTGATCCGGAACCGCGTTAGGCTCCTTGCCATGGAAAGCCTGCGGATGATCGAGAACTGGCCGGTGGAGACCGCTGCGGCGGCTGTCGTACGGGCCGACGGCACCCTGGCCGGCGCGCACGGCCCGGTCGACCATCGTTTCCCGCTCGCCTCCGTCACCAAACCGCTGGCCGCCTACGCCGCGCTGATCGCGGTCGAGGAGGGCGCGATCGAGCTGGACGAGCCGGCCGGCCCGCCCGGCGCCACGGTCCGCCACCTCCTCGCGCACACCTCGGGCCTCGCCTTCGACGAGCAGCGCACGATGGCCGAGCCCGGCACGCGGCGGCTGTACTCCAACACGGGCTTCGAGGTGCTCGGCGACCACATCGCCAAGGCGACGGACATCCCCTTCGCGGAGTACCTGCGGCAGGCGGTGCTCGAGCCGCTCGGCATGACGGCGACGGACCTGCCGGGATCGCCGGCCAAGGACGGCGTGTCCACGGTCGGCGACCTCGCCCGCTTCGCGGCGGAGCTGCAGGCGCCGCGGCTGCTGTCGCGCACCACGCTGGACGAGGCCACGACGGTCGCCTTCCCCGGCGTGACCGGTGTCCTGCCGGGGTACGGGCACCAGCGCCCCAACGACTGGGGCCTCGGCTTCGAGATCCGCGACGGGAAGTCCCCGCACTGGACGGGGGCGTCGTCCTCGCCGCGCACGTACGGGCACTTCGGCCAGGCCGGCACGTTCCTGTGGGTGGACCCGGCGGCCGGTGCGGCGTGCGTCGCGCTGGCGGATCGTGCGTTCGGCCCGTGGGCCGTGGAGGCGTGGCCGCCGTTCACGGACGCGGTCCTGACCGAGCTGCGCTCGGTCTGACGCTCGTCATAACCTTCGGGGCAATCGGGCGGGTGGGTGGGCAAATCCCCCGGCGCGAAGCGCCGGGGCTAGCCGAAGTGCGGCTCGGCGTGCATCTCCCACGCCAGCAGCTCCGCGGCGGAGCCAAGGGCCTCGGCGGAGACTCCCTCCGCGTCGAGCAGCCGCGCAGCGTCGCCCTCGCGCAATACGGCGCCCCCCAGCCGCACAGCGCCCCGCACCACCTGCACGTACAACCACGGCGCATCCGGCAGCGCCGTCCGCTCCGCGCCCCGCAGCCGCCGCACGTGCAGCACCGCCTCCGCGCGCGTCAGCGCGTACGGCGTGCCGTCGGCGATGCCGCGCACCACCTCGTACGAGGGCTCGCCGCCGAATTCGGACGGGGTCAGCCACATCTGGAGAAAGCGGAGCGGGGCGGACCCCTCGTTGCGCTCGGCGTGCAGGACGCCGGAGCCGGCGCTGAGGCGTTGGACGTCGCCGGGTCGGACGGTGACGACGTTGCCGGCGGAGTCCTCGTGGGTGAGCTCGCCCTCGATCACCCAGGTCACGATTTCGACATCCCGGTGCGGGTGCGGGGCGAAGCCCGCGCCGCCGGCGAGCCGCTCCTCGTTGCAGGCGGCGAGCGGCCCGAATCGCACGTTGTCGGGGTCGTAGAAGCCCGAGAACGAGAAGGCGTGCCAGGTCTCGATCCCGGCGGCCGGATCGCCGCCCCGGAAGCGCTCGGCGGCCCTCTGCACGTACGTCACAGGGCCCACCGTAGCCCTCCGGAACGCCCCACAGGGGTCCCGGCGGCTCCGGAGCCGATCCGAATGAGGCAGGCTTGTCCCCGTGCCTGAACCAGCCGTGAACACCCCGCATCCCCACAGCGCCACCCTGCGCAACCTGGAGCAGTCCTCCGGAACGCTGGCCGCCGCGGCCATCGCCCGCATGGACGCGCAGCTGCCGTGGTACCGGGCGATGCCCCCGGAGAACCGGTCGTGGATCGGTCTGGTCGCCCAGGCCGGCATCGCGGCCTTCACGGAGTGGTTCCGGCATCCGGAGACCCCTCAGGCCATCAGCACCGACGTGTTCGGCACGGCCCCGCGCGAGCTGACGCGGGCGATCACGCTGCGCCAGACCGTGGAGATGGTGCGCACGACGATCGAGGTCATGGAGTCGGCCATCGACGAGGTGGCCGCCCCGGGCGACTCGTCGGCGCTGCGCGAGGCGCTCCTCGTCTACGCGCGGGAGATCGCCTTCGCCACCGCGCAGGTGTACGCGCAGGCCGCCGAGGCGCGCGGCGCGTGGGACGCCCGGCTGGAGTCGCTGGTGGTCAACGCGGTGCTGTCGGGCGAGGCCGACGAGGGCGCGGTGTCGCGGGCGGCGGCGCTGGGCTGGAACGCCCCGGCGCACGTGTGCGTGGTGCTGGGCACGGCGCCCAACGGGGACAGCGAGCTGACGGTGGAGGCGATCCGGCGGGCCGCCCGGCACGCGAAGCTGCAGGTGCTGACGGGGGTGCTGGGCAGCCGGCTGGTGGTGATCACGGGTGGTTCGGACAATCCGCTGCAGGCGGCCAAGGCGCTGATCGGCCCGTTCGCGGCCGGGCCCGTGGTGGCCGGGCCGGTGGTGTCGGACCTGCTGGCGGCGACGAAGTCGGCGCAGGCGGCGGCGGCCGGGCTCAAGGCCTGCGCGGCCTGGCCGGACGCCCCCCGGCCCGTGCTGGCCGACGACCTGCTCCCGGAGCGGGCGATGGCGGGCGATCCGGCGGCGCGCGACCAGCTGGTGGAGGAGATCTACAGACCGCTGGAGGAAGCGGGCTCGGCGCTGCTGGAGACGCTGAGCGTCTACCTGGAGCAGGCGAGCAGCCTGGAGGGCGCGGCCCGGATGTTGTTCGTGCATCCCAACACCGTGCGGTACCGGCTCCGACGTGTGACCGACGTCACCGGATGGTCGCCTTCCGATGTCCGCTCCGCTTTTACGCTGCGGATTGCCCTCATCCTGGGGCGGCTGGCCGACACGGAGTGACACACTTAGGCTTTTGTTGAACGCCAACAATTCCCCTGACGGTTCTTCGTCCCTGTCCTCACGGGTGGGCGATGCCGTCCACGAGAGAGAGTGTGAGGGTGCTCGTACTCGTCGCTCCCGGCCAGGGCGCTCAGACGCCCGGCTTCCTGACCCCCTGGCTCGACCTCCCCGGCGTGGCAGACCGCCTTCGGGAGTGGTCGACCGCCATCGACCTGGACCTTGTCCACTACGGCACGGACGCCGACGCCGACGAGATCCGTGACACGGCGGTGGCCCAGCCGCTGCTCGTCGCCTCCGCCCTGGTCTCCGCCGGGCAGCTGTTCCCCGACGCCGCGGACTTCGCCCGGCTCGTCGGTGCCGCCGCCGGCCACAGCGTGGGTGAGCTCGCCGCCGCCGCGCTGACCGGCGTGCTGAGCGAGCGCACCGCGATGGAGCTGGTCCGCCGGCGCGGCCTGGCCATGGCCGAGGCCGCGGCCGTCACCGAGACCGGTATGTCCGCGCTGCTCGGCGGCGAGCCCGAGATCGTGCTGCCGCACCTGGAGAAGCTGGGCCTGACGCCGGCGAACGTCAACGGCGCGGGCCAGATCGTGGCCGCCGGCACGGCCGAGCAGTTGGCGGCGCTGGCCGAGGACAAGCCCGAGGGCACCCGCCGGGTCGTGCCGCTGAAGGTGGCGGGCGCCTTCCACACCCACCACATGGCGCCGGCCGTCTCGGCGCTGGAGGCCGCGGTGCGCGAGCTCGCCCCGGCCGATCCCCGCACCCGTTACGTCTCCAACCGGGACGGCCGGGTCGTCGCGTCGGGCCAGGACGTCGTGGCGCGGCTGGTCGGCCAGGTGGCCAACCCGGTCCGCTGGGACCTGTGCATGGAGACCTTCAAGGAGCTGGGCGCCACGGCGATCATCGAGGTGGCCCCCGGTGGCACCCTGGTCGGCCTGGCCAAGCGGGCCCTGCCGGGCGTCGAGACGCTCGCGCTGAAGACCCCGGACGACCTCGACGCGGCCCGCGCGCTGATCGCCGAGCACGCCCCCGCCGCCGGGTCCCCGGCCGAATAAGGAGCCCGAGAGCATGACCGCGAAGATCAAGCCCGCGAAGGGCGCCGCGTACGCGCGCATCATGGGCGTCGGCGGCTACCGCCCGGTCCGGGTGGTGCCGAACGAGGAGATCCTCAAGCACATCGACTCCTCGGACGAGTGGATCCGCTCGCGTTCGGGCATCGCGACCCGCCACTGGGCCGGTCCGGACGAGACCGTGACCGCCATGTCGCTGGAGGCCGCCGGCAAGGCGATCGCCGACGCGGGGATCGCCCCGGACCAGATCGGCGCCGTGATCGTCTCGACGGTGTCGCACTTCAAGCAGACCCCGGCCGTCGCGACCGAGATCGCCCACAAGGTGGGCGCGGGCAAGCCCGCCGCCTTCGACATCTCGGCCGGCTGCGCCGGCTTCGGCTACGGCCTGACCATGGCCAAGGACATGGTGACCGGCGGCTCCGCGGAGTACGTCCTGGTCATCGGCGTCGAGCGGCTGTCGGACCTGACCGACCTGGAGGACCGCGCGACGGCCTTCCTCTTCGGTGACGGCGCGGGCGCCGTGGTGGTCGGCCCGTCGAACGAGCCGGCGATCGGCCCGGTCGTCTGGGGCTCGGAGGGCGACAAGGCCGAGACCATCAAGCAGACGATCGCCTGGGACGTCTACCGCGAGGAGACGGACGTCCGCTTCCCCGCCATCACGCAGGAGGGCCAGGCGGTGTTCCGCTGGGCCGTCTTCGAGATGGCGAAGATCGCGCAGGCGGCCCTGGACGAGGCCGGGGTGAGCCCGGAGGACCTGGACGTCTTCATCCCGCACCAGGCCAACATGCGGATCATCGACTCGATGGTCAAGACCCTCAAGCTGCCGGAGAACGTCACGGTCGCCCGTGACGTGGAGACCACGGGCAACACCTCCGCGGCCTCCATCCCGCTCGCCATGGAGCGGCTCCTGGCCACCGGCGCGGCGAAGAGCGGGGACACCGCCCTTCTCATCGGCTTCGGGGCGGGTCTCGTGTACGCCGCCACGGTCGTTACCCTCCCCTAGGCGAGATCCCCGGGACCGGCACCCACCGTCCGGTACCTCCCCGGGACCCCGCCGCACCTGCAGTTTCCTTACCGCAGTTCCAACGCACATAGATAGAAGGAGCGCCGCAATGGCCTACACCCAGGATGAGATCGTCAAGGGTCTCGCCGAGATCGTCAACGAGATCGCCGGCATCCCGACCGAGGACGTCAAGCTGGACAAGTCCTTCACCGACGACCTCGACGTCGACTCGCTCTCCATGGTCGAGGTCGTCGTGGCCGCCGAGGAGCGCTTCGACGTGAAGATCCCGGACGCGGACGTCAAGAACCTGAAGACGGTCGGCGACGCCGCCCAGTACATCCTCGACAACCAGGCCTGATCCAAAGCGCTCGTCGCCACCCCGGCGGTGGCGGTTCCAGCACCTCTACACGTGGAGACAGAATCCCGATGAACTCGACCAATCGCACCGTGGTCGTCACCGGTATCGGCGCAACCACACCGCTGGGTGGCGACAGCGCATCGACCTGGGAAGGGCTGCTCGCCGGGCGTTCCGGCGTCAAGCCCCTGGAGGACGAGCGGTTCGCCGACCTCCCGGTCCGCATCGCCGCCGTCGCGGCCGTGGACCCGGAGGAGGTCCTGCCCCGGCCACTGGCCCGCAAGCTGGACCGGTCGGCGCAGTTCGCGGTGATCGCCGCCCGTGAGGCCTGGGCCGACGCGGGCTTCACCGCCAAGGCCGGCGACGACTCCTCCGTCGCCCCCGACCGCCTGGGCACGGTCATCGCCTCCGGCATCGGCGGCGTGATCACCCTGCTCGACCAGTACGACGTGCTCAAGGAGAAGGGCGCCCGCCGCGTCTCCCCGCACACCGTGCCGATGCTCATGCCGAACAGCCCGAGCGCCAACGTGGGCCTGGAGGTGAACGCCCAGGCGGGCGTGCACACCCCGGTCAGCGCCTGTGCCTCCGGCGCCGAGGCCATCGGCTACGCCGTCGAGATGATCCGCACCGGCCGCGCCGACGTCGTGGTCGCGGGCGGCACCGAGGCGGCCATCCACCCGCTGCCCGTCGCGGCCTTCGCCAGCATGATGGCGATGTCGAAGAACAACGACGAGCCGCAGAAGGCCTCCCGCCCCTACGACAAGGCCCGTGACGGCTTCGTCCTGGGCGAGGGCGCCGGCGTCGTCGTCCTGGAGTCGGCCGAGCACGCCGCCCGGCGCGGCGCGCGGGTCTACTGCGAGGTGCTGGGCCAGGGCCTGTCCGCGGACAGCCACCACATCGCCCAGCCCGAGCCCACCGGCCGCGGCATCGCGGCCGCGCTGCAGAACCTGCTGGAGAACACCGACCTGAAGCCGGCGGAGATCGTGCACCTCAACGCGCACGCCACCTCCACGCCGCAGGGCGACGCGGCCGAGATCAAGGCGCTGCGCAAGATCCTCGGCGACGACCTCGACCACGTCGCGGTCTCCGGCACCAAGTCGATGACGGGCCACCTGCTCGGCGGCGCCGGCGGCATCGAGACGGTCGCGACCGTCCTCGCCCTGCACCACCGGGTCGCCCCGCCGACCATCAACGTCGACGACCTGGACGAGGACATCGACGCGGACATCGTGCGCGGCGAGCCCCGCCCGCTGCCCGAGGGCACCATCGCCGCGATCAACAACTCGTTCGGCTTCGGCGGCCACAACGTGGTCCTCGCCCTGCGAACGGTCTGACCGGCTCCCCCTCTTACGGGTGAAGGGCCCGCCCCGGCTGATGACAGCCGGGGCGGGCCCTTCGTCGTGTCCGGGGCGAGCCCCCGAACATCACACCACCTGGTGCAGCCACCGCACCGGCGCGCCCTCGCCCGCGTAGCGGAACGGCTCGAGCTCGTCGTCCCACGGCTTGCCGAGGAGCTTGGCGACCTCGGCCTGGAGGTCGGTCTCGCCCCGGTCGGCGCGGGAGAGCGCGGCCCGCAGCCGGTCCTCGGGGACGAGGATGTCGCCGTGGATGCCGGTGACGGCGTGGAAGATGCCGAGGCCGGGGGTGGAGCTGTAGCGCTCGCCCTCGGCGGTGGGGCAGGGCTCGGCGGTCACCTCGAAGCGGAGCAGGTGCCAGCCGCGCAGGGCGGAGGCGAGCTTGGAGGCCGTGCCGACCTGACCCTGCCAGGAGAGCTCGGCGCGCCAGGTGCCGGGCGCGGCGGGCTGGCGGATCCAGTCGAGGGTGACGCGCGCGCCGAGGACGCTCTCCACGGCCCATTCGACGTGTGGACACAGCGCACGCGGCGCGGAGTGCACGTACAGAACTCCACGTGTCGTCACCGGGGCCTCCCGTGCCGTTCGAGGTTCGCCTTCCGCAGCGGCCTCGCAGCCGTACCGGTCCCGCCCGGGGCAGCAGCAGAGCTTCTGCCCCAATGGCCACTCCCGCACCAGCTCGCGAGGTTACCAACAGTAAACACCATCGGGAGCGATTCTCCTGAAAAGGGACAGGATGTGACGTGTTGTGATGTGGTGCCGCCGAAGAGCGAAAGATGCCGGACCGACTCGATCACTCCGGGGAAAAGCTACCGTGCGCGGCCGCTCACGGGGTGGCCCACCCCGTGACGTACCGTCGATCCCGGACAGATGTCACCCGGCCGGAGGGGGAGAGCAGGATGCGCGCCAACAGGGGGCGGAAACGATCGGCGGTGGTACGGGCCGCCACGGCGGTGCTGGCCGTCGCCCTGCTGGCCACGGGGTGCGGCGACGACACCGAGACCAAGGCCGCCCCGGCGAAGCCGAGCCCCACCCGTCCCGCGTGGAACACCCACCCCGCGTCGATCGCCTCCCTCGGCGACTCCATCACCCGCGGCTTCGACGCCTGTTCCGTGCTCGAGGACTGCCCCGAGGTCTCCTGGGCCACCGGCACCGAGGTCGACAGCCTCGCCCGCCGACTGCTGCCGTCGCCGCAGACCAACAGCTGGAACTACGCCCGGACCGGCGCCCGGATGGCGGACCTGCCGGGCCAGATGCGCGCGGCGGCCGCCCACCGGCCCGAGCTGGTGACCGTCCTCCTCGGCGCCAATGACGCCTGTCGCCGCAATGTGGCCGATATGACGCCCGTGGAGGACTTCCGCGCCGACTTCGAGAAGTCGCTGCGGGAGCTGCGCACCTCCGTGCCGAAGGCCCAGGTGTACGTGGCCGGCGTGCCCGACCTCATGCGGCTGTGGTCGCAGGGGCGCAAGAGCCTGATCGGCAAGCAGATCTGGCAGCTCGGCAACGTCTGCCCGTCGATGCTGCACGACGCCGACGCCACCGACGAGGCCGCGGTGGCCCGCCGGGCCCAGGTCCACCACCGGGTCGGCGAGTACAACGCCGTCCTGCGCGACGTCTGTTCCAAGGACGCGCTGTGCCGCTACGACGGCGCGGTGAACGGCTACGACTTCACCGGCCAGGAACTGAGCAAGTGGGACTGGTTCCACCCCAGCAAGAAGGGCCAGGGCGAGCTGGCCGGCATGGCCTACCGCACGGTCACGGCCGTCGACCGGCCCGCCGCGTAGCCCCGGGGGGCGGGAGCCCCGAGGAAGGGGCGGGACCTGTCAGGTGGCCCCGCCCCCGCCCGCGGCGCCGGGCGCCCGTACCCTCGCCCAGAGCACCCGGTGCGCCGCACGCCCGCACGACGACGTCCGGGCCGCGACCGAAGGCGCGCGCATCCGCGCACGGGAACCGTGCGGGGCCCGCGCCGCCTTCCGCACGCACGCTATCCGATGAACGCGCCCCTTCGCCAAGCGAGTTCACCCGCCACGGGGACACGGACGGACCGCTGCCGTACCGGAGTCAACGGTGTGTCACTCGGTGCTGTCGCGGCTGGAGCGCAGGTCGACGTCGAGGATGCCCTCCCAGTCCGTCAGCTCCTCGACCAGTGGATGCGCCGACCCCCTGCCCTCGAGGCTCAGCACCACACCCGCCTCCTTGGCCTTGCCCTTTCCCTTGTCGGGTCCCTCCCGCTCCCCCGACTCGGCGTGGATCCTCACGTCCGTGACCTGGAAGCCGCTGCGGGTGCACAGCTCCAGGACGCGGCCCAGCACGCCGCGGCGGGTCCGGTACGACAGGCTGAGCTCGACCCGCTCGGTGGCCGACGCCACGGCCAGCCGCCGGGTCACCACCGGGAAGCCGCGCACGACCAGGAAGCTGTCTCTTATACACATCT
>KL569395.1:27320-29826 GCA_000715685.1 Streptomyces lilacinus
GGACGAAGATGAGGCCGCCGCCGATGAAGCCGATGCCGGAGACGATCTGCGCCGCCACCCGGGACCCGTCCAGCCGGGCCCCCGCCAGCTCGGGCAGCGCGCCGAAGCCGTGGATCGACACCTCCATGAACAGCGCGCTGCCCACCCCGACCAGGGTGTGGGTGCGCAGTCCGGCGCTCTTCTGCTGCAGCTCCCGCTCGAGGCCGATGAGCGAGGAGAGCAGCAGGGCGATGGCCAACTCCGCGAGCTGCCGGACGCCTTGGCCGGCTCTCGGGTCGAACAGTGGGGCGGTGAGGTGTTGTCCGGCGGATATGAGCGGATCAGCGAGAAGCCGCACTGTGTTCATCTCGCCATTGTGGCCGAATTCCGTTTTTCCCGAAGAGAGTTGGCCGCCCTCTATCGCCGCATGCCTCCTCGATGGTTTCCTTCCGCCTCATGAGACTCAGTGATCTTTCCTGGATATCCCGTCCGACCCGACTCGGCGCGCTCGCCGCGACCCTGCTCGCCTGCGCCCCGCTCGCCCTGGCCGCCCCGGCCGGTGCCGCGCCCGCGCCCGCCACGGTGGCCTCCCTCACCGTGGAGGAGCAGCGGCTCACCGGCGCCGTACCGCAGGAGATCCTGCGGCGCGCCGGCTTCGACGACGTCGCGCCCGGCTTCGCCCGCGCCCTGGCCGGTGCCCGCGACTGCGCGCAGGCCGAACGGCTCGCCGTCGACAGCGGGCGCCGGCTGTGGCGGCAGGCGGTGGACCGGGCCCAGGGCAGGGGCCCGGCCGGCGGCGACCTCAGCCCGGACGACGACCGTCCGCTGTACTGGGCGCGGCTGGGCATGACGCGGGCGCTGCGCGAGTGGCGGCCGGCGTTCCCGCTGTCCGAGCGGCGGCGCGCGGAGCTGGTGGCGGCGGTGGAGCGCGGCTCGCGCGGCCAGGACTCCGTGAACCTGCCCGCCGGCGACGGGGTCAGGCGCGTGCTGATCACCGGCTTCGACCCGTTCCAGCTCGACTCCGACGCCCGCCGCTCGAACCCCTCCGGCGCGGCGGCGCTCGCCCTCGACGGCACCACGATCGACACCCCCGCCGGCCCGGCGCGCGTCGAGGCGGTCGTCTTCCCGGTGCGCTGGGCCGACTTCGCGGACGGCACGGTCGAGCGGGCCCTGCTGCCGCACTTCCGGCCCGGCCCCCGGAAGGTGGACCTCTTCACCACCATCAGCCAGGGCCGCCCCGGCCGCTTCGACCTGGAGCGCACCAACGGCGCCTGGCGCGGCGGCTACCCGGACAACGTCAACGTCTCCCGCACCGAGACCGTCCCCGTCCCCCGCGGGCTGCCGACCGTGACCCCGCAGCCGCAGTGGACCACCACCACACTCCCGTACGCGGCGATCACGGCGGCCACTACGGGCCCGTACCCGGTGCACGACAACACCTCGGTCACCGAGATCCCGGCGGGCGGCACCGAGGAGGTCCACCGGCCGGACGGCCCGACGCCGGGCTCGACCGCCCGCGCGGGCGGCGGGGGCGACTACCTCTCCAACGAGATCGCCTACCGGGCCACCCTGCTGCGGGACGCGGTCCGACTGCGGGTGCCGGGCGGCCATCTGCACACCCCCGTGCTGTCCTTCGGCCAGGGCAACGGCGATCCGTCGACGGGGCAGGTGACCGACCCGGAGTTCGTCCGCAACCGGCAGGCGATCACCGGGCAGATCCGGTCGGTGCTCACGGTGTCCGTGGGGACGCTCGGTCGGCGATGATGACCGCGTGATCATTTCTTCCGCGCAGTTCACCGCCGTGCCGTGCGACGTCGCGGCCAACGTGGCCCGCATGGCCGACCTCGTCGCCGAGGCCGGTGCCCGCGGGGCGGAGCTCGTCGTCTTCCCGGAGCTGGCCGTCACCGGCTACGAGCTCGACGCCGTGACCGCCGACCCCGACCGGCTGGCCCTGACCCCCGACGACGCCCGACTGGCCCCGCTCCGCGAGGCGTGCCGGGCGGCGGGCGTCGCCGCGGTGGTGAACTGCGCGGGCCGCTCGGCGCAGGGCCCGACGATCACCTCGTACGTGTACGGGCCGGACGGCGCGCTCCTGACCCGCTACGACAAGCAGCACGTCACGGAGACGGAGCGCGCGGCGGGCTTCGCGGCGGGCACGACGGACGCCCGCTTCACCCTCGGCGGCCTGACGTTCGGCCTCGCCATCTGCTACGACGCCCACTTCCCCGACCTCGCGTCCCGCGCGGCCGCGGACGGCTGCACCGCGCTCCTGGCGAGCTCCCTCTACGGCCGGGGCACGGGCGAGGACGAACGCCTCGCCGTCTTCCCCACCCTGGCGAAGGAAAACGGCCTGCACGTCCTCCTCGCCAACCACGTGGGCCCGTCCGGGCCGTACGACGCGTGCGGGCTGTCCACGGTGTGGGGACGGGACGGGGCGATCCTGGCGGAGGGGTCGGGGGCGGAGGAGGGGCTCGTGCTGGCGCGTATCAGCCCGTCTGGGGGCACCTCCCAGCGGTAGCTGGGGGAG
>KL569395.1:30058-34669 GCA_000715685.1 Streptomyces lilacinus
TCCGGGGTCTGGGGGGGGGCGAAGCCCCCAGTTACGGGAAGGGGCGGGGCTGGGGAGAGACAACCTTCTCCGTACCGGCCTCGGCCTCGGCGTCTTCCGCCGTCTCCCCCAAAAGATCCCGCACCAGCAACGTCGCCCCCGCCACAGCCCCCGGCATCACGAAAACCGCCACGAACGGCACAAGAAACAGCAGCGTCAGCGGCACCCCGAACCCGAGCGCCAACAGCTTCCGTGAACGCAGCAGTCGAAGCCGCTCCCCCAGCCGTACCCCCCGCCGCTGCAGCGCAATGGCGGTGAGCTCCTCCGCGAGGAAGAAGCCGGAAACGCAGAAACCGACGGCAGGCACGACGGTCTGCCCAACAACCGGCACGAAGCCCAGAGCAAAAAAGAGCACACCCCACAGCGCCACCCGCACCAGCACCGCGAGACTCTCCCGCGCCGAAATCCACAGGTCCTGCCACAGCGGCAACCCGGACTCGGGGGCGTCGCCGCCCTCGGACCGGTCGACCCGCTCGGAGAGCGACTCGTAGAAGGGCTGGCCGACCAGCAGCGTCACTGCCGTGAAGGAAATCAGCGCGAGCAGCAGACTGCCGCCGAAGAAGACCGCGGTCAGCGCGCCGCGGAAGAGGCCGAGCCAGGGCGAGCCCCAGCCGTCGGCGAAGGGCGTGGCCCAGGCGACGACGTCGTCGGCCCGCAGGGCGAGCACGACGATCGCCGCCGCGTAGCCGACCAGCGTGATCAGCCCGGGCAGCAGCCCGAACCCCCACTGCCGGCGCTCGCGCCCCACCCAGCGCTGGCCCTTGGCCAGGTACGTCATGCCCGCTACAAGATCTCGCATGGCGGGAAAGCGTAGCCGCTGGGCGGGACGGCAATAGCGCCGATCAGACGACGTCGAGCGTGACCTCTATGTTGCCGCGCGTGGCGTTGGAGTACGGGCAGACCTGGTGCGCCTTCTCCACGAGCGCCAGCGCGGTGGCCGCGTCGACGGTCGGGATGGTCGCCGAGATGGCGACCTTGAGCCCGAAGCCGCCCTCGGCGGTCTTGCCGATGCCGACCTGCGCGGTCACGGTCGAGCCGGAGATGTCGACCTTCTCCTGGCGGGCGACGACGCCCAGCGCGCCCTGGAAGCAGGCGCTGTAGCCGGCGGCGAAGAGCTGCTCGGGGTTGGTGCCGGCGCCGCTGCCGCCGAGCTCCTTGGGCGGGTTGACGACGACGTCGAGCTGACCGTCGTCGCTGGCGACGCGGCCGTCACGGCCGTTCTCGGCGGTGGCGACGGCGGTGTAGAGGACCTCGACGGGCTGAATCGACACGGGAGTTCTCCTGATATGAGGTGAGAGAGGAAAAGCGGAAAGGGGGGCGGGCTCAGGCGCCGAGGTTGACGATCATCTTGCCGGTGTTCTCGCCGCGCAGCATGCCGAGGAAGGCGTCGACGGCGTGGTCGATGCCGTCGACGGTCGTCTCGCGGACGACGAGCTCGCCGGAGCGGATCCAGCCCCCGACCTCCTCGAGGAACTGGGGCCGCAGCGCGTTGTGGTCGGAGACGATCATGCCCTGGACGCGCAGCCGCTTGGCCAGGATGTTGACCATGTTGCTCGGGCCGGGCGTCGGCTCGGTGGCGTTGTACTGCGCGATCATGCCGCAGATGGTGACGCGGCCGTTCAGCTTGAGGGAGCCGAGGGCCGCCTCGAGGTGCTCGCCGCCGACGTTGTCGAAGTAGACGTCGATGCCGTCGGGGGCCGCCTCCTTCAGCTGCTCGGCGACCGGGCCCTTCTTGTAGTTGAAGGCGGCGTCGAAGCCGTAATCCTCCAGCAGCACCCGCACCTTCTCGTCCGAGCCCGCGCTGCCGATGACGCGCGCGGCGCCCTTCAGCTTGGCGATCTGGCCGACGAGGCTGCCCACCGCACCGGCGGCGCCGGAGACGAAGACGGTGTCGCCCTCCTTGAAGGAGGCCACCTCGAGCAGACCGGCGTAGGCGGTGAGGCCCGGCATGCCCAGCACGCCCAGGTAGGCGGAGAGCGGTCCGGCCTTGGGGTCGACCTTCGCCGCGCGCGCGGCGTCCACCACGGCGTACTCGCGCCAGCCGAGGCCGTGCAGGACGTGGTCGCCGGGCTCGAAGCCCTCGGCCCGGGAGGCGACGACCTCACCGACCGCGCCGCCGTCCATGGGCCGGTCGAGCTGGAACGGCGCGATGTACGACTCGCGCTCGTCCATCCGGCCCCGCATGTAGGGGTCCACCGACATGAAGACGTTGCGGACCAGGAGCTGGCCTTCGGCGAGCTCCGGGACCTGAACCTCGCGCAGCGCGAAGTCCTCGGGCTTGGGCCAGCCCTGCGGGCGGGCGATCAGGTGCCATTCGCGGCTGGTGGCAGGCGTGGTGGTCATGGGAACCAACCCTCTCCAAAATGCTTCAGGATCTGAAACAATCATGAGCCTCGATATTTCATGTTGTCAAGCAAAGGGGTAGCCTGGATTCCATGACGCCCCAGCTGCCGCCCGCCGACCACCTGACCCTCGAGGTGGTCGACCTCATCGCGACCGTCGTGGCGCGCTACCACGAGGAGTACGAGGAAGCCGCCGGCAAGCACTCCCTGACCGGCGCCCAGGCCCGCGTCCTGGCCCTGCTGGCCCGCGACCCCCTGCCCATGCGACGGATCGCCCTGCAGCTCAAGTGCGAGCCGTCGAACATCACGGGCATCGTCGACCGGCTGGAGGCCCGGGGCCTGGTCGAGCGCCGCCCCGACCCCGACGACCGGCGCGTCAAGCTCGCCGCCGCCACGGACGAGGGCCGGCAGACGGCCGTCCGGCTCCGGGAGTCGCTGCACTTCGCGCGCGAGCCGCTGGCCGGCCTGTCCGAGCGGGAGCGCACGACCCTGCGGGACCTGCTGCGCCGGATGCTGGGCGAGGACCTCTGAGGGTCCCCGGGCGCAGGCTAGGTCCGCAGGGCTGAGCCATCCGAGCTACGCCGGCAGACGCAGCCGCGCCGCCGTGACGACCGTCCCCAGGCGCGGCATGTCCAGCGTCACCGAGGCCCGGTGCTCCTCGGCGGTCAGGGCGCTCATCGCGTCCTCCACGAAGACCAGCTCGTAGCCGTGGTCGGCGGCGGCGCGGGCGGTCGACTCCACGCCGAGGTTCGTGGCGATCCCGGCGAGCACGAGCGTCCGTACGCCGTGCGCGCGCAGCCGGTCGTCCAGGCCCGTGCCGTGGAAGGCCCCGACCGTCCGCTTGACGACCTCGATGTCCCCGGGCTCGGCGACCCCCGGCAGCAGCCCGCTGCCCGGCGGCTGCTCGGCCACGCCGGGCCGCTCGACCCGTACGACCACGACCGGCGCCCCCGCCTTGCGGAAGGCGCGCGCCAACTCCGCCGCCTTCTCGGCCACTTCGTCACCGGGCCGGGGCGCGAGGGGCAACGCCACGACGCGTTCCATGAGGTCGACGAGGACGAGTGCGGTGCGCCGGGGGTCGATTTCCGTCATGGCCCCAGACCGTACCGGCCACGGCCACGGCGTGGGCGGCCTCCGGGCCAGCTCACGGCTGCCGGGAGGTAAAGCTTGCGCGAAAGGACGACGTCGCCCGGGCGTCGCGCCGGGCTCTCCCCCACACCGTCCGCCGAGTCGTTCGCCTGTCGGCCGTCGTCCCGCCCGGTATGGCGTCCGCCACGCCGCCCGCAACTCGCCGGGGATTCCCGATCAGTTGCCCGCGCGCGGCGCGAGTGCGCGACGATGGGCCGCATGACACCCGCTTCTGACCCCGCACCAACCACCGCCTTCGGGCCACGGGAGTTCCAGCTCGTCCTGCTCCGCCGCATGGCGGACCACCAGCCCGGCCTGGTCGAGGACGCGCTGCGCGAACTGGGCGTCGGGCGCGGGGAGATACGCGAGGCGAACCGCCGCTGGCAGGCCATGATCCGCTCCCCGCGCGGCCGCGGCGCGGGTCCGCGCTACCGCTCGGTCCTCGGCCCGCCCGAGACGACCGCGCAGCGCCGCGTCGGCGACCTGACCCTGTCTCTTATACACGCTCTGGCCCGACCTGCGCTTCGAGGTGCTGAGCGCCCCCGGCGGCGCGGTGTGGAACGAATGGCTCGTCCGCGCCCCCGGCGCGCGGCCCGCGGCGCCGCGCACGATCGAGGAGCTCACGCCCTGGTCGTGCACGGTGGACGAGGTGGCGCGGGCCTTCGCGCCCGCCCGGCCGATGGAGGGCACGGCCCCGACGCGCTGGCGGCTGGCGATCACGGCCCCGGACGCGGGCGGGGAGCGGCGCGAGTACGTGGCGGAATTCACCTGGGGCCTGTTCCAGCGGCTGATCACCTGAGGATGCCGGGAGCCCGGACCCCGGAGTCCCCCCACGGGTGGAGGTCGGAGTGGCCGATCGGCCGAGGCGGCCGGCCGGACCGGCTCCCTAGGTTGGGGGCCATGTCCTGTCGTCCCCGTCGCCCCCGTCTCCCCGCTCCCGCCGCCCTCGCCCTGCTGCTGATCCTGCCGGCGACGCTGCTGGTCGCGTGCTCGATCGGCGGCGGTACCGACAAGGCCATCGGCGGCCCGGCGCGGGCCGAGGAGCCGTCGCGGGTCTCCATTCCGTCCATCGGCGTGGACAGCCCGCTGATACGGCTGGGCC
>KL569395.1:34929-35922 GCA_000715685.1 Streptomyces lilacinus
GGCTGGGCCCCGGCCGTTCCGCCGACGTGCCGGCACCGCCGCCGGAGAAGGGCATGACCGCAGGCTGGTACACCGGCAGCGCCAGGCCCGGCACCCCCGGCGCCGCCGTGATCACCGGCCACGGCGACACGCGCCACGGCAAGGCCGTCTTCCGCGACCTGCGCAAGGTCGGCAAGGGCACCGCCGTCGACGTCGAGCGCGGCGACGGCAAGGTGCTGCACTTCACCGTGACCGACACCGAGACGGTCGCCGGGAGCGCCTTCCCCACCCGCAAGGTGTACGGGCCCACGGCGGAGAAGGCGCTGCGGCTGGTCACGTGCGCGGGCGAGCAGGACGGCGCCGGCCGACCGACGGAACACCTGATCGTCTACGCCGCCCTGCGCGGCTGACGGACGCGCGCCGGAAGGCGGCTAGGCGAGCTCGGCGGCGAGCGTGATCGTCGTCCCCGTGAGCGCCTGGCTGACCGGGCAGTTCTTCTTCGCGTCCTCGGCCGCGGCGGCGAAGCCGTCCTCGTCGAGGCCGGGCACCTCGCCGCGCACGCTCAGGTGGATGCCGGTGATGCCCTCGCCCGGCTGGAAGGTCACCTCGGCCTTGGTCTCCAGGCGCGTGGGCGGCGTGCCCGCGCCGGTCAGGGCGTGCGAGAGGGCCATGGAGAAGCAGCTGGAGTGAGCGGCGGCGATGAGCTCCTCCGGGCTCGTCTTGCCATTGGCCTGCTCCGCCCGGGAGGCCCAGGTCACGGGGTAGGTCCCGATGCCGGACGACTGGAGGGCGACCTCCCCGCTGCCCTTGATCAGCTCGCCGTTCCAGACGGTGGTCGCGATGCGGTTGGTGGCCACGGTGGATTCCTCCCGGGAAGAAAGAGCGACGGGACGCCGTACGTACCGTCCGATCATCACGCTCCGGCTCGGCCGGCCCCCGGTCCGACACGCCCGTTCCAGGCGACCAGGGCCGGGCGTCCGTGCTCGGTGCCGATCCTGTCTCTTATACACATCT
>KL569395.1:36158-43166 GCA_000715685.1 Streptomyces lilacinus
CCGGCCGACGGCGGCAGCCCGAGCCTACGGGCCGTCAGCACCCGCAGGAAGTGCGCGTGGGCGACGAGCACGACGTCACCGCCGCCGGGCCCGTCCCCGTCCAGCCGGCCCGCGATCCGCGCCAGCACGCGGTCGGCCCGGGCGCCGACCTCCGCGGGCGTCTCCCCGGGGTGCCCGGGCGGCCCGGGCACGACCCCGTCCTCGAACAGGAACCAGCCGGGCCGCCCGCGCTGGATCTCGGCCGTGGTGACGCCCTCGTAGCCGCCGTAGTCCCACTCGCGCAGCCCGGGCTCGGTCTCGGTGCCCGTCAGCCCCGCCAGCTCCGCGGTCCGCGCGGCCCGGGCCATGGGGCTGACCAGCACGAGCCCGATGCCCCGCGCCGCGAGCGCGGGGCGCAGGGCCTCGGCCTCGCGCTCGCCGCGCTCGGTCAACGGCAGGTCGGTCCAGCTCGTGTGGCGTCCGTCACGGCTCCACTCCGTCTCGCCGTGCCGGATCAGCAGCAGCTCACCCATCGCTGCCGGGTGCCTGCGCCCCGGCGGCCGCCACGGAGGCCCGCACCTCGTCCATGTCCAGCGCCCGCGCCTGCGCGATCACGTCCTCCAGCGCGGCCGCGGGCAGCGCGCCCGGCTGCGCGAAGACGGCGATGTTGTCCCGCACGATCATCAGCGTAGGAATCGACCGGATCTCGAACGCGGCCGCCAGCTCGGGCTGCGCCTCCGTGTCCACCTTCGCGAACACGAGGTCCTCGTGCTTCTCCGCCGCCCTCTCGAAGACCGGGGCGAACTGCCGGCACGGCCCGCACCACTCGGCCCAGAAGTCGATCAGGACGAACCCACTGCCGGACACGACCTCGTCGAAGTTGTCCTTGGTCAGCTCCACCGTGCTGCCGCTCATGCGCCCTACCCGCTTCCGCTCGTCTCGGTCGGTCCAGTGTGGCTCACGGGCGGTAACGAAGCGGTGGGCCGGGGTATTCCGCGCCCCCGACAGCACTGCGCCCCGCCCGGTCGGAACCGGTCGGGGCGGGGAAATCGCAGGTCGCATCGTTTCTGCACCTACGTCGCGTGAGTGGGGCGGGTGGGACTCGAACCCACGGCCGACGGATTATGAGTCCGCTGCTCTAACCGGCTGAGCTACCGCCCCGTTCACGGCGCGTCGCGCACATCTGTGCGCGCCGTCTGCCGCAGCATAGCCGCTCATACGATCTGTTGCCCCGGAGGGGCCGTATCGTGTGATCGGTCTGACCTTGAGGACTTCGATCACACCGGTTCGGTTCCCACCGGGGCGGACGGACCGGCATGAAAAAAGGACCCCGAAGGGTCCTTCTCACCTGCTCCCCCGACTGGACTCGAACCAGTAACCTGCCGATTAACAGTCGGCTGCTCTGCCAATTGAGCTACAAGGGATCGCGCTCCCCCGACTGGACTCGAACCAGTAACCTGCCGGTTAACAGCCGGCTGCTCTGCCAATTGAGCTACAGGGGATTGTCGCGTTTGCCTCGAATGCACCTCCGTCCGGTCTCCCGGGCGGCGTGCGCTCGCTGCGACACATACATTAGCGCAAGCAGGGGGGTGCTCCGCCAATCGGTATCCCCCCGGACCTGGGAGTGACCTTCGGCCGTGCCGGGTAGGCGGCTGGCGGCGAGCAGTGCGGATCCAACGGAAGGATGGGCGCGATGCGCTACCGGCTGACGTTCATCACCGGCGCGGCTGTCGGGTACGTGCTCGGTGCGCGGGCCGGCCGCGAGCGGTACGAGGAGCTGCGCAAGGGGGCTCGGCGCATCGCGCAGAACCCCGCGGTGCGCAACACCGCCGAGACCGCCGCGGTCAACGGGCGGGCCCTGGCGTCCAGGGCCTTCGACAGGGTCGGCGAGCGACTGCCCGGCTCCGTCACGCACCGGATCCGTTCGCTGCGCGAGCGGCGCGCGGGCGACGAGGACGACTGGGGCACGAGCAACACCTGACCGGATGCCGGAGCCGGATGCCGAAATGAGCGCCGAGGTTTGGCATCATCTCGGCATGGGCATAGTCGCCGGGTTGGACAGTTCCTCTGAGAGCACACGGATCGTCGTCTGCGACGCGGACACGGGTGCCGTGCTGCGGCAGGGCTGGGCCCCTCATCCGTCGTCCTCTCCGGAGGGTGATCCACAGGCGTGGCTGATCTCGCTGGGCGAGGCGGCCACCGGCGGGCTGCTCGAGGGCGTGCAGGCCATCGGCGTCTCCGCCCAGCAGCACGGCCTGCTGACGCTGGACGCAGGCGGCGTGCTGGTGCGCCCCGCCCTGCTGGGCAACGACAAGCGCGTCCAGTCCGCGGCCGCCGACCTGACCGACGCGCTGGGCGGCCGGACCGCCTGGGCGGAGGCGGTCGGCTCGGTGCCGCAGGCCGGGCAGGCGGTGGCCAAGCTGCGCTGGCTGGCCCGCAACGAACCCGAGTCCGCGGCCCGCGTCGCGGCGGTGCTGCAGCCGCACGACTGGCTGGTCTGGCAGCTGCTGGGCCGCCCCGCGCGCCGTACGACGGACCGCGGGGACGCCTCCGGCACGGGCTTCTGGTCGGCGGCAACGGGCGAGTGGCGGCCCGACCTCGTCGAGCTGGCGCTGGGCCGCCAGGCGGCCCTGCCGGACGTGCTGGCGCCCGCCGAGCCGGCCGGGCACACCCCGGAGGGCCTGTTGATCTCCGCCGGCACGGGCGAGACGATGGCGGCGGCGTTCGGCCTGGGCGTGGGGCTCGGCGACGCGGTGATCTCCCTCGGCGCCTCGGGCTCGGTCTTCGCCGTGCACCACTCGGCGCTCGCGGACTCCACCGGCACCATCACCTCCTTCGCGGACGCGACCGGCATGCACCTGCCCGTCGTGCACACGTCGAACGCCGTACGCGTCCTGCGCGGCACCGCCGAGCTCCTCGGCACCGACCTGCCCGGGCTCTCCGAGCTCGCCCTGCACTCCTCGCCCGGCTCGTACGGGCTCGTGATGCTGCCGTACCTCGAGGGCGAGCGGACCCCGCACCTGCCGCACACGGCCGGCACGCTGGCCGGGCTGCGGCGCGAGAGCATGAAGCGCGAGCACCTGGCCCGGGCGGCCTTCGAGGGCATGCTGTGCGGGCTCACGGACGCGCTGGACGTGCTGCGCGGGCGCGGCGTCGAGGTGCGCCGGATCTTCCTGCTGGGCGCGGCGGCCGAGCTGCCGGCGGTGCAGGCGATCGCGCCGTCGCTGTTCGGCGCGCAGGTCGTCGTGCCGCAGCCGGCCGACTACGCGGCGCTGGGCGCCGCCCGACAGGCGGCCTGGTCGCTGGGCGTGCAGCAGGGCACCCTCTCCCCGCAGCAGCCCCCGCTGTGGCCCGCCGCCGCCAGCCAGGTCTTCGACCCCGCGGGCGAGGACGCGGCCGTCGGGCACGCGGTGCGGCAGCAGTACGCGACCGTGCGCGAGCAGACCCACCCGGGGGCCTTCAACGCGTCCTGAGCGCCTTCGGTCGAGCGTCTTCAGCCGAGAGCGCCTTCAGTCGAGAACGCCTTCAGTCGAGGTAGCCGCGCAGCTGGTCGGCGAAGGCGTGGTCGCGCAGCTTGTTGAGGGTCTTGGACTCGATCTGGCGGATCCGCTCCCGGGTGACCCCGAAGATCCGGCCGATCTCCTCCAGCGTGCGCGGCCGGCCGTCGACCAGCCCGTACCGCAGCTGCACGACCTTGCGCTCGCGCTCCCCCAGGGTGGAGAGCACGGCCTCCAGGTGCTCGCGCAGCAGCAGGAAGGCCGCCGACTCCACGGGGGAGGCCGCGTCGCCGTCCTCGATGAGGTCGCCGAGCGCGACGTCGTCCTCCTCGCCGACGGGCGCGTGCAGCGAGACCGGTTCCTGGGCGAGGCGCAGCACCTCGCTGACCCGCTCCTCGGAGAGGTCGAGCTGGACGGCGACCTCCTCGGCCGTGGGCTCGTAGCCGCGCTCCTGCAGCATGCGGCGCTGGACGCGCACCACGCGGTTGATCAGCTCGACGACGTGCACGGGGACCCGGATGGTGCGGGCCTGGTCGGCGAGGGCCCGGGACATGGCCTGGCGGATCCACCAGGTCGCGTACGTGGAGAACTTGTAGCCGCGGGCGTAGTCGAACTTCTCGACCGCCCTGATCAGTCCGAGGTTTCCCTCCTGGACGAGGTCGAGCATCGTCAGTCCGCGGCCGATGTAGCGCTTGGCGACGGAGACCACGAGGCGCAGGTTGGCCTCGATGAGGCGGCGCTTGGCCATCCGGCCGAGGACGACGAGCCGGTCGAGGTCGAGGGCGAGGCGGGTGTCCAGGTCGGGGGTGGTGAGCAGTTTCTCCTCGGCGAAGAGTCCGGCCTCGACGCGGCGGGCCAGCTCCACCTCCTCGGCGGCCGAGAGCAGCGGGATCCGGCCGATCTCGCGGAGGTACTGGCGGAAGAGGTCGGAGGAGGGGCCGCTGGTGTCCGCCCGGGCGACCGGTTCGGGGGCGGGCACCTCGGCGAGGGCCAGGGTCTCGGACACGGGCGGCTCGGCCTGGCGGGGCACCGCGGGTGCCGGGGGGACGGCCAGGGCCTGAGGCAGGGTCGGGGTCCGGGTCTGCACGGGGGCGACCTCCAGGGTGATCGCTGCTGAGGCGGCAGAACGAGCGGCAGAGCAGTCACGCGCGACGGCGGCCCGGGGGGCCGGCGCGGCCGTCGGGGGAGTCCGGTCCGGCAGGCCGGACCTGCCGCGCTCCGGGACTCAAGGCACCGCCCACCAGTGTGGGGTACGACGCCTCCCCGCCACGAGGGGCGTGCGCTCACTTTCTGAGCCCGCACCGTGACGGCACGCTTACGACCGGGGACCGGGGCGCAGCCCCGGGGAACGGTGGAAGGGCGGGGCTGGGGCTGTGTGTATAAGAGACAGGGCCGGAACGGCCCGAAGGCTAAAGCGCCGCCGCCCCGCGGTCCTTGAGGGACTTGCCGTACTGCTGGAGGACCCACAGCTCGTTCTGGACGGCGGCCAGATGGTCGGGGGCGGCCTGCGCGCCGAGCCGTACGAGCGAGGTCTGCACCTCCTCGACGCGCCGCTCGACGGCCCGCAGCCGCACCTGCACGAGCTGCTCGCCGGCGTAGGCCTCGTCCACCGTCCGAGCGTGGATGGCCTCGACGGCCAGCTCGGTGACGAGGGCCCGCACGGTGTCGTCGGGGGCGGCCTCGCGCACCTTGGTCAGGTAGTCGGGGCCGGCCTGGGTGACGCCGCCGGCCTGCTCGACGCAGCGGCGCACGACCGCGTAGGGCGGGGCGGTGAACTCGTCCTCGCCGTAGGCGTCGAAGGCGGGAGCGACCAGCTCCGGCCGCTGGAGGGCTAGCTTGAGCAGCTCGCGCTCGGTGCGGTGGGCGGGGCTGCGGAGGTTCAGCGCGGGCCCGCCGCGCGGCGGGCCCAGCGGGGGCGCCTGGACGGCCGCGGCCGCCCCGCGGTGCTGCGCGCGCCCCTGGTCCGCTCCCGGCCGCTGGCCGCGCTCGCGGGCCCAGCGGGCGAGCTGACCCACGCGGCGCACCACGAACTGCGTGTCGAGGATGCCGAGCATGCCCGCGAGCTGGACGGCGTACTCGTGCTGGATGGCGCCGTTCTTGATGTTCGCCACGATCGGCGCGGCCGCCTCGAGCGCGGCGGCGCGGCCCTCGGCGGTGTCGAGGTTGTGCCGGGCGACGACCTGACGGATGGCGAAGGCGAACAGCGGGGTGCGGGAGTCCACGAGGGCCGCGACGGCCGCGTCACCCTCGGCGAGGCGCAGCTCGCAGGGGTCCATGCCGCCGGGGGTGATGGCGATGGAGGTCTCGGCGGCGAACTTCTGGTCGTCCTCGAAGGCGCGCAGGGCGGCCTTCTGGCCGGCCGCGTCGCCGTCGAAGGTGAAGACGACCTCGGAGGCGGCGTTGTCCATCAGCAGCCGCCGCAGGATCTTGATGTGGTCGCCCGCGAAGGCGGTGCCGCAGGTGGCGATGGCGGTGGTGACGCCGGCGAGGTGGCAGGCCATGACGTCGGTGTAGCCCTCGACGACGACGGCCCGGTTGGTCTTGGCGATGTCCTTCTTGGCGAGGTCGATGCCGTAGAGGACGTGCGACTTCTTGTAGATCGCCGTCTCGGGGGTGTTGAGGTACTTCGGGCCGTTGTCGTCGTCGCGGAGCTTGCGCGCGCCGAAGCCGATGACCTCGCCGGTGATGTCGCGGATGGGCCACATCAGGCGGCCGCGGAAGCGGTCGATGGGCTTGCCGCTGCGGCTGTCCTGGGCCAGGCCGGACAGGAGCAGCTCCTTGTCGCTGAAGCCCCTGCCGCGCAGGAAGCGGGTGAGGTGGTCCCAGCCGGCCGGGCTGTAGCCGACGCCGAAGTGCTCGGCGGCGGCCTGGTCGAAGCCGCGGCTCGCGAGGAACTTCCGGCCGATCTCGGCCTCGGGGCTCGCGAGCTGGTCGGCGTAGAACTTCGCCGCGATCTTGTGGGCCTCGATCAGGCGGATGCGCTCGCCCTGCTGGCGGCCGGGGGTGTAGCCGCCCTCCTCGTAACGCAGGGTGATGCCGGCCTGGGAGGCGAGGCGCTCGATGGTCTCGGCGAAGGAGAGGTGGTCGATCTTCATGACGAAGTCGACCGTGTCCCCGCCCTCCTGGCAGCCGAAGCAGTAGAACAGCCCCTTGGCGGGGCTGACCTGGAAGGACGGGGACTTCTCGTCGTGGAAGGGACACAGTCCCTTGAGGTTGCCGCCGCCGGCGTTGCGCAGCTGGAGGTATTCGGACACGACGGCGTCGATCGGGATCGCGTCCCGAACCGCCTTCACATCGTCATCATTGATCCTGCCTGCCACGCGTGAAGTCTACGGCCCGCCTCCGACGTCGCCGGCCGCGTCGGCCCCCTCGGCCGCGGGCAGCTTGATCGTGAAGACGAAGTGCGGTCCGACGCCCTCGATCACGAACTCCTCGCCGCGCACCTCGAAGCCGTGCCGCTCGTAGAAGCCGCGGGCCACGGACCGGCCGTTGCACCACGCGAGGGCGGCACTCTGTCTCTTATACACATCTC
>KL569395.1:43367-47617 GCA_000715685.1 Streptomyces lilacinus
CTTGCCAGCCCGCTCAGAGATGTGTATAAGAGACAGAGTCGCTGGCCATGCCGCGGAAGCGGTACGCCTCCTCGCCGGTGCCGCCGGTGCCACTGGGGCCGCCGGAGCCGCCAGTGCCACCCGTGCCGCCCGTGCCCGGCAGCGGCTCGGGCACGAAGGTCACGCAGCCGCGCACCGCGCCGGCCTCGTCGTACGCCGCGACGTGGAAGGTCCCGGGGGCGCTGTCCTCGGGGAAGACGGCCGTCTCGGCGGGCAGGCCCGGCCGCAGCACGGCGTGCCGCAGCGCGAAGATCTCCCCGACCGGGGTCAGGGCGGTGCGGATCCCGCTCATGCCGTGGCCAGCTCGGTCAGCGGCACCGCCGGGTCGGCCAGGGCCTCCGGGTCGGGGCGGGCGCCGGCGCGGATGAGGCGCTGGATGTCCGTGGTGACGTCCCACACATTCACGTTCATCCCGGCGAGCACGCGGCCCTCGGACAGCCAGAAGGCGATGAACTCGCGCTTGCCCACGTCCCCCCGGCACACCACCTGGTCGTACGAGCCCGGGGGCGCGTAGCCCGAGTACTCCATGCCCAGGTCGTACTGGTCGGAGAAGAAGTAGGGCACCCGGTCGTAGGAGACCTCCCGGCCCAGCATCGCGCGGGCCGCGGCCGGGCCCTCGTGGAGCGCGTTGGCCCAGTGCTCGACGCGCAGGCGGGTGCCGAGCCAGGGGTGCTCGGCGGCGGCGACGTCGCCGGCGGCGTAGATGTCCGGGTCGGAGGTGCGCAGGGAGGCGTCCACCGCGACGCCCCCGCCGTCGGCCCGGTCGACGAGGGCGAGGCCGGCGGCCTCGGCGAGGGCGGTGCGGGGAGCGGCGCCGATGGCGGCGAGGACGTCGTGGGCGGGGTGCTCCTCGCCGTCGTCGGTGCGGGCGGCGAGGACCATGCCGTCGTGGCCGGCGATCTCGGTGAGCCGGGCGCCGAAGTGGAAGCGGACGCCGTGCTCGCTGTGCAGGTCGGTGAAGAGCTGGCCCAGCTCGGGGCCGAGGACGGTGTGCAGCGGGGTGGGCTCGGGCTCGACGACGGTCACCTCGGCGCCGTAGCCCCGGGCGGCCGCGGCGACCTCCAGGCCGATCCAGCCGGCGCCGGCGACGACGAGGTGGCCGTTGTCGCGGACAGCACGCCGCGCAGCCGCTCGGCGTGGGCGAGGCGGCGCAGGTGGTGGACGCCGGCCAGGCCGGTGCCGGGGATGTCGAGGCGGCGCGGCTCGGCGCCGGTGGCCAGCAGCAGCTTGTCGTAGTGGACGAGCGTGCCGTCGCCCAGGCGCACGGACTTGGCCGCGCGGTCGAGGTGGACGGCGGGCTGGCCGAGGTGGAGCTCGACGTCGGCCTTGGCGTACCAGTCGGGTTTGTGGACGAAGACGCTGTCGCGGGCGTCACGGCCCGTCAGATACCCCTTGGACAGCGGTGGACGTTCGTAGGGGTGCTCGCGTTCGTCGCAGATGAGGATCACCCGGCCGGTGAAGCCCTCGCTGCGCAGGGTCTCGGCCGCCTTGGCGCCGGCCAGCCCTCCTCCGACGATGACGAACGTCTGGTTCGCGTCCACCACTTGCTGCCTCCTCGCTGCCGCCGCGCCGCGCTGCGTGCGGTACGTCTGCCGGTGTCACGTCCGCGGCTTCTCGCCCGGGGCGACGAGCGCCACCGCCGAGCGTCCCGCACGCCGCGTGCCGCCGGTAGAGGGAGTACCCCGGACGGGGCGCGGCTCGCAAGGGGTCGTACGGCTCACCCCCGGGGGCCGCCCGGCCCCGTGAGGCGGGCGTGCAGGGACCGGGCCGAGCCGTCGGTGAGGGCCGCTATCTGGTCGACGACCGCGCGCAGCCGCCCGGCGTCGTCCCCGGCCTCGGTCCACAGCGCGCGGAACTGCGGGTCGAGGCCCTCGGGGGCGCCGGCGACGAGCGCCTCGGCGAGCTCGGCGATGACCACGCGCTGCTCGGCGCGGAGCTTCTCCTGGTCCTCGCGCTGCATGACGTACCGGTCGGCGACGGCCTTGAGGACCGCGCACTCCAGCCGCGTCTCGCGCGGGACGACGAGCTCCGCGCGGTAGCGCGTCAGCCGGCCGGGGCCGTACGCGGTGCGGGTGGCCGCCTCGGCGGCCAGGCAGAAGCGGCCGATGAGCTGGCTGGTGGCGTCCTTGAGGCGGGCCTGGGAGACGGCGGAGCCGTCGTAGCCGTGCGGCCACCACTCCTGGCCGAGGAGGCGGTCGAGGGCCTCCGCGAGCTCGTCGGGGGCGGCGCCGGGGGCGTAGCGGCCGCCGGCGACGGCGAAGACCTCGCGGCGCTCGGGCTCGGCGAGCAGGACGCGGGGGTCGAGGTGGCCGGCGTGCAGGCCGTCCTCGACGTCGTGCACGGAGTAGGCGACGTCGTCGGCCCAGTCCATGACCTGGGCCTCGAAGCTCTGGCGGTGGGCGGGGGCACCCTCGCGCAGCCACCTGTAGACCGGGACGTCGTCGGCGTAGACGCCGAACTTGCGGGAGTCGGGGTCGGTGGGGTGGCCGCCGCGCGGCCAGGGGTACTTGGTGGCGGCGTCCAGGGCCGCGCGGGTGAGGTTGAGCCCGACGCTGACCAGCTCGCCCGTGGCCGGGTCGGGCACGAAGCGCTTGGGCTCGAGCCGGGTGAGCAGGCGCAGCGACTGGGCGTTGCCCTCGAAGCCGCCGCAGGGGCCCGCGACTTCGTCGAGGGCCTGCTCGCCGTTGTGCCCGAAGGGCGGGTGGCCGAGGTCGTGCGCCAGGCACGCGACCTCGACCAGGTCGGCGTCGCAGCCCAGGGCTGCGCCCAGTTCCCGGCCGACCTGGGCGCACTCCAGGGAGTGCGTCAGGCGGGTGCGGGGGCTGGCGTCCCAGGCCCGCGCGCTCTCGCCGGGGGCGACGACCTGGGTCTTGCCGGCGAGGCGGCGCAGCGCGGCGGAGTGCAGCACGCGCGCCCGGTCGCGCTGGAAGGCCGTGCGGCCGGGGCGCTTGTCGGGCTCGGGCGCCCACCGGAGCAGGTCCGCCGCCTCGTATCCGACGATGCCGTTCTCTGTCAGGGGCCGTGCTGTGCTGCCGTTCATACCCCGACGGTAGCCCCAGGGTCTGACAGCGGCGACGTGCGTCGCCGCCGGTGGGGCGGGACCGGCCAGTCGCAGTGGGCCGGGGCCGGGCCGGGAACCGGGCGGAACCCCCGCTACGTTGTTCCCTTCGAACGGGGAGGACGAAGATGGGTCTGTCGGGTTTGGCGCGAAGACTGCGCGTGCCGGTGCGGGTGCCCAGGACGGTCAGGGGCCGACGGCGCGCGCTGCGGGTCCTGGTGGCGGCCTGCGTGGTGGCGCTGCTGCCCGCCACGTGGGTGTACGCGGCGGGCACGCCCCGGATGCGCGGCACCGACGACGTGCCGGCGGCGCCGGTCGCGATGGTCTTCGGCGCCGGCCTGTGGGACGGCAAGCCGTCCCCGTACCTGGCCCACCGGCTGGACGCGGCGGCGGAGCTGTACCGCGCGGGCAAGATCCGCGTGGTGCTGGTGACCGGGGACAACAGCCGCGACGACTACGACGAACCCGACGCGATGCGGGCCTATCTGACGAAGCGCGGGGTGCCGGCCGACCGGATCGTCGCCGACTACGCCGGCTTCGACACGTGGGACTCGTGCGCCCGGGCCAAGCGGGTCTTCGGCGTGAAGCGGGCGGTGTTGATCACCCAGGACTTCCACATACGCCGCGCGCTGGCGCTGTGCGACGCGGCGGGCATCGACTCCTACGGGGTCGGGGTGGCCGCCAACCACGACACCACCTGGTACGCGGGCGGTGCCCGCGAGGTCTTCGCGGCCGGCAAGGCCGCCCTGGACGCCCTGGTCCGCCCGACCCCCCGCTTCCTGGGCCCCCACGAGCCGGGCGTCGAACGGGCGCTGGCGGCGGGGCGATAGTCCTGGGGACGGGGCGGTAGGTCCGCCGGACAGGCCTTCGCAGGGCCGGCACGCCTCAGTCGCGCTTCGGCTCGCGGCCGTTGATGGCGTCCAGGTAGAGCTTGAAGATCTCGTCGTCGTTGACCGGGCTGTAGGAGACCTTGTCGCTCTCCTCGCCCTCGGGTCCGCCCCCGTTGAGACCGCCGAGGACGCCGACGACGTCGCCCGAGCCCTTCTTCTCGTCGAAGCGGGTGAACCACGGGCTGCCGGAGGTGCCGGAGAAGAAGCCGTCGCAGCGCATCCGCAGCTGGTTGCGGCCCTCGAGCCGGCCGGTCAGGGTGGTG
>KL569395.1:47840-48244 GCA_000715685.1 Streptomyces lilacinus
GCGCTGGGGTAGCCGATGACGGTCACGCGGTTGGTGAAGCCGGGGGTGCGGACGAGCCGGTTGGCGCCCGTGACGCGTTCGATCGGGCGGCCGCGGCCGTCGGGTCTGACGGTGGCGAAGGCGAAGTCCAGGTCGGACCCGTCGCCGTAGTCCTCGCGCCGGGGGTCGGTGAAGGTGCGGTCCACGGCCCACACCCCGTACGGCTGCTTGCGCTTGCCGGACTGGTAGTCGGGGACGAAGGCGGCGTCGTCGCCGGTGCCGCAGTGGCCGGCGGTGACGATGAGGTTGCCCTTGGGGCTGTGCACCACGCTGGCGGTGCAGTGGTGGTCCCGCATGTCCTCGCCGACGTAGAACAGCACGCCGACCGTGGGCACTCCGCCGAAGCTGTCTCTTATACACATCTC
>KL569396.1:0-1756 GCA_000715685.1 Streptomyces lilacinus
TGTATAAGAGACAGCCTTGAGGTCGCCGCCCACGCGCAGGAACGGCGTGCCGTTGTCCGGCACCACACGCGAGCCGGTCGCGACGACGCCGACGTTGTAGGCGGGCGGCACCCCGGCCCCCTTGGCGACGTCGAAGTCGCCGAGGACCACGATCTGCCCCTCGGCATCGGCGGCCGCCTGGCGCACCGCGTAGTCGCCGCCCACGAAGACGTTGACGCCGTTGTCCCGGCCGGTGACCTGGCCGGTGTGCGGCTCGGGGTACGCGCTCGGGCAGGTGCCCGGCACGCAGGGGCCCGGGCCGGCCGGCGCCGACCCCTGGTCGCCGGTGCTCAGGAAAGTGAAGGCGCAGGCCAGCAGCGTGCCCCCGATGAGGGACAGCAGGGCCATGCCGGACGCCGCCGGGCGGTTGACCCGGAGCCATCGCACGTACTCCTTCTGCTGCATATCCGAAAATATGCATACGAGGGGGACGGGAACGCGGCAGCACACGCCCCGGTGCCCCCGGACGGCCGAGCCCCGCCCTCGGACCGTCCGCCGCGCTCAGGCGTCCTTGAGCTCCTGCCGCTGTCGCCCCAGACCCTCGATCTCGAGCTCCATCACGTCGCCCGCCCGCAGGTACGGCTTCGGCTCCCGGCGCGTCAGCGCCACACCGGCCGGCGTGCCGGTGTTGATGACGTCGCCGGGGTGGAGCGTCATGAAGTGGCTGACGTACCGCACGAGGTGCGCCACCGGGAAGATCTGCTCGGCCGTGCTGGAGTCCTGCATCAGCCGGCCGTTGACCCACAGGCGCATCCGCAGCGCCTGCGGGTCGGGGATCTCGTCGGCCGTCACCAGCCAGGGGCCCAGCGGGTTGAACGTCTCGCAGTTCTTGCCCTTGTCCCACTGGCCGCCGCGCTCGTTCTGGAAGGCGCGCTCCGAGACGTCGTTGGCGACGGCGTAGCCCGCCACGGCCGCCAGCGCCTCCTCGTCCGTGCGCAGATAGCGCGCGGTGCGCCCGATCACGACGGCCAGCTCGACCTCCCAGTCCGTCTTCTCGCTCCCGCGCGGCACGAGGACCGTGTCGTCGGGACCGACGACGGTGTCCGGCGCCTTGAGGAAGAGCACCGGCTCGGCCGGCACGGGCATCCGTGCCTCGGCCGCGAAGTCGCGGTAGTTGACCCCGATGCCGACGATCTTGCCGATCCGGGCCAGCGGCGGGCCCACGCGCAGGCCGCGCGGGTCGAGGACGGGCAGGATGCGGGCCCCCACGGCCGCCCTGACGTGGTCGAGGGCGGCGGGGTCGCCGAGCAGGGTGCCGTCGACGTCCGGCACCAGGGCCGACAGGTCGCGCAGCGTCCCGTCCTCCTCCAGCAGCGCCGGGCGCTCCGCCCCGGCGGGGCCGACACGCAGCAGTCTCATCGCCACACCCCCCGGATGCGTCAGGTCGTCGGGCCCCGCTCGATCTCCGATCGTCCAAGAACGGAGGCGCTCTCCGCAAGTCCCCTTTCGGCCCATGGACCCCTATTTGGCGGAACTCCGCCTCTTTGCCGTGGACTTCGCCGCGGCCTTTCCAGCAGCCTTCGCAGACGCCTCCGTCGCCTTCCCCGCGTCCTCCCGGGGCGTCCGCAGCGGCTGCAGGTACGCGCGCTCCGCCGCCGTCCACGTCGTCGTCGCCACCAGGTACAGGCCGGCCGCCAGCGGCACCACGGCCGCCGTCACCAGCGTGCCGAAGGACAGCAGCGGCATCACCTTCGCGATCGCCGCCACGCCCGGCACC
>KL569396.1:2035-2462 GCA_000715685.1 Streptomyces lilacinus
GTGTATAAGAGACAGGTCCACGTCGCCACGGCGGCCACCAGGGCGAACAGCGCCAGGTAGACCAGCCCCTGGCCGCCCACGAGGCCGCCGTGGCCCAGCGCGTCCGCCCAGCGCTCGCCCAGCGGCGCGCCCAGCAGCGTGTGCTCGAGCAGGTCGCCGCCGTCACCGGTGGAGAAGAGGTGGTACATCACGTAGAAGACCGGCAGCTGCACCAGCATCGGCAGGCAGCCGGCCAGCGGCGAGGTGCCCGCCGTCGCGTACATCTCGGCGGCCTCCTTCTTGAGCCGCTCGGGGTCCTTGGCGTGGCGGCGCTTCAGCTCGGCCAGCCGGGGCGCGAGCTCGGCGCGGCTGCGCTCGCCGCGGGCGGCCGAGCGGCTGAGGGGGTGCAGCGCGAGCCGGACGGCGATCGTCCTGTCTCTTATACACA
>KL569396.1:2690-15611 GCA_000715685.1 Streptomyces lilacinus
CTACACGCCTCCCTCGCGCCATCAGAGATGTGTATAAGAGACAGGGTGGGAGAGAAGCGAGCCAAGGGTCGCGAAAAGAGACATCGGTGAGCCCTCCAGGGGTCCCGTCGTGCCGAAGGAAGCAAGGGATTCGGCGTGACGGGCGCGCGGGCGGCTCGAGGCGCCGTGCCCACGGCAGAGGCAAGCAGCGCCTACAGGAACGCCTACGCGGCCGTCAGGAGGGCGCGGCCGGGTGCGCGGGGCCGCCGGCGGCCCCGCGCGTCGGGATCGCGCTGGGCGAGGAAGGCGGTGCGCAGCTCGCGATCCCGGATCGCGGTGCGTATGCGCGTCGGCGTGAGCGGGCCGCCCGACCGGGCGGCGAGCGCGGCGCACAGCACCAGCGCGGCCGCCGTGACCACGGCGGCGGACGCGGCGACGGCGAGCACGCTCACCAGACCGCCCAGGCCGCTCTGCGCGAGGAGGAGCTCGGCCAGCAGGAAGAGGACCAGGCTCGCGTGCGACCGCATGACCACGTTCACCACGACACCCCTCCCCCTTTGAACAGCTTCGAACTGCTTCGAACTGCTGACCCCGCTTCAACTGCTCCCGATCCTAACCCTCCCCACTGACAACGACCCACTCCGGGCCCGGATCCCGCGCCAGGACCTCGTCGTCGGACCGCGCCGCGTCCGACGCCGTCGGGCGCGGCCCCCACAGCGACACGGCCAGCGCCACCAGCACGTTCACCGCCAGCGCCAGGGCACCGGCGTTCACGCCGCCCACCGGGTCGTGCTCGGTGAAGACCAGCGCGCACACCAACGCACCGCCCACCGCCAGGCCGCTCACCGCGCCCCACAGCGTCAGCCGCCGCCACACCAGCCCCAGCAGAATCATCGGGACGAGCTGCGCCATGCCCTCGTACGAGATGAGCGACAGCCGCACCAACGTGTTCGGCTCGGTGTACGTCAGGACCAGCGCCAGCGCACCCGACGCCACCACCACGACCTGCGCCGCCGTCTTCTGCCGATCCGGGCGGCCCGCGAGGCGCGGCACCGCGCCCAGCACGCTGCGCCCCCACATCGTCCCGATGACCAGCATGAACACCGCCATCGGCACGATGGACGACAGCGCGGCCGCCACCCCGATCACCCCGACCGCCCAGGCCGGCAGGGAGTCGACGACCAGCTTGAACAGCGCGAGGTTCGACCCCGCCCCCGTCAGCCCGGGGACCACGAAGATCGCGGCCATGCCCAGCAGCATCGGCACGAAGAGCAGCACGTTGTAGAACGGCAGCAGCATCGCGTTCCGGCGCAGGGCGTCGGCGTTGCGGGCGCCGAGGTAGCCCGCCACGGTCGTCGGGAAGATGACGACCGTGAGGGAGTTGAGGAAGCTGGTCGTGACGAACCAGCTCCCGCCCATGCCGCTTCCGCCGTGCCCGGTGAAGGTCAGCCAGTCCGGCTTCTCGGCCACCAGCCGGTCCAGGAAGGGCCCGTAGCCGTCGAAGTAGTGCAGGGGCACGTAGATCGCGAGGAAGCCGAGCGTGGCGATGACCAGCACGTCCTTGAGCACGGACACCCAGGCGCTGCCCCGCAGGCCGCTCACCACGACGAAGCCCGTGGTGACCGCGAAGGCGATGAAGTAGGCCCAGTTCAGGCTGATGGCGCCGTAGGAGATCGTGGAGACGACGACGCCCATGCCGGTGATCTGCAGCTGGATGTAGGGCAGCAGGCACACCGTGGCCAGGACGGCCACGACGGTGCCGAGCCAGGGGCGGCCGTAGCGGTGGGCCACCATGTCGGTGATGGTGACGAGGCCGTGGCGACGGGCGTACGACCAGAGCGTCGGGCCGACGACGTAGCCGATCGCGTAGCCGCAGGACATGTAGGCGATGACGTAGAGGACCGGCGCGCCGAAGTTGTAGCCCCAGCCGGCGGCGCCGAGGTAGCTGAAGCTGGTGTAGCCCTCGCCGGCCATCAGGACCCAGATGAAGACCGTGCCCAGGCTGCGGCCGCCCACCGACCACTCCGCGAGGCCGGTGGTGCGGCCGTGCCCGCGGACGGCCAGGAGGCCGAGGGCGACGGTGAGGACCATGAAGCCGCCGAAGATGGCCGTGGCGACGGCGGCGTCGCCGCTCATGCCCGGCCCCGCTTGCGGTCCCCGCGCCAGGCGAGGAAGACGGCGGCCGGGGTGAGCAGGGTCGCCACGAGGATCCAGAAGAAGAGGAAGGGCAGGCCCAGGACGGTCGGGCGGAGGCGGTCCACGAGGGGCAGGGCGACGAGGTGGAGCCCGTACGGCGCCAGGAGCCACAGGAGGTGGGGACGTTTCTTCAGCACGTTGTACGACCCTAGGCCGTGACGTTGTCCGACCCCAGGCCGCGGGCCCCGACCGCCGGCCCTCACGCCCCCAGCAGCCCGGAGGCCGTATAGATCAGCAGGCCCGCCAGGGCGCCCACCACCGTGCCGTTGATGCGGATGAACTGCAGGTCGCGGCCGATGTGGGCCTCGATCTTGCGGGAGGTCTGCTCGGCGTCCCAGCTCGCCACCGTGTCCGTGATCAGCGCGGTGATCTCGTCGCGGTACGTCGTCACCACGTACACCGCCGCGTCCTCCAGCCAGCCGTCGACCTTCGCCCGCAGCCGCTCGTCGGCCGTCATCCGGGCGCCCAGCGAGAGGACGGACGCGCGGGTGCGCAGGCGCAGCTCGCTGCGCTCGTCCTCGGCGGCGGCCACGATCATCGCGCGGACCGAGGACCACACGGACGTGATGACGTCCTGGACCTCGCCGCGGCCGAGCACCTCGGACTTCAGCCGCTCGACCCGCGCCCGCGTGTCCTCGTCGGACTGCAGGTCGCGCGCGAAGTCGGCCAGGAAGCGGTCGACGGCGCCGCGCGCCGGGTGCGCGGGCATGTCGCGCATCTCGGTGACGAAGCGCAGGAGTTCCTTGTAGACCCGCTCGCCGACCTTGCGGTCCACGAAGCGCGGGGTCCAGCCGGGGGCGCCGCCGGTGACGGCCTCCATGACGGAGTCGCTGTGCGCGACGAGCCAGTCGTGGGCCCGCACGCACACCAGGTCCACGACCCGGTGGTGGCCGCCGTCCGCCACGACCTTCTCGAGCAGCGCGCCGATGCCGGGGGCGACCTCCATGGCCTCGGCGCGCCGGGTGATGGCCTCGCCGACGACGGCCTGGACGTCGGAGTCGCGCAGGACGGTCAGGGCACCGCGCAGGGCCGTGGCCAGCTCGGCGGTCACCCGGTCGGCGTGGGCGGGCTCGGCCAGCCAGGCGGCGAGCCGGGAGCCGATGCCGACCGAGCGCAGCCGCACCCGCACCACGTCGGCCGACAGGAAGTTCTCCCCCACGAAGTCGCCGAGGCTGCGACCCAGCTGGTCCTTCTTGGTCGGGATGATGGCCGTGTGCGGGATGGGCAGGCCCATGGGCCGCCGGAAGAGCGCGGTGACGGCGAACCAGTCGGCCAGCGCACCGACCATGCCGGCCTCCGCCGCGGCGGCCACGTACCCCGCCCAGCCGCCCGCGCCCGCGGACTGCGCCCACTTCGCCAGCGCGTAGACCAGCGCCACGGCCAGCAGCAGGCCCGTGGCGAGCGCCTTCATCCGGCGCACGCCGCGCCGCCGCTCCTCGTCCGCCGCGCTGTAGGTGAAGCCGCCCAGGGGCGTAGGCGTCACCCCATCGGGCATCACCCCATTGCGCATCTCCCCATCAGGCATCGTCCCCTCGGCCGTCGCCCCGTCGGCCATCACCCCATCGGCGGCATTCGCCCCGCCTCCGGCGGCAGCCGGCTCCTCGCCGTGGAACCGTTTCATCCACACCACCCGTTCCGGCTGTCCTCATGTGCATTGTCCCTACCCGACCTACTCGGGGAACGGACGAAGAGTTCCCCGCGTCTGACAAGTCGCACATGACATGTCGTAACCGATGTGTCGCGTGGCTCCCGTCTTCCGGCCCCCACCGGCCCGGAGCCGTACGCTCCGCCGTCCCCAGGAGAATTCCGCCCATGCGAAGGCCACCCCTGTCCCGCGGCGCGGCCCAGGCCGTGCTCGCCGCGCTGGCGGCCGTGGTGCTGGCCGCCTCGGTCTCGATATTCACCGGCGTCGGCGACGCCGGCCCGCCCGGGGACGGGCAGCGCGGGGCCCGGCGCACCGCCGCGCCGGCCGCCGCCGGGCACTGGGTGGGCTCCTGGTCCACCTCGCCGGCCGCCGCCGAGCCGAACACCCCGCGCGGCTGGGCCGGCCGGTCCATCCGCAACGTGGTGCACACCACCGTGGCCGGCAGCGGGGCCCGCGTGCAACTGTCCAACCTCTACGGCACCGGCCCGCTGACCATCGGCCACGCCTCCCTCGCGCTGGCGGCGGGACCCGGCCGGGCGGACGCCGTGCCGGGCAGCATGCGCGTCATGACCTTCGGCGGGCGCCCGACGGTGACCATCCCGGCCGGGCGGGCGGTCGTCAGCGACCCGGTCCGGCTGGCCGTCGGCTACCCCGCGGACCTGCTGGTCACCACGTACTCCCCCAGCGCCTCGGGTCCGGCCACCCTGCACCCGCACGCCCGGCAGCTGTCCTTCATCGCCGCCGGCGACCACGCCGAGCGGACCGACGGCAGCGCGTTCACCACGCGTACGCCCTACTGGCGGTACGTGACCGGGGTCGACGTGTGGAGCACCGAGGCGCAGGGCGCGGTGGTGGTCCTCGGCGACTCCATCACCGACGGCGTCTCCGCCACCCTGGGCGCCAACCGCCGCTGGACCGACTTCCTCGCCCGCCGCCTGCGCACCGAGCCCGGCGCCCCGCGCTACGGCGTCCTCAACCAGGGCATCAGCGGCAACCGCGTCCTGCTCGGCGGCATGGGCGCCTCCGCCCTGAACAACCCCAGCGCCCTGGACCGCTTCGAGCGCGACGTCCTCTCCCGCGCCGGCGTCCGCGCCGTCGTCGTCGAGCTCGGCGTCAACGACATCCTGCGCCTCCCCCGGCAGACCCGCCCCGAGCCCATCGTGGCCGGGCTGCGGCAGCTGGTCGAGCGGGCCCACGCGCGCGGGCTGCGGGTGGTCGGCGCGACGCTGATGCCCTTCGGCGGGCGCAAGAGCGCCGGGCCGCAGCAGGAGCTGGTCCGGCAGGGCGTCAACGCCGCGATCCGCTCGGGGCGCGTCTTCGACGACGTCGTCGACTTCGACCTGGCGCTGCGCGACCCGGCCAACCCCCAGCGGCTCCTCCCGGCGTACGACTGCGGCGACCACCTCCACCCCAACGACGCCGGCTACCTGGCGATGGCCAAGGCCCTCGACCTGGACACGCTCAAGGGGCAGGCGTCGGCGGCCCTCTAGGCCGATGCGGCTAGAGCGCCGACCTGTCCGCGTACATCCGGGCGATGACCTCCTCGATGTCCGGCTCCCGCACCGACAGGTCGACCAGCGGGTACCGCTCGGCGACCGCCGCCACGATCGGAGCCGCGCTCCGCGTCGCGGGGAACGCCAGCCACTGGCGCGGGCCCTCGACCTTCACCGGGCGGGCGCCCGGCACGTCGTCGATGGGCGGGAGCTCGCGTTCCAGGTCGACGACGAGCGTGCGCTCGCTCTCCCCCACCGCGTGCAGCCCGTCCAGCCCGCCGTCGTAGACCAGCCGGCCGTGGTCGATGACCATCACCCGCTTGCAGAGCTGCTCGATGTCGGTGAGGTCGTGCGTGGTGAGCAGCACGGTCGTCCCCTGCTCGGCGTTGACGTCCCGCAGGAACTCCCGCACCTTGGCCTTGCTGACCACGTCGAGCCCGATCGTCGGCTCGTCGAGGTACAGCACCTCGGGGTCGTGCAGCAGGGCCGCCGCGATGTCGCCGCGCATCCGCTGCCCGAGCGACAGCTGTCGTACGGGGACGTCCAGCAGCGCGCCCAGGTCCAGCAGCTCCACGCACCGTTCGAGGTTGGCGCGGTAACGGCTGTCGGGAATGCGGTACATGCGGCGCACCAGACCGTACGAGTCGCGCAGCGGAAGGTCCCACCACAGAGTGGTGCGCTGTCCGAAGACGACGCCGATGCGCCGCGCGAGCCGCGTGCGCTCGCGGGACGGGTCGATGCCCGCGACGCGCAGCCGGCCCGCGCTGGGCGTCAGGATGCCGGTCAGCATCTTGATGGTCGTGGACTTCCCGGCGCCGTTGGGGCCGATGTAGCCGACCATCTCGCCGCGCGGGACGCGGAAGTCGATGCCGTCCACCGCGCGCACCTCGCGCCGCTCCCGCCGCAGCAGGCCCGCCCGGCGCCGCACCTGGAAGACCTTCTCCACACCCTCGAGTTCGATGAATCCGTCCACCCGCCCCATCAACTCCCCGTGCTCCGATAGCCCCGCAGCCCCACCCGCCACGCCACCCCCGCCAGCGCGGCGCACAGCAGCGCCACGGCCGGCGAGGCGAAGTCCACCCAGCCCGGCAGCCCCAGCGGATCGTCGCGCCCCAGCACGCGCAGCGCCGGCAGCCAGTTGACGAAGGCCAGCGGTACGACGAACGTCACGCCCCGCACCAGGTCCGTGCCGAAGACGGTCGGCGGGTACTGCAGCAGCGTCGCACCGCCGTACGTGAACGCGTTCTGCACCTCGGACGCGTCGTTCGCCCGGAACTGGAAGGCCGCGCCCGCCACGAACACCGCAGAGAAGATCACCGCGCCGCTGACCAGCATCATCGGCATCAGCAGCACCGTCACCGGCGTCCAGTCGACGTCCAGCCGCAGCAGCGCCCACGCCGTCACCACCGCGCCCTGGGTCACCCGGCCCAGCCGGCGCAGCGCGAAGCGGTCGGCCGCGACCTGGACCAGGACCGGCACGGGCCGCACCAGCAGCGTGTCCATCGTCCCGTCCCGCACCCGCCGGCCGACCCGGTCCATGTTGCCGAACGCGAGGTCCGCCAGGCCGAAGGACGTGCTCGTCGTGCCGTAGAGGAGGGCCACCTCCGGCAGCGTGAAGCCGCCGAGCGCGTCGATGTGCGAGAACATGATCGCGACGGCGACGAAGTCCAGCCCGGTCATGGCGAAGTTGCCCAGCGTCATCATCACGAACGACAGGCGGTACGCCATCGTCGACCGCACCCACATGCCCACGATCAGGAAGTAGGCGCGCGTCGCGTCAACCACCCTGCACCACCACCTTCCGCGTGGCCACCGCCTGCAGGCCCCGCCCCGCGAGCAGCAGCACCACCGCCCACAGCGCCTGGAACCCCAGCGCCGCGCCCAGCCCGGCCGCCCCGTGCCGCCGCTCCAGCAGCACGTCCACCGGCACCTGCAGCATCGCCGACCAGGGCAGCGCCCGGGCGACGTCCCCCAGGGCGCCGGGGAAGACGGTGAGCGGCAGCGTCAGGCCGGAGAAGAACATGGTCAGCAGCACGCTCAGCAGGGACAGCCCCGAGCCGTCGAGCATCCAGAAGGCGCACAGCCCCACCAGATAGCGCAGCGCGAAGCCGACCAGAATGCCGAGGAACACCGACATCAGAAAGAACGACCACGTCAACGCCGACGTCGGCAGCGTCAGTTCGAAGGCCAGCGCCCCGACCGCGAGCGGCACGACGCCGCGCCCCAGCAGCTGGAAGGCCGCGCGCCCCAGGTCGTTCGCCAGCCACCACAGCTGCAGGTCCGCCGGCCGGTAGAGGTCGACGGCGATGTCCCCCGAACGGATGCGCTCCTGCAGCTCCTCCTGGAAGCCCCCGCCGATCAGGCTCGCCGCGCCCAGCAGCGCCTGGCTGACCCACACGAACGTCAGCGCCTGCGACCGGTCGTAACCCCCCAGGTGGGGGCGCTCGTTCCACAGGGCGATGTAGGTGTACGCGACGATGAAGCCGAAGACGGTGTTGGTGAAGACGCCGGCCGCGGTCGCCACCCGGTACGTCGCGTACCGCCGGAAGCCGCTGACCGCGACGGCCGCGTACAGCCGCATCCCACCCCTCCGCCCTGTCCCGAACCCGCCGCCCCGCCGGCACCGCCCCCGCCCCGGAGTGCAGGAGCCTAGTCGCACGGCATCGCGCGGAACCACGGATTTTCATCCCAAGGAGTGGTCGGACTGACCCGAACGGCCTTTCCGGCGCCCCCAACGGTGCGCTGGGCCCTTCTGCCGGAACGCATGATGCGACAGTGTCTTTCGGGGCGTACGCCGCAGTTCTCGCCCGCCCGAGACGACACCCCTCCGCCGGAGCGGCACAACCCCGGCGGCGGCCGAGGAGTCCCAAGAGACATGAGCGACGAGCAGTCACAGCAGCGTCCCGCTGGTGGCGGCCACGCACCGCCGGGCTGGGCACCCAGGGGCCCGCTGGCCGGCGACACCGGCAGACCCGGCGGACCCGGCGGCCGCGCGGGCGGACCCGGCCGCCCCGGCCCTCCCGGACGCCCCCGACGGACCGGCTGGCGCCGGCTCGTACCGACCTGGCGCGCGGTCCTCGGCGGCTTCCTGCTGGTCGTCCTGGTCGTCGTGGGCGGGCTGATCGCGGGCTACCTGCTGGTCGACATCCCCCCGGCCAACAAGGCCGCCGTCGCCGAGAGCAACGTCTTCCTCTACTCCGACGGCTCCCAGCTCGCCCGCGACGGCGAGGTCAACCGCGAGAGCGTCCCCCTGAGCAAGGTGCCCAAGGACGTCCAGCACGCCGTCCTGGCCGCCGAGGACCGGGACTTCTACTCCGAGTCCGCGGTCAACCCCGAGGCGATGCTGCGCGCCGCCTGGAACACCGTCACCGGCAAGGGCAAGCAGTCCGGTTCCACGATCACGCAGCAGTACGTCAAGAACTACTACCTGGTCCAGGAACAGACCATCAGCCGCAAGGTGAAGGAGTTCTTCATCGCCATCAAGCTGGACCGCGAGTCCAGCAAGAACGACATCCTCGAGGGCTACCTCAACACCAGCTACTTCGGGCGCAACGCCTACGGCATCCAGGCCGCCTCCCAGGCGTACTTCAGCAAGGACTCCGACCGGCTCACCACCGCCGAGGGCGCCTACCTCGCCACCCTCCTCAACGCCCCCAGCGCCTACGACGTCGGCGCCCACCCCGAGAACAAGCGACGGGCCCTGGCGCGCTGGAACTACGTCCTCGACGGCATGGTGAAGAAGAAGTGGCTCGACCCGGTCGAGCGGTCGCGGACGGCCTTCCCCACGCCCGGCAAGACCAAGCCGCGGCTCAACATGTCGGGCCAGCGCGGCTATCTCGTCGAGGCCGTCAAGGACTACCTCACCAGCAACAAGATCGTCGACGAGACCACGCTCGCCGCCGGCGGCTACCGCGTCACCACCACCATCGACAAGAAGAAGCAGGACGCCTTCGTCACCGCCGTCCGCGACGAGCTGATGAACGACCTCAGCGACACCCGCCCGGTCGACCGCTACGTCCGCGCCGGAGGCGCCTCCATCGACCCCAGGAGCGGCAAGGTCGTCGCCCTCTACGGCGGCATCGACTACACCAAGCAGTACGTCAACAACGCGACCCGGCGCGACTATCAGGTCGGCTCCACGTTCAAACCGTTCGTCTTCACGTCCGCCGTGGACAACCGCGCGACGACGCAGCAGGGCGCCCTCATCACCCCCAACACCCGCTACGACGGCACCAACAAGCGGCCCGTGCAGGGCGTGAACGGACCAGTGGGCTACGCCCCCGAGAACGAGGACGGCAAGTCGTACGGTTCGATCACCGTCACCCAGGCCACCGACTGGTCCGTCAACGCCGTCTACGCGCAGATGGCCCAGGACGTCGGGCCCGCCAAGGTCAAGGACACGGCCGTCGCCCTCGGCGTCCCCGAGCGGACCCCCGACCTCACCGCCACGCCCTCCATCGCGCTGGGCCCCGCGACCGCCAGCGTCCTGGACATGGCCCAGGCCTACGCGACCCTCGCCAACCACGGCCGGCACGGCCCCTACACACTCGTGGAGAAGGTCTCCAAGGGCGGCGAGGAGGTCCAGCTGCCGGACGGCGCCGAGACCCGGCAGGCCGTCTCCCGCGAGGCGGCCGACACCACCACCTCCATCCTGCAGAGCGTCGTGGAGAGCGGCACCGGCCGGCGGGCCCAGTCCGCCGGGCGGCCGGCGGCCGGCAAAACGGGCACGGCGGAGGAGGACAAGGCCGCCTGGTTCGCGGGCTACACCCCCACCCTGGCGACCGTCGTCGCCGTCATGGGCCAGGACCCCGACACAGGTGACCAGAAACCGCTGTACGGCGCCGCGGGCGAACCCCGCATCAACGGCGGCGGCTACCCCGCGCAGATCTGGGGCGCGTACACCGCGCAGGCCCTCGAGGGCACGGAGACGGTCGACTTCGACCTGCAGCTGCAGAGCGGCGCGCTCCCGCCGACGCTTGAGCCCACCGCGACCTCGGCGCCCCCGACGCCCAGCGGACCGCCGACCTTCTCGGCGCCGCCGCCCGGCCCGCCCACGTTCGAGCCGCCGCGGCCCCCGACGATCCCGGAGCAGCCCCCGGTCACCCCGCCGGGCTTCCCGACCCCACCGGGGCCGCCCACGTTCGGGCCGCCGAACGAGGGGAAGGGGGACCTGCTGGGCTACGAGTACTGAGGCCGCCGATCAGTGGCCCTCAGTGTCCGGAGGTCGCCTTCAAACCGACCACCGCCACCAGCAGCAACGCGATGAAGAAGATCCGCGCGGCGGTCACCGGCTCGCCCAGCACCACCATGCCGAGCACCGCCGCGCCGGCCGCGCCGATGCCGACCCAGACGCCGTACGCCGTACCGATCGGCAGCGTCCGCGCGGCCTGCGACAGCAGGAACATGCTGGCCACGATGCCCGCGACGGTGAACACGCTCGGCCACGGGCGGGTGAAGCCCTCGGTGTACTTCATGCCGATCGACCAGCCGACCTCGAGCAGGCCGGCGACAGCGAGCAGGACCCATGCCATGACGGCACCTCCGGTGGAAACGACTCTCCAGGGGTGCGTCGTCTTGTCCTGACCCGGTACGGCGCGTCTCGTCGGGTACCTACGACCGTATCAAAACGGACGTATCAGGGATATCGGGGATGTCAGAGGTACAGACCCGTGGAGTCCTCCGACCCCTCCAGGCGCTCCGCCGCCACCGCGTGCAGGTCCCGCTCGCGCATCAGGACGTACGCGACACCGCGCACCTCCACCTCGGCGCGGTCCTCCGGGTCGTACAGCACCCGGTCGCCCGGCTCCACCGTGCGCACGCTCTGCCCGACGGCGACCACCTCGGCCCAGGCCAGCCGGCGGCCCACCGCCGCCGTCGCCGGAATGACGATTCCGCCGGTCGAACGGCGCTCGCCCTCGGGGATGTCGGTCCGGACCAGGACGCGGTCGTGGAGCATCCGGATGGGCAGCTTGTCGTGGGTGGTGTTCGTACTCACGCCACGACCGTACCTGCCCGGGCCCGCCACCGGCGCCACAGGGCCGCCATCCGTACGCGAACCCGCCACCGGCGACTAGCGCCGGCCGCGCCGCCCGGACTTCGCCGCCGTCTTCGACGCGGACCGGGAGGAGGAGGCCAGCAGCCCGATCACACCCACGGCCACCAGCGCCACCGGCACGATCCGCTCCAGCCGCGGCGCACCGTCCTCCGTCACGAACCGCGCGCGCACCTCGGAGACGACGCGGTTGGCCGCCACGTAGGCGCGGCCCGCCGTGTGGTCCACCTTCGAGGCCACCTTCGCCTTCGCGTCCCCGATGATCGTCTTCGGGTGCATCCGCACCCCGATCTCGTCGAGCACCACGGCGAGCTCCTGCCGCCGGCGGGCGATGTCCGCCTCGATCTGCGCAGGGGTCCTGGCTTCCGCCACCGCGCTGCCTCCGTCTCGTCGATAAGAATGATGAAGAGTGATGACTACAGTCTGTCAGCCGAGCCCGCACAACGCCCCGCGGCACCCCCGATCCGTGACCTGACTACTCTCGGGACGGTAATCCCCGACGCTTTGATCACTCACAGGGAGAGCCATGAGCGAGCGACTGCAGCCCGGCGACACCGCCCCCGCCTTCACCCTGCCCGACGCGGACGGCAAGCAGGTCTCCCTCGCCGACCACAAGGGCCGCAAGGTCATCGTCTACTTCTACCCCGCCGCCCTCACCCCGGGCTGCACCAAGCAGGCCTGCGACTTCACCGACAACCTCGCCTTCCTCGCCGGCCACGGCTACGACGTCATCGGCGTCTCCCCCGACAAGCCGGAGAAGCTCGCCAAGTTCCGCGAGAAGGAGTCGCTGGAGGTCACCCTCGTCGGCGACCCGGAGAAGAAGGTGCTGGAGGCCTACGGCGCCTTCGGCGAGAAGAAGCTCTACGGCAAGACCGTCACCGGCGTCATCCGCTCCACCGTGATCGTCGACGAGGAGGGCAAGGTCGAGCGCGCCCTCTACAACGTCAAGGCCACCGGCCACGTCGCCAAGATCATCAAGGACCTGGGGCTGTAACCCGCCGCACCCGCGGCACCTCCTCGGGCACGTCCTCGGCCTCCGGCAGGTCGAGGACGGCCTGGGCGCCCCCGCCCCGCGCCTCCCCGAACGTCAGCCGCGCGCCGAGCACCGCCGCCTGGCCCACCGCGATCGTCAGCCCCAGGCCGTGGCCCGTGCCGCGCTCCGGCGCCGCCGTGCGGAACCGCCGCGGCCCCTGGTCCACCAGCCCCGGCGGGAAGCCGTCGCCGTGGTCCCGGATCACGATCCGGGTACCGTCCACCGTGATCTCGATCGGCGGCCGGCCGTGCTTCGCCGCGTTCGCCAGGATGTTCACCAGGATCCGCTCCACCCGGCGGGCGTCGGTCGTCACGATCCGGCCCTCGCCGACCACCTCGACCGCCACGTCGTCCACCCCGCGCTGCCCCCGGGCCCGACCCACGATGCCCCGCACCAGCGACGGCAGCTCCACGGCGTCGAGCTGCGCGCTCTCCACGCCCGCGTCCAGCCGGGAGACCTCCAACAGGTCCTCCACCAGCGCCCGCATCGTCTGCGCCCGCTCCTGCACCTGTCTCTTATACAC
>KL569397.1:0-1378 GCA_000715685.1 Streptomyces lilacinus
GATGTGTATAAGAGACAGATCCAGGACCACACTGACAGCCGCTCATTCGGGTTCCTCCTCGAAAGGTGTCTGCCTTCCCACCCAGTCAAGGACCACCCGGACCGACCGTCAATGCCCGTGACGCACGCATGTACGGGCGCGCGAGGGCGCACGGAAGCATTCGTGCGCACACGCGCCGGCGTGCGGTGCGTGACAGGCGCTGGCAGGGGCCGGCAGCGGCTATGTGTATAAGAGACAGCCGCCGGACTGGGCCAGCTCGTCGGCGTGCTCGCCGGTCACCAGATAGACGACGCGCTTGGCGACGGAGACCGCGTGGTCGGCGAAGCGCTCGTAGTAGCGCCCCAGCAGCGTCACGTCGACGGCGGTCTCGATGCCGTGCTGCCAGCGGTCGTCCATCAGGTGCTGGAAGAGCGCGCGGTGCAGCAGGTCCATGGCGTCGTCGTCGTGCTCGAGCTGGAGCGCGAGGTCGACGTCCTTGGTGATGATCACCTCGGCGGCCTTGGCCATCAGCCGCTGGGCGAGCTGGCCCATCTCCAGGACCGTCGCGTGCAGGTCGCGCGGGACCGCCGAGTCCGGGAAGCGCAGCCGGGCGAGCTTGGCCACGTGCTGGGCCAGGTCGCCGGAGCGCTCCAGGTCGGCGCTCATGCGCAGGGAGGTGACGACGATGCGCAGGTCCGTCGCCACCGGCTGCTGGCGGGCCAGCAGGGCGATCGCCCGGGCCTCGAGATCGCGCTGGAGGTCGTCGACCTTGGTGTCCGCCGCGATGACGGACTCCGCCAGCTTGAGGTCCGCGTCCAGGATCGCCGTGGTGGCGCGCCCGATCGCGGAACCGACCAGCCGGGCCATCTCGACGAGGCCCTCGCCGATCGAATCCAGCTCCTCGTGGTACGCGTCCCGCATGTCCTGACCTTCTCTCGCTCGGAGTACTGCCGATGACCGCGGGGTTTCCCCCTCACGAGTGGGTTTGGATCCCCTCGAGCGGCCAACGGTTCCACGTTCCGGCCGGAACGCGACGGTTGTCAGCCTCCGGAGTGAACCGCCACCGACCTCGAGGTGAACTCTCGGCAACGTGTGTTCGAGGTGCCCCCCATTTGGCTGTGGTCCTGTCGGCGCACCCGCATAACCTGGAGGCATGAACCTGGACGCGGCCGTCGCCGCAGCGGCAGCGATCGCCGGAGTGTGCACCGGCGTGATCGCCATGCTGGCGTTCCGCTGGAGCGAGCGCGACCAGGCCAGGCCCACCCGCAGCTCCCTCCACACCGATGCCGTGCTGCCCCCGGGCGTGGACACGGTGCTGTCCGTCCTGCGCTCCTCCGCCGTCGTCCTCGACGAGGCGGACAGCGTGGTCAAGGCCAGCTCCTGTCTCTTATACACATCT
>KL569397.1:1648-14180 GCA_000715685.1 Streptomyces lilacinus
CGCCGGGACGGCGAGATACGCCAGGTCGAGCTCGACCTGCCCCGCCGCGGCGGCACCGCCCGCGTCGACGCGCTCGCGGTCTCGGCCCGGGTCGCCCCCCTCGGCTCCCGGCTGGTCCTGCTGCTGGTCGAGGACCTCACGGAGGCCCGCCGCATCGAGGCCGTCCGCCGGGACTTCGTCGCCAACGTCAGCCACGAGCTCAAGACGCCGGTCGGGGCGCTGTCCCTGCTCTCCGAGGCCGTCATGGACGCCGCGGACGACCCCGAGGCCGTCACCCGCTTCGCCGGCCGCATGCAGATCGAGGCCACCCGGCTGACCAACCTCGTCCAGGAGCTCATCGACCTCTCCCGGGTGCAGAACGACGACCCGCTGGAGGACGCCGAGCCCGTCCGCGTGGACGAGCTCGTCGCCGAGGCCATCGACCGCTGCCGCCACCAGGCCGGCACCAAGCAGATCACCATGGCCTCCGGCGGTACGGCCGACCTGCGCGTCTGGGGCAACCGCGGCCAGCTCGCGGCCGCCCTCGGCAACCTCGTCGAGAACGCCGTCAACTACAGCCCCGCCCGTACGCGCGTGGGCATCGCCGCCCGCCGCGTCTCCGCCCCCGGCGGCGACCTCATCGAGATCGCCGTCACCGACCAGGGCATCGGCATCTCCGAGAAGGACCGCGACCGGGTGTTCGAACGCTTCTACCGCGTCGACCCCGCCCGTTCCCGGGCCACCGGCGGCACGGGCCTCGGCCTGTCCATCGTCAAGCACGTCGTCGCCTCGCACGGCGGCGAGGTCAGCGTTTGGAGCGCCGAGGGCCAGGGCTCCACGTTCACCCTCCGGCTGCCCGAGGCCGGCGCCGTGCGCGACCGCCAGCGCGCGACCACCCGCGAGCGCAACCGCCCGCTGATCGGCCCGGAGGAGTCGGAGGCCGACGACTCGACCGCCGCCCCGTCCACCGCCGAGGCCTTCGCCGACGACCACCTCCCCGCCCCCGGGGGCCGCTCATGACACCGGGCGCTCCCCGTTCGTCCACCGTGCCGTACCACCCGGCTTTCCCCGTGCCGTACAAACCGGCGACCCGACCGGAGGTCAACCCGTGACCCGAGTGCTCGTCGTAGAGGACGAGGAGTCCTTCAGCGACGCGTTGTCCTACATGCTCCGCAAGGAAGGCTTCGAGGTCGCCGTCGCGGCCACCGGGCCGGACGGGCTGGACGAGTTCGAACGCAACGGCGCCGACCTGGTCCTGCTGGACCTGATGCTGCCGGGCCTGCCCGGCACCGAGGTCTGCCGACAGCTGCGCGGGCGCTCCAACGTGCCCGTGATCATGGTGACCGCCAAGGACAGCGAGATCGACAAGGTCGTCGGCCTGGAGATAGGAGCCGACGACTACGTCACCAAGCCCTTCTCCTCCCGCGAGCTCGTCGCCCGCATCCGCGCCGTCCTGCGGCGCCGGGGCGAGCCCGAGGAGGTCACCCCCGCCGCCCTGGAGGCCGGCCCGGTCCGCATGGACGTCGACCGCCACGTGGTCACGGTCGCCGGCGGCAAGGTCGACCTGCCGCTGAAGGAGTTCGACCTCCTGGAGATGCTGCTGCGCAACGCGGGGCGCGTCCTCACCCGCATGCAGCTGATCGACCGCGTCTGGGGCGCCGACTACGTGGGCGACACCAAGACCCTCGACGTCCACGTCAAGCGCCTGCGCGCCAAGATCGAGCCGGATCCCGGCGCGCCGCGTTACCTGGTGACGGTGCGCGGCCTGGGCTACAAGTTCGAGCCGTAAGCCGGCGGCGTCACGCCCGCCCGCGACCCGGCGGACGGAGTCCGACGCAGCGCCTCGAAGCCCGTGAGGCCCCCTGGGGCCGAGCGGTGCGAGAGGTGCGTCGAGAAGGGTGCTCGAGCCGTAGAAACCCGAGGAAAACCGCCGGGGGCCGGAAGCGAAACTCGCTTCCGGCCCCCGCGCTGTCAGTGACCCGCGTGCTGCGGCGAGGCGCTCGTGCTCGCGCCCGGCTTCGCCGTAGCCGGCTCCTGGCCGCTCTTCTGGCCCTCCGGCTCGCCCGGGGCGCCCGCGGAGGCCGACGGGCTCGCGGAGCCCGAGGGGGCGCCGCTCGGCTTGCCGCCGCCCGGCTTGCCCTGGCCCGGCGTCTGCTCCGGGCCCCACTCCTTGAAGTAGCTCGTCGCCGGCACGACGAACGCGGAGATCTTCACGTCACCCGTGGAGCTGAGGTTGAAGACCAGCGGCTGCGCCGCGCCGTCCTTGAGGCCCTCGCGGCCCTTCGGCAGTACGGCGGAGGCGTTGTCCTTGCCGCCCAGCAGCACCGAGCCGCCGGCGGGCACGACGATGTCGCCGGACTTGCCCTTGGCGGGGGTGAGCTTGACGCTCACGTTGTCCTTGCCGGCCAGCTTGATCGACCGGAGGGTCTGGTCCTTGCGGCCGTTGTTGAAGATCTGGCCGGTGATCACCGCCGGGCCGCTCGCGCTCTGGTTCGGCTGGGTGATCACGTTGACGTTCTGCAGCTTGACGTCGCCGACCGAGGTGGCGGCGTTGTCCGGCTTGACCTCCAGCGTCTGCGCGCTGTTGCCCGCCGCGCAGGCGGAGAGCGAGGCGATCGAGAGCACGAGGGCGGAAGCGGCGAGAGCGCCGCGTCGAAGGCTGCTGCTCACGGCGGCGGCATCTCCTTGGACGAGGTACGCGTACGAGGTACGTACGAGATAAGGGTCTGTGTCAGCGGGCTTAGGTTACCGAGCCGTCCCACGGCCGCCGCACCCGACCCGCCCCCATGGTCAACTCGGCTCCGCGCCGGTGCGCGGCCGAATATCCGCCGCGCGTCGATCTCGCGTCATACGGGAACGCGAGGATCACCGGCGCCGGGGTTTATCGGCAATGAATGCGCGGGGCGCCGGGGAAGAACTTCCGGAATTGATCAAGTTGGGCTTGATCAATTCCCGGGGGGAGTGCGCGGAACCCCCGTGCGCCCCGAACGGAGTACCCGAAGTCAGCCGACCGGACCCCGGCAAACCGGGACGTTCGGCCGCTCGCGGGGCGGGTCCGACAGGTGTAACGTGCGCGTTTCTCCTTGCCCGGACAGGCGCTCCGACCTGCGAATACCTGCTTCCGGAAGGCGTCCGCAGCACGTCCCGGTCACTGTTGTCAAGCCCCGAGATATGCCCTGACCTGCGGAAACGCCATTCAGAACGGCCTGGCCCCGTGTTAGACTGGATAGCCACGGAAGGGGTACCTGTCACATGACGTTCAAGGTTGGCGACACCGTGGTCTATCCCCATCACGGGGCCGCGCTGATCGAGGCCATCGAAACTCGCCAGATCAAAGGCGTGGACAAGACCTACTTGGTGCTGAAGGTCGCTCAGGGTGACCTGACGGTTCGAGTGCCGGCGGACAATGCGGAGTTCGTCGGCGTTCGCGATGTGGTCGGCCAGGACGGGCTTGACCGGGTCTTCGAGGTGCTGCGCGCACCGTATGCGGAAGAGCCGACGAACTGGTCCCGTCGCTACAAGGCAAATCTCGAGAAGCTCGCGTCCGGCGACGTGATCAAGGTCGCCGAGGTCGTTCGCGACCTGTGGCGGCGCGAGCGTGAGCGCGGTCTCTCCGCAGGTGAGAAGCGCATGCTCGCCAAGGCCCGGCAGATCCTGGTGAGCGAGCTTGCCCTGGCGGAGAACACCAACGAGGACAAGGCCGAGGCCCTGCTCGACGAGGTTCTCGCGTCCTGACGCACGGGACGTCCTGACGCACGGGACACCACCGGGACGTCACAGACCGGACGTAAAGAAGTGCCGCGGTGCCCGCGGGATGACGAGCTCATCCGCCGGGCGCTGCGGCATTTCGTACCTTGGTGTGCCGGGCCCGGGCAGCCGGCCCGACCAGTCGTCACGGAAGGGGCTGGTCGGGGCATCGTGCCCGGCACGCTGAGGCCATACCCAAATCGGCCGAGGAAGCAAACCTGAACGCCAACGCAATGTCTGATCGAGCCACCTCCCCGTCCCGCACCGCCGCCGTCATTCCGGCCGCGGGCCGCGGCGTGCGGCTCGGCCCCGGCGCGCCCAAGGCGCTGCGGGCGCTGAGCGGCACCCCCATGCTCGTCCACGCGGTACGCGCCATGGCGGCCTCCCGCGCGGTCTCGCTCGTCGTCGTGGTGGCCCCGCCGGACGGCGCTGCCGAGGTGCGCACCCTCCTCGACGAGTACCCGCTCGCCGACCGCGACAGCACCCGTACGGACGTCGTCGTCGTGCCCGGCGGCGCGACCCGCCAGGAGTCCGTCCGGCTGGGCCTCGCGGCCCTGCCCGACGGGATCACGGCCGTGCTGGTCCACGACGCCGCCCGCCCCCTGGTCCCCGTCGACACGGTCGACGCCGTGGCCGCCGCCGTGCGCGAGGGCGCCCCCGCCGTCGTCCCTGCGCTGCCCCTCGCGGACACCGTCAAGCAGGTCGAGCCCCGCACCGGCGAGCAGGCCGGCGAGCCCGAGCCCGTCGTCGCCACGCCCGAGCGGGCGCTGCTGCGCGCCGTGCAGACCCCGCAGGGCTTCGACCGCGCCACGCTCGTCGAGGCCCACGAGAAGGTCGTCCTCGAGGGCGAGGGCGCCACGGACGACGCCGGCATGGTCGAGCGCCTCGGCGTCCCCGTCGTGGTCGTGCCCGGCCACGAGGAGGCCTTCAAGGTCACCCGTCCGCTGGACCTCGTCCTGGCCGAGGCCGTGCTCGCCCGCAGGAGGGCCAACGATGGCTTCTGAGCCCCTGATGCTGCCCCTGGTCGGCATCGGCACCGACGTGCACGCCTTCGAGGAGGGCCGCGAGCTGTGGTGCGCGGGCCTGCTGTGGGAGGGCGCGAGCCACGGCCTCGCCGGCCACTCCGACGGCGACGTCGCCGCGCACGCGGCCTGCGACGCGCTGTTCTCCGCGGCGGGTCTCGGCGACCTCGGCGCGCACTTCGGCACCGACCGGCCCGAGTGGTCCGGCGCGGCCGGCGTCACCCTTCTGGCGGAAGCGGCCCGGATCGTCCGCGCCGCCGGCTTCGAGATCGGCAACGTCGCCATTCAGGTGATCGGCGTCCGACCGAAGATCGGCAAGCGGCGCGAGGAGGCCCAGAAGGCCCTCTCCGCGGCCGTCGGCGCCCCGGTGTCGGTCTCGGGCACCACGACCGACGGGCTCGGCCTCACGGGCCGCGCGGAGGGCCTGGCAGCCGTCGCCACGGCCCTGGTCGTCGTCCGGCGCTAGGGACTTCCCTTCGCGGTTTCGGGAGGGGGCGGGACAGGGGAAAGATCCCTGCAAACAGCACGCACAGCACGCAGTGCACACACGGCACGCACAGTGCGCGGCTGCGCCCCCGCCCCGCCCGGAAGGACCGGCCCCGTGTCATCCGTACTCTCCGACGACCTGAAGAAGTACATCGACGACAACCCCGTCTTCGCCACCGTGGCCACCGTCCAGCCCGACGGCAGCCCCCAGCTGTCCGTCACCTGGATCGCCTGCGAGGGCGACCACCTGGTGTTCTCCACGACGGTGGGCCGCCGCAAGGAGAAGAACCTCCGGCGCGACCCCCGCATCACCGTGCTGATCAACCCGCCGAACGCGCCCTACACCTACGCCGAGGTCCGCGGCACGGCCGACATCACCTTCGAGGGCGGGAACGAGCTCATCGACGAGCTGGCCCGGAAGTACACCGGCAAGGACTACGCCGACTTCAACCCCGCGGCCGCCGAGGACGCCGAGCGCGTCGTCGTGCGCGTCCTCCCGCGCAAGGTGGTCGGCAACCTGTAGCGCGCCGTACGGCCGAGGCCCCGCCGCCCCTCCCGGGGGCAACGGGGCCTCGCGCGTGCAACGGCTCAGGCGCCGTCCGACTTGGCGGCGCCCACGCGGTCCTGCCCGGTCGGCTCGAAGCGGCGCGGCTCCTTGAGCACGGGCAGGCCGTCGAGCTGGGCCGCGGACGCCTCGCGGGGCCGGTCGGCGGCCTTGCCGACGGGCACCGCGGTGTTGCGGCGCACCTCCTCCACGCCCCTGCGCAGAGCCGTGCGCATCCGCTTGCCGAGCGGCCGCTCGACGTAGCGGTGCAGGAGCCACGCGGCGCCCAGCATGACCAGGATCAGCCCGGCGACGAGCAGCGGTGCGGGCACCCGCTCGCGCAGCGCGTAGATGATCGTCATGCCGATGTACTGGTGCAGCAGGTACAGCGGGTAGGTCAGCGCGCCCGCCGTCGTCAGCCAGCGCCACCGCACCCGGTCGAACTTCCCCAGCGCGACCAGCGCCATGAGGACGAAGGCGACGAAGGCGGCCGCCTGGGCGGGGAAGAGCGCGGTGACGTGGTTGGCGTTGTCGTGCACCCGCTTGGCGATGTGGTGGTTGGCGAGCAGGTACGAGACGGCCACGATGCCCCACAGCAGGGCCGTGGGCCGGTACCGGTGCATCAGGTAGAAGGCGATGCCCGCGATGAAGTACGGCGCCGCGAACGGCATCGCCCACATGGTGAGCAGCTTGTTGTCGGCGGTGGGGGCGACGGCGGCGGCCACCGTCCACACCCCGCAGAAGATCACGCAGCGGCGGTAGGTGACGCCCCGGGCCACGACGACCGAAAACAGCAGGTAGAACTTGAGCTCGATGAAGAGTGTCCAGTAGACGCCGTCCACGTCCCACACGCCCAGGCCCTGCTGGAGCATCGTGAGGTTGGTGAAGACCGCCTCCGGGCCGGCCACCGAGCGCACCTGCGGCCACAGCATGACCACGGAGGCGGTCAGCCCGATCGCCACCCAGTAGGCGGGGTAGATCCGGGAGGCCCGGGAGACCAGGAAGTCCCCGACCGTGCGCCCCCAGGTGCTCATGCAGATGACGAAGCCGCTGATCAGGAAGAAGATCTCCACGCCCAGCCAGCCGTAGCGGGTTATGGGCTCGAGGACGGGGAACAGCACGCGCGGGTCGCGGTTCCAGCCGCCGCTCAGGGACGTGTAGTGATACAGCACGACCATGAGGGCCGCGAGCAGACGGAGTCCGTCCAGGATGTAGAGCCGGGGGGCAGGCTCCCGGTCACCCTGTCGGACGCCATCGTTTCCGCCGCCGCTGGCGAAACGCATGTCGTCCTCTCCCGTTGACTGCCGGCGCACGGGTGTGAGCCACGCAGCATGCTGGCACACCCATCGCCCCCGTCGGGGGACCGAGGTCGCGCGGGAGCCCGGTGGACATCCGGTTTTCGCCCGATGGTCACGTTAATTCCGCCGAACGGGTCAGTGACCGGGCCACCCGGATGCCCCGGGGCGGCGAGGACGGCCCTCAGACGTCCTCAGGCGCGCCAGACGTCCTCAGACGCGCTCGCGGCCGGCCCGCACCTCGGCCAGGGCGCGGTTCATGCCGCGCTTGACCAGGCGGGCGACCGGGCGCTCCCACAGGCGGTGCAGGAACCAGGAGGCGGCGAGCATGGCCGCCACGAGCGCCGGAACCAGCACGTACCGGGGGACGTCCCCCTCGAAGTGCTTGATCACGACCCAGCCCATGCGCTCGTGCAGCAGGTACAGCGGGTAGGTCAGCGCGCCCGCCGTGGACAGCCAGCGCCAGTTGATCCGGCTGGTCCAGCCCAGGGCCACCGCGGCGATGGCGGCGAAGAAGAGGGCGAGCAGCATGATCGTCGGCCACTGCGGGACCTTGTGGCCCATGTAGCGCTCGGCGTGCTCGTGCGCGTCCAGCAGGAAGTGCTGGCCGGCCAGGAAGCAGGCGCCGACGATCGTCCACAGGACGAGGTTCGGCCCGTAGCGGTACATCAGGTAGAAGGCGATGCCCGCGATGAAGTACCAGCAGTCGCCCGGCAGCAGGACGACGTTCAGCAGCTCGACGTCGACCGCCACGGCGATGGCGGCGGCGACGCCCCAGACGACGCAGAAGCCCACGGTCCGCCGGTAGGTCAGACCCTTCCACACGATCAGCGCGAAGAGCAGGTAGAAGCGGAGCTCGACCCACAGCGTCCAGTAGACGCCGTCCACGGCCGGGACCTTCATCGGCTCGTGGAACATCGTGAGGTTCACGGCGACGTCGCTCAACTTCGGCGCGTCGTTGACGACCGGGAAGAGGAAGACGACGAGTGCGGTGGCGAGCACCGCGAACCAGTACGCGGGATAGAGCCGGGTGACCCGGGAGGCGGCGAAGTCGCCGACGTTTCTTCCCCAGGCGCTCATGCAGATGACGAAGCCGCTGATGAGGAAGAAGAGCTGGACGCCCAGCCAGCCGTACGACGTCGGCAGGTACGCCTTGGGGAAGAGGACCTCGGACGCCGCGGACCACGCGCCGCTGTTGAAAGCGACGTAGTGATAGAGGACGACCATGAGGGCGGCGAGCAGACGGAGTCCGTCGAGTGCCGCGAGTCTGCCCTTCGGCGCTATTCGCGTGGGCCGCGGGACAGGAAGTTCCTGCTGCCGCTCCTGCACCGTCGCAGAGGACTGCAACGTCCCTCCTGAGTCCCGTGTCCGGATTCCGCTGGTTGCGCGGGGCCTCACCGGGCAGGCGAGACGCTCGGCGAAGCTACCATGCGGTTCCCTATCATGTGCAGATAGTAAATAGAGGTCAAAGACGCGAGGACGGTTCCACCGGAAGCTTTTATTCCGTCGTAGACCGGCCACGTCGATGCGTCCGCCAATGAGACAGCCTGCCCCGGAAGGGGCGAGGCACTCCTCGCGGCCCACTACCCTGGTTCCGTGACCATTCGCCTGTACGACACCAGCGCCCGGCAGATCCGTGACTTCTCCCCGCTCCGGCCGGGCTGTGTCTCGATCTACCTGTGCGGCGCGACCGTGCAGGCCGCGCCGCATATCGGCCACATCCGTTCCGGCCTGAACTTCGACATCATGCGCCGCTGGTTCACCTACCGCGGCTACGACGTGACGTTCGTGCGCAATGTCACCGACATCGACGACAAGATCATCGCGAAGGCGGCGGACCAGGGCCGGCCGTGGTGGTCGATCGGCTACGAGAACGAGTGCGCGTTCAACACCGGCTACGACGTGCTGGGCTGCCTGCGGCCGACCGTCGAGCCGCGCGCGACCGGTCACGTGCCGGAGATGATCGAGATGATGCGCGGGCTGATCGAGCGCGGTCACGCCTACGCCGCCGACGGCAACGTCTACTTCGACGTGCGCTCCTTCCCCGGCTACCTGGAGCTGTCCAACCAGGAGCTGGACAATCTGCTGCAGCCCTCCGGCGAGGGCGAGACCGGCAAGCGCGACCCGCGCGACTTCGCCATGTGGAAGGCCGCCAAGCCCGGCGAGCCCTCCTGGGAGACCCCGTGGGGTCGCGGCCGTCCGGGCTGGCACCTGGAGTGCTCGGCCATGGCCCACAAGTACTTGGGCGAGGCCTTCGACATCCACGGCGGCGGCCTGGACCTGATCTTCCCGCACCACGAGAACGAGATCGCCCAGGCCAAGGCCTTCGGCGACGACTTCGCGTCGTACTGGGCGCACAACGCCTGGGTCACGATGAGCGGCGAGAAGATGTCGAAGTCGCTGGGCAACTCGGTGCTCGTCGCCGAGATGGTCAAGCACTGGCGTCCCATCGTCCTGCGCTACTACCTGGGCACCCCGCACTACCGGTCGATGATCGAGTACAGCGAGGAGGCCCTGCGCGAGGCCGAGTCCGCGTTCGCGCGGATCGAGGGCTTCATGCAGCGCGTGGTCGAGCTCGCCGGCCCGGTCGAGCCCGCCGTCGAGGTGCCGCCCGCGTTCGCCGAGGCGATGGACGACGACTTCGGCGTCCCGCAGGCCCTCGCGGTGGTCCACACCACCGTCCGGCAGGGGAACTCCGCCCTCACCGCGGACGACAAGGACGGTGCCGTCGCCCGCCTGGCCGAGGTCCGCGCCATGCTCGGCGTGCTGGGCCTGGACCCGCTGTCCGAGCAGTGGGCCGGCACCGGCACCGAGCGCAGCGAGGACCTCCACGGCGTCGTCGACTCCCTGGTCCGCATGGTCCTCGAGCAGCGCGAGGCGGCCCGCGGCCGCAAGGACTGGGCCACCGCCGACACCATCCGCGACCAGCTCCAGCAGACCGGCCTGACGATCGAGGACACCCCTTCGGGTCCGCGTTGGTCCCTGTCCTGAGGGACACTTTTCGTACGTACGTTTACTGAGCCGCACCCCATGCGGTTCTGAGCAGTAAAGAGATAGGTGACCCCATGGCCGGCAACAGCCAGCGCAGGAACCGCCGCACGTCCAACAAGAAGGGCGCGACGGTCGGCAGCGGCGGCCAGCGGCGCCGGGGCCTGGAGGGCAAGGGCCCGACCCCGCCCGCGCACATGCGCAAGGGACACAAGAAGAACCGTGTCGCCGCGTCCCAGGCCAAGCACGCCGCCCGCCGCCCGGCCCCGCGCCGCGGCGGTCCCAAGGGCACCAACGAGCTCGTCGTCGGCCGCAACTCGGTCGTCGAGGCGCTGCGCGAGGGCGTGCCCGCGAACACGCTCTACGTCCAGCAGTTCGTCGACAGCGACGAGCGCGTGCGCGAGGCCATCCAGCTCGCCACGGAGAAGGGCCTCAACCTCATGGAGGCCCCGCGTCCCGAGCTGGACCGGATGACGAACGGCCTCAACCACCAGGGCCTCGTCCTGTCCGTGCCGCCGTACGACTACGCGCACCCCGAGGACCTCACGGCGTACGCCGCCGACAACGGCGAGGACCCGCTGATCGTCGCCCTCGACGGCATCACCGACCCGCGCAACCTCGGCGCCGTCGTCCGCTCCGTCTCCGCCTTCGGCGGCCACGGCGTGGTCGTCCCCGAGCGCCGCGCGGCCGGCATGACCGCCAGCGCCTGGAAGACCTCCGCCGGCACCGCAGCCCGGACGCCCGTCGCCCGCGCCACCAACATGACGCGCATGCTCGAGGCGTACCAGAAGGAGGGCCTGATCGTCGTGGGCCTCGCGGCCGACGGCGACGTCGAGCTGCACGAGCTGGACGCCCTCGACGGCCCGGTCGTCATCGTCGTCGGCAGCGAGGGCAAGGGCCTGTCCCGCCTCGTCGGCGAGACCTGCGACTTCCGCGTGCGCATCCCGATGCCGGGCGGCGCCGAGTCGCTCAACGCCGGTGTCGCCGCGGGCGTCGTGCTCTACGAGGCCGCGCGCCGCCGCGCCTGACGCGGTCGGGCGGCCCGCAGCTCCGCTGCGGGACTTTCGCGGATCTTTCGGGTGGCCGGGGACGATCTCCCCGGCCACCGCGCGTTTGGCTGATGATGTTGACGGGCCTCGGACACATCCGAGGGGTCAAGGCAGTGTCCTAACCTCCGGTCACTCGGTTAGATGAGTGTGGACACCAGAACACCCCGCACACCTACGGGGGGAAGCTCTTCCGGGTACGACGACCAGCCCGCGCTGAGTACGGTGAAGGTGCCGTCCGACCCCGCGCAGGTCATCGTCAACCACATGAGCTTCCGGGTGCAGCTCGCCCGCCCCCCACGCGCCACCCGGCCCTTCGCCGGGGGAGTGGACTCGGCGCGGCTGCCCGCGGCCAAGGGCGCGGCCAAGCGCCGCGCGCCCGTGGTGTGGAGCGGGCGGACCGGTCCGGGAGACGCCTCCACCCAGCTCCTGCAGGCGGTCAGAGACTCCGGCACCGCCGCCCACCCGGCCGTCGGGGGCGGGGACGCCGGCGCGACCCAGGTGCTGCCGCGCATCGCCGTCGACGACGCCCCCACCACCGTCATCGGCCCCCGCGGGCCCGCCGACGCCGCCGGGGACGGCCCCCGGACCTCGCTCCTGCAGGGCGTGCGCCCCACCGGCAGCGCGTTCGACGACGACGAGGCGTACGGGGCCCACGGGTCCCACCCGGACTACCCGGACTACGACGACGAGCGGGACGGCGACGAGGACGACCTCCGGCGCGGCCGCCAGGGCGACGCCGTCCGGCACGCCTACTACCCCGGCCGCCGGATGAACCTCGGCGTCGTCCTCCTCCCCCTGCGCGTCTTCCTCGGCCTCATCTCCGTCTACGCCGGCATGGGCAAGCTCTGCGACCCCGTCTACTTCGAGGGCGGCAAGCACGGCGGCTCGATGGTCGGCTGGCTCAAGGCCCTCCACCCCTGGGCGGTGGCCGAGCCCCTGCGCGAGTTCGCCCTCAGCCACCCCATCGGCGCCGGCCTGACCGTCGCCTTCCTCCAGGTCGTCGTCGGCGTCCTCACCATCTTCGGCCTCTGGCAGCGGCTGGCCGCCGGCATCGGCGCCCTGCTCTCCGCGGTCCTGCTCGTCACGGTCAGCTGGCGCAGCGCCCCCGTCTACGACGCGCCCGACATCATCTACCTCGCCGCGTGGAGCCCCCTGGTCATCGCCGGGGCGCCCTTCTACTCCATCGACGGCCGGCTGGCCGGCGAGGCGTGGCGGCGGCTCGGCCCGCGCGCCGAGCTGTGGGCGCTGCGGCGCCGGGTGCTGCGCCGGGGCACGGTCATGGCGACCGTGGTCATCGGGCTGTCGCTGCTCGTCGGCTCGATGCTCGGCGGTGCGGTCCGCTCCTCGCGGGTCGCCGAGGCGCCCGGGGTGCCGGCGCCGCCGGCCAACAGCCTGCCCGGCTCGCCGCTGCCGCAGCGGCCG
>KL569397.1:14433-16544 GCA_000715685.1 Streptomyces lilacinus
CAGCGGCCGTCGTCGTCTGCGCCGCGCGGCTCGCACGGGCCGTCGGCGACGGGTACGCCGAAGCCGAGCGCGTCGAACCACAAGCCGCCGGTCCCGGGTGCCACGCCGTCGGCTCCGGCCGGCACGGTGCGGACGCCGGGGGGCACGGCGGGCACCGCGGGGACGTCCACGGGCAGCACGGGCAGCGTCCGCCCGGCTCCCCAGACCCCGCACCGCGCCCCGGCCCCGGCCGCGCCCCCGCACAGCTCCACGGGCTCCTCGACGGGCGGCAGCACGAGCGGCACGTCCACGGGTGGCTCGAGCGGCGGTACCAACGGCGGCTCGGGCGGCGGAGCGCTCGGGGGCCTGCTGGGCTGAGGTTCCCACCCCCCTCCCGGGGCCCGAGGGCGTGTGCCCTCGGGCCCCGGGTCGTTGGGGGAAGGGGGAGGCCCCGGTCCCGCCCCTTCGCCGTTTCCTGGGCTGCGCCCCCAGCCTCCCTGGACCGCGCTGCGCGCGGTGTCCTCATACGCCGGACGGGCTGAAATCAGCCCCGCGCGAGCTCCTTCGCGGCCTCCGTCAGGTCCTTCGCCGTGTCGATGGCGCGCCAGTACGCGCCCTGCGGCAGCGGGAAGCCCGCCAGGCGGCGTTCCCGCGCCAGGCGCGGGAACGTGGTGCGCTCGTGGTCGCCGCGCTCCGGCAGCAGGGCGGTGAAGGCGGGGGAGAAGACGTACACCCCGGCATTGATCAGATAGGGCGAGGGCGGCGACTCGATGAAGTCGAGGACGTGGCCGAACTCGTCGGTCTCCACGGCGCCCCAGGGGATGCGCGGCCGGGCCAGCGCCAGCGTCGCCGTGGCGTCGCGCTCGTGGTGGAAGGCGGCCATCTCGCGCAGCGAGAAGCGCGTCCAGATGTCGCCGTTGGTGGCGTACCAGGGCTCGTCGGGCCGCGGCAGGGACGCGGCCGCGAACTTCAGGCCGCCGCCCCGACCCAGCGGCTCCTTCTCGACCACGGTCGTCACCCGCAGCGGCAGATCGGCCGACACGAGCCAGTCCCGCAGGACTTCCGCCAGATGGCCGCACGAGACGACCGCGTCGGTGACGCCCTCCGCGGCGAGCCAGGCAAGCTGATGGCCGATGATCGGGACCCCCGTGCCGGGGATCTCGACCATCGGCTTGGGACGGTCGTCGGTGTACGGGCGAAGCCGTGATCCTTGGCCACCGGCCAGGATCACGGCTTGCGCGGGGTACGGGCTGGGCTGCGTGCCGGTCATGCTCCGCACGATATGCCGTGCCGCGAGCGGAGGTGCGGCCGGTGGCGGGCCCGGTCCCGTGGGGAGGGGGCCGTCAGTGGCCCTGGACGACGCCGGTGGCGTAGGCGGTGTCGCAGACGGGCCGGGCGTAGGACTGGGCCTTGCGCTGGCCGAGCTTGCGGACCGCGGCCTGGCCGAGGGTCCGGGCGATGCCCACGCAGTAGCGGGCCAGCGACGGACGGCCGTTGGTCGCCTCCTGGAGGTGGGTGAGGGCGACGCCGGGGTTCTTCTCCTGGAGCTCCTTCAGCAGCCGGTCCCGCAGGACCTCGTGCTGGGCGCGAGCCGTGGCGACGGTCGAGGCGTTGTTGGACGACGCGGTGAGGACCTGCGACTCCGCGTTCGGCGCGGCCCAGGGGACGCGCGTGACCGCGAGGGTTCCCGAGAGGACGAGAACGACCGGGAGGACGAGAGCGAGAGTTCTGCCGATGCGGCGGGCGGCCTGGTTCATGCCGCAGATGGTAGCGAGGCGTAATGACGAGGCGACATTTAGTCACCCGGTCGAGCGACGACACCGCGCATCCGTGTGGCCACCAAGTTGACGCACAGGAGTCGAAACGCGCGGTGTGTCGGGGTATTTGCCGGCGATCGGCAGACACGGATACCCCGCCCCGCCGGGTCCGGACACATGGCGTACGGAACCGGCGGCGCGGGGACCCGCGCAGGGGATCAGTCGAGGCGCTCGCCGGAGGAGGTCGAGAAGACGTGCAGCTCGCCCGGGCGGGGCACGACGTGCAGCACGGAGCCCTTCTCCGGCACCTGTCGGCCGTTCACGCGCACCACGATGTCGGTCCGCTCGCCGCCGACCTCGGCGGTGCCGTAGACG
>KL569397.1:16801-21624 GCA_000715685.1 Streptomyces lilacinus
GCCGTAGACGTAGCCGTCGGCGCCGAGCTCCTCGACGACGTTCACGGTGACGGCGACGCCGGCCGGGGCGCCGTCCTTCTCGAGGGTGCGCTCGACCAGGTCGAAGTGCTCGGGGCGGACACCCACGGTGACCGTGCGGTCGCCCTTGTCGGCGGCGGTGGTCAGGGCCTCGCGGGAGACGGGCACGACGCTGTTGCCGAACTTCACGCCGCCGTCGGCGATCGGGACCTCGACGAGGTTCATCGCCGGGGAGCCGATGAAGCCCGCCACGAAGAGGTTGGCCGGCCGGTCGTACATGTTGCGCGGCGAGTCGATCTGCTGCAGCAGGCCGTCCTTGAGGACCGCGACCCGGTCGCCCATGGTCATGGCCTCGACCTGGTCGTGGGTGACGTACACGGTGGTGATGCCGAGGCGACGCTGCAGCCCGGCGATCTGGGTGCGGGTCTGCACGCGCAGCTTGGCGTCCAGGTTCGACAGCGGCTCGTCCATGAGGAAGACCTGCGGCTCGCGCACGATGGCGCGGCCCATCGCCACGCGCTGCCGCTGGCCGCCGGAGAGGGCCTTGGGCTTGCGGCCCAGGTACTCGGTGAGGTCGAGGATGCGGGCCGCGTCCTCGACCTTCTGCCGGATCTCGGACTTCGGCACGCCCGCGATCTTCAGGGCGAAGCCCATGTTGTCGGCGACGGTCATGTGCGGATAGAGCGCGTAGTTCTGGAACACCATGGCGATGTCCCGGTCCTTGGGCGGCAGGTGCGTCACGTCGCGGTCGCCGATGCGGATCGCTCCGCCGTTGACGTCCTCCAGGCCCGCGAGCATGCGCAGCGAGGTGGATTTGCCGCAGCCGGAGGGGCCGACGAGGACGAGGAACTCGCCGTCCTCGATGGCGATGTCGAGCTGGTCGACGGCGGGCTTGTCGGCGCCGGGGTAGATCCGGGTCGCCTTGTCGTAAGTGACCGTGGCCATGGTGATGTGATCCCTTCACCGGCAGGAACGTGCCGGACGATCCGAGTAGAGGGAGTGTGTGGTCCAGTCCAATTGGGCCGGATTCCTGGTGACGCTACCCGGGCCGGAAGCGGTTGTCAGCAGGTGGCGGGTCACGAAGTCGTTGTGGGTAGACTGCGTGACGCATGCCGCCTTAGCTCAGCTGGTAGAGCACCGCTCTTGTAAAGCGAAGGTCGTCGGTTCGAGTCCGACAGGCGGCTTCGAGAACGACGGAACCGCAGGCCCCTCGATTCGGGGCCTGCGGTTCCGTCGTTTGTCGGGGTGCCTACGCGCGGTACGACGACACGGGCTCGTCGGCGACGTGCGCCTCGACCGCCTGCTCCCGCGGGGAGTCCTGGTGGCCCGGCCACCAGGCCTTGTGGCCCAGCAGCGAGGTGACCGTGGGCACCAGCAGCATCGCCATGACGAAGGCGGTGAGCAGGATGCCGAAGCCGACCGCGAAGCCCATCTGCTGGAGCATGGAGTTGTCGGCCAGGATCAGCACGCCGAAGGTGCCGGCGAGGATGATCGCGGCGGCGGAGATGGTCGGCGTGGACTGGGCGACCGCCGTGCGGATGGCCTCGCGGGGCGGGATGCCGCGGCGGACCTCCTCGCGGAGGCGGGCGACCATGAGGATGTTGTAGTCGGTGCCGATGGCGACCACGAAGAGGTAGACGATCACCGGCAGCATGAACAGCAGGCCGTGCTCGCCCTTGACGTCCTGGAAGAGCCAGACCGTGGAGCCGAGGGTCGCGCCGAAGCCGAGGGCGACGGCGATCATCAGGTACAGGGGCGCGACGAGGCTGCGGAGCAGCAGGCCCAGGATGATCATGATCGCGAGGCCGGCGACGGGGAAGACGACCCGGTAGTCGTGGCCGACGGCGTCCTCGATGTCGGACAGGACGGCCGAGGTGCCGCCGACGAGGGCCTCGGTGCCGGCCGGGGCGGCCTTGTGGGCGGTGTCGCGCAGGGCGCCGCCGGCGAGCTCGATGGACTTCTCGGCGGTGGGCGCGTACTTCAGGACGACGCTGTACTGGGCGACGTCGCCCGCGGCGTTGGGGACGGCCGGGGCGGCCTGGCCGACGCCGTCGATGCCGGCGAGCTCGGCGCGGAACTTCTCGAGGGCGGCCGGCTGGAGGCGGGAGCCGTCCTTGGACCGCAGGTAGACCATGGCCGGGTCGGACTGGCCGGCGGAGAAGCCGCGCTGCAGGTCCTTCATGGCCTGGACGGACTCCAGCTTCTGCGGCAGCTGGCTGCTGGTGTCGAACTGCGCCTTGAAGCTGAAAGCGCCGACGGCCAGCACGGCGAGGACGACCGTGGACAGCGCCGCGACAATGCCCGGACGGCGGGAGACGAGATTGCCCACGCCGTTCGCGAAGCGATTCCGCGGCGTCTTCCGCCACGCCTTGGAGGGCCAGAAGGCGGCCCGGCCGAGAAGCGAGAAGACGGCCGGTACGAGAGTGAGCGCGGCCACGAGCGTGACGGCCACGGAAATCGCCAGGGACGGGCCCATCGCCCGCATCATGCCCATGGTGGAGAGCAGCAGGGCGAGGAATGCCACGATGACCGCGCCGGCCGCGGAGGCAATCGTTTCGCCGACCCGCGCGACCGCCTCGACGAGAGCCTCCTTGGGCTCCTGTCCCTTGCGCAGGTGTTCGCGGTAACGGAAGAGAAGGAAGAGGATGTAGTCGGTGCCGACGCCGAAGAGGACGACGATGAGAATCGCCGAAATGGAAGCGTCCGCTTTCAGTCCGCCGAGTTCCGCGGCGGTGCCGATGAGGCCCGTGGCCACCATCGAGACGACCGCGATGATGAGCACCGGCATGATGGCGATCAGCGGGCTGCGGAAGATGACCAGCAGCAGCACGATGATGAGGACGAACGTCGCCGCCATGACCATGGCGTCGGTGTTGCCCGAGGACTCCTTGGAGTCCAGGTTCATCGCCGCCGGGCCGGTGATGCCGAGCTTCAGCTGGGTGCCGTTCAGGAGCTCCTTGGCGTCCTGACGCAGGTCCTTGATGGACTCCGGCAGCTTCTCGTCGTACGTGTTCTTGGTGTCGGCGATGATCTGGGCCAGGGCTATCTCGCCGTTGGGGGAGACGGCCTGCGGGTTGGTCACCACCTTGGCGATCTTCGCCCGGTGCTTGCCGTCGAGGCCGCTGGTGACCTTCGCGACGTCACGCTTGTCGGCCTCGGTCAGCTTCCCGCCGTCGGAACGCTGGAATACCGCCGTCGCGGCGGGTGCTTCGGTTTGCGGGAAGGCCTTCTGCTGAAGGTTGCCCACCCGTACGGATTCGTAGTGCGAGGGGAGGAACTCGGTTTCGTCCGTGGTGGACTTGAGCCCCGGGGCCAGCACGGCGAGGGCAACGGCCGCGATGAGCCATCCCGCGATCGTGAGCCAGGGCCGGTGGACGGCGAACCGCCCGACTCGACGGAACATGATGCTCCTTCAACTTCCATTTTCATGCGCGTGTACCGCGGCTGTGCGTACGGGTGTGCAGCGCGGGCATGAACACGCTAGGGAGCCGAGTTCCCGGGGCACAATGAATTGACGAGGAACCAGGGATAAATCGACCCTGGGAAGGGTATTGGCCTCAGCCTTGAGGAGGAGGGGTCTCACCCGTCAGGTAGAGATGGCCGCGCCGACCGCCTTCGTTGGGATTACTCTTCGCCCATGAGCGATGTCGATTTCTATGCCGCGCGCATGGACCGCGCCGTCCGGTCCGCCGCTCAGGAGGGGCTCGCCGGTCTGATCATCATGCCGGGTCCCGACCTCGTATGGCTGTGCGGGTACGTGCCGGTCGTCACCGAGCGGCTCACCGCTCTGGTCCTCTCCCCGGGCCGCAGGCCCCAGTTGCTGGTGCCCCAGCTCGAACGGCCCGACGCCGAGAAGGCACCCGCGGCGGGATCTTTGGCCATTAACGGCTGGGTGGACGGCGAGAATCCGTATGCCGCGCTCGCCAAGCTCCTCGAGCCGCAGGGGCGTTACGGCGTCTCCGACAACGCCTGGGCCCTGCACCTGCTGGCCCTGCAGCGCACCTGCCCCGGGCTCGGCTGGGGCGCGCTCACCGAGGCGATGCCCATGCTGCGGGCGGTCAAGGACGCCCAGGAGATCGAGGCCCTCGCCGCGGCGGGCGCCGCCGCGGACGCCACGTACGAGGCGATCACCGAGCTGCCGTTCGCCGGCCGGCGGGAGCACGAGGTGGCCGCGGACCTGGCCCGGCTGCTGCGCGAGCACGGCCACAGTCAGGTCGACTTCACGATCGTCGGCTCCGGCCCCAACGGCGCCAACCCGCACCACGAGGCGGGCGAACGCGTCATCGAGGACGGCGACATGGTCGTCCTCGACTTCGGCGGCCTGAAGGACGGCTACGGCTCCGACACCACCCGCACCGTGCACGTGGGCGAGCCCACCGCCGAGGAGCGCAAGGTCCACGACCTCGTCCGCGAGGCCCAGCAGGCGGCGTTCGAGGCCGTGCGGCCGGGCGTGGCCTGCCAGGAGATCGACCGCGTGGCCCGACAGGTCATCCGCCGCGCCGGGTACGGCGAGTACTTCATCCACCGCACCGGGCACGGCATCGGCGTCACGACGCACGAGCCGCCCTACATGGTGGAGGGCGAACACCTGCCGCTGGTGCCCGGCATGTGCTTCTCCATCGAGCCGGGGATCTACCTGCCGGGCCGCTTCGGTGTCCGCATCGAGGACATCGTGGTCTGCACGGACTCGGGGGCGCGGCGGCTGAACAACACGGAGCGGGAGCTGCGGATCGTGCGCTGAGCGGGGTTCTTTCCCCGGTCCCGCCCCTTCCCGTAACCGGGGGCTGCGCCCGCGGACCCCCGGA
>KL569397.1:21927-23152 GCA_000715685.1 Streptomyces lilacinus
CGCCGGACGGGCTGACTTTGTCAGCCCGTCCGGGGCCCCTCACAGCGCCTGGTACATGACGTGGAGCCCCGTGTACGAGCCGTCCGGCAGCCGGAAGCCCTCCGGCACCGTGCCGATCACCTCGAAGCCGAGCGAGCGCCACAGCGCGACGGCGCGGACGTTTGCCTCCACGACGGCGTTGAACTGCATGCCGCGGTAGCCCTCGGCGCGGGCCCACGCCAGCGTGTGCTCGCCGAGGGCCCGACCGATGCCGCGGCCGGCGTGCTCGGGCGCGACCATGTAGCTGGCGCTGGCGACGTGGGAGCCGCCGCCCCCCTGGTTGGGGTTCATCTTGGCGCTGCCGAGCACCGTGCCGTCCTCGTCCACCGCCACGACGGTGCGGCCGGGCGCGGAGAGCATCCACCCCTCGCGCCCCTGCTCGGACGTGAGGTCGCGGGGGTAGGCGTAGGTGTCGCCGGCGGCCGTGATGGTCCGGAAGAACGGCCAGATGGCGGGCCAGTCGGCGGGCTCGGCGTCTCGGATGCGCATGATGACGAGGATGGGCTCGGCGGCGTGATCGCGCCACCGGATTTCCCGGTGTCAGACTTCGCGCATGCGATGGGGGTCGTACGCGGCCGGCACGGCGCCGGGCTCGGCGACGCGCTTGGGCGCACGGGCGGTGATCAGCGTTCCGGCGACGAGCCCCGCGAGCAGCATGATCCCGGCGGCCCAGCCGATCGCGACGTTGAAGCCGTGGACGACGCCGGCCTTGGTCACCCCGTCGCGCACCGCCGGTCCCACGGCGCCGGTCAGGGCCGCCGCCTTGAGGTGCGCGGTGACGTAGGTCGCCGCCGTGGACGTGGCGATCGTGTTGAGGAGCGCGGTGCCGATCGAACCGCCCACCTGCTGCGCCGTGTTGACCGTGGCCGAGGTGACCCCGGAGTCGCGCGGGGCCACGCCCGACGTCGCCACGTTGACGACCGGCATGAAGATCAGACCCATGCCGAGGCCGACGAGGAGCATGGCGGGCAGCACGTGCGAGACGTAGGCCGGCTCGACCGGCAGGAACGTCAGCAGGAACAGCCCCGACGCGGCCAGCAGCGCCCCCGGGCCCATCAGCAGGCGCGGCGGCAGCCGGCTCATCAGCCGGGCCGAGATCTGTGTCGAGCCGACGACGATGGCCGCTGTCATCGGCAGGAACGCGAGCCCCGTGCGCAGCGGCGAATAGCCGAGGACGACCTGCAGG
>KL569397.1:23397-23518 GCA_000715685.1 Streptomyces lilacinus
AGGACGACCTGCAGGTAGTACGTCATGAAGAGGAACATGCCGAACAGCGCCACCACGGCCAGCGCCATCGTCATCACCGCCCCGCCGCGATTGCGGTCGCGGATGATGTGCAGCGGCAGGG
>KL569397.1:23816-32850 GCA_000715685.1 Streptomyces lilacinus
GATGTGTATAAGAGACAGCTCGGCGCCCGCTGCTGCCACCAGGCGAACGCCGCGAGCAGCGCGATCCCGCCGCACAGCAGCCCCAGGACCAGCGGGTCGCCCCAGCCGCGCGGCTCCGCCTCGCTGCAGGCGTAGACGATGGCGACGAGCCCGCCGCAGCCCAGCACCACGCCGGGCACGTCCAGCCGGGGCCGCTCGTCGCGCGCGGGCCGGTGGTCGTGCAGCAGCAACGCCGCGCCGAGCAGCGCGACGAGGGCGATCGGCACGTTCACGTACAGGCACCAGCGCCAGTCGAGGTACTCGGTCAGCAGCCCGCCCGCGATCAGCCCGATCGCCGCGCCGCCGCCCGCGATCGCGCCGTAGATGCCGAACGCCTTGCCGCGCTCCTTCACGTCCGTGAACGTCGTCGTCAGCAGCGACAGCGCCGAGGGGGCGAGCAGCGCGCCGAACGCGCCCTGCAGGGCGCGCGCCGTGAAGAGCATGCCCGGCGCGTGCGCCGCGCCGCCCAGCGCGGAGGCGCCCGCGAAGCCCACGAGACCGATGGCGAAGGTGCGCTTGCGCCCCACGAGGTCGGCGATCCTGCCCCCGAGCAGCAGGAGCCCGCCGAAGGCGAGGGTGTAGGCGGTGATCACCCATTGCCGGTTGCTGTCGGACATGCCGAGATCGCGCTGGGCCGACGGCAGGGCGATGTTCACGATCGTCGCGTCCAGCACGACCATGAGCTGGGCGATGGCGATGACCACGAGCCCCCACCAGCGGCGGGGATCGGGAGGGGTGCCGGACCAGGGCGGCGGGGGTACGGGAGGTGGGTTCGTCGAGCTCATGAAGGACCTGCTCTCGACGGGTGCGGTCGTGGTCGTGCAGAAGCTCAGCAATCCACCTTAGGCCTGCCGAGGGGCCGCCGCTTGTCGGACGTCCGGACGTCCGGACGTCCGGACGTCCGGGCGGCTACGGCACGAGGACGACCTTGCCGATCGTTCCGCGCGTCTCCAGGGCCTTGTGCGCGGCCGCGGCGCGGGCGAGCGGGAAGTGGTGCACGGCCGGTACGACCGTGCCGGCCGCGGCCTGTGCCAGGGACAGCTCCTCCAGCCGCCGCAACCCCGCGTCACCGCCGCCGAAACGCTCCAGCATGGCCGGACCCAGCACGGACCGCGAGGTGATGCCCCGCTCGGCGAGCTCCTCGGGGCTCAGTTCCAGCGGGCCGCCGCCCACCGTGCCCTGCGACGACCAGCCGAAGACCACGTGCTGCCCGCCCGGGCCCAGCAGGTCCACGGCGGCGCGCGCGGCCGGTCCGCCGACCCCGTCGAGGACGACCGTCGCGGCGCGCCCCCACAGGGCCGTACGGGCCCGCTCGGGCCACTCGGGGTCGGTGTAGTCGAGCGCGATGTCGGCGCCCAGCGCGCCCACGTGCGCCACCTTCTCCCGCCCGCCGGCCAGGCCGACGACGGTGGCCCCCGCGTTCCTGGCGTACTGCACGAGCAGGGAACCGATGCCTCCGGCGGCGGCCGTCACGATCACCACGTCGTCCCCGGACAGCTCCACGAAGCCGAGGATGCCGAGCGCCGTGCGACCCGTGCCGATCAGGGCGACGGCCCGGTCCTCCGAGAGCCCGTCGGGCAGCTCGTGCAGTCTGGCCGCGTCGACGACGGCCAGCTCCGCGTAGCCGCCGCCCGTCGAGAAGCGCCCGAAGTGGGCGACGACCCGGTGCCCGAGCCACTTCGGGTCGGTGCCCTCGCCCAGCGCGTCGACGGTGCCGGCGACCTCGCGACCGGGGGTGTACGGCAGCTCGGGGAGCCCGTACGGCCCGTTCGGGTCGCCGGCGCGCTGCGTGGTGTCGACGAGGTGCACACCGACCGAGGCGACGGCGATGCGGACCTGCCCGGGACCGGGGACCGGGTCCTCGACCCGCTCGTACGAGAGGTTCTCGGCGGGACCGAAGGTGTGCAGCCGGACAGCGCGCATGACGGGCTCCTCACGGGAGGTCGGGGGTGGTGGGGAAGGGGTTGGTCGGGAACGATCTCGAGTCTTCAACCTGAACCGCGATTGAGGTCAAGGGATCCCGTCTCAGGGGATCCCGCCTCTAGAGCTCCCGTCCGGCCTGGTCAGGCGCCGTTGTCAGTGCCGTGTGGGACGGTGACCGGCATGACGAACGGGACGAGGCGGCGCGGGGGCGGCACACGAGGGAGCGCGGGGCCGGTGGCCCGGCTCCCCGAGGTCCGGCTGCCCGAGCTGAGGGCGTACGACGGGACCGGCCTGGAGCCGGAGGGAGATCACGACGGGGTCGGCTTCGCCGACGCCGACTTCGCGGGGCAGGACGCGCGGGGCTCCCGCTTCATGGACTGCGGGTTCTCCGGTTGCGGGCTGGACGAGACCGTGCTGAGCCGGGCGCGGTTCGTGGACTGCGTCCTGGAGGGCGTGCGCGGGGTGGGCACCGACCTGGCCGAGGCGTCGCTGCGCGACGTGGAGGTGCTGGACGCGCGCTTCGGCGGCGTGCAGCTGCAGGGGGCGGTCCTGGAGCGGGTCCTGATCCGCGGCGGCAAGATCGACTATCTGAACCTGCGCCAGGCGGTCCTCAAGGAGGTCACCTTCGAGGGCTGCGTGCTCTCCGAGGCCGACTTCGCGGGCGCGCGGCTGGAGCGCGTCGTCTTCCGCGACTGCGCGCTGCGCCGGGTGGAGTTCCACGCCGCGACGATGACGGACGTCGACCTGCGGGCGGTGGCCGAGCTGGACGTCGCCGGCGGGATCGAGCGACTGGCGGGGGCTGTCGTCAGCCCGGCGCAGCTGCTGGACCTGGCGCCGGCGTTCGCCGCGCACATAGGCGTGCGGGTGGAGGGCCCGCCGGAGGCGTAGCGGCTTTGCCGGGCCGAGGGCGGCCGGGGCGCGGCTCAGACGCGGGGGAAGCGGCTCTGCAGGTCCCAGATCACGGGGTTGTCGGCGAGGCCCTCGTGCATGTCGGCCAGGTCGGCGATCAGGTCGTGCAGGAAGTCGCGGGCCTCGCGGCGCAGCTCCTTGTGGTTGAAGGTGAGCGGCGGCTCGTCGGGCGCCCAGTCGGCGGTGACGTCCACCCAGCCGAAGCGGCGCTCGAAGACCATGCAGTCGGTGGACTCGGTGAAGTCCAGCTCGGCGAACTGCGTGCTCGCCGAGCGGCTGCCGCGGGGGTCGAGGTCGAGCTGCTCGACGATGTCGCACAGGGCCCAGGCGAAGTCGAGCACCGGCACCCATCCCCAGGCCGTGGACAGCTCCCGGTCGGCCTTGACGTCGGCGAGGTAGACGTCGCCGCAGAAGAGGTCGTGCCGCAGCGCGTGCACGTCCGCGGTGCGGTAGTCCGTCTGCGGGGGGTCGGGGAAGCGGCGGGAGAGGGAGTAGCCGAGGTCGATCACGCCTCGATGGTACGTACGACACGCGTGCCCCCGCTGCCGCAGGGGCGACGGGGGCACACGTCGGAAGGGGGTTCGGGGCCCGGGGGACCCGAGGGGGTTACTTGACGTTGATCGCGGACCAGGTGGCGGCGACCGTCTTGTACTCGTTGCTGGTGGCGCCGTAGAGGTCCGCGGTGGCCTTGAGGGTGGCGGTGCGCGCGGCCTTGTAGTTGGTGGTGGAGGTGAAGTACGTGGTCAGAGCCTTGTACCAGATCTTGGTGGCCTTGTCCCGGCCGATACCCGTGATCTTGGAGTTGTTGTAGGTGGGGCTGTTGTAGCTGACGCCGCCGACGACCTTGCTGCCGCTGCCCTCGGAGAGCAGGTAGAAGAAGTGGTTGGCGGGGCCCGAGGAGTAGTGGACGTCGACGTTGCCGAGGGACGAGGACCAGTAGTCCTTCGAGCGGCCGTCCTTGCTCGGCTTGTCCATGTAGCGCAGCGGGGTGCCGTCGCCGTTGATGTCGATCTTCTCGCCGATGAGGTAGTCGCCGGCGTCGGTCGAGTTGTTGGCGTAGAACTCGGCGGCGGTGCCGAAGATGTCGGACGTCGCCTCGTTCAGGCCGCCGGACTCACCGCTGTAGCGCAGGTTGGCGGTGGCGGAGGTGACGCCGTGGCTCATCTCGTGGGCGGCCACGTCGAGCGAGGTCAGCGGGTGCGAGTCGTTCTCGCCGTCGCCGTAGGTCATGCAGAAGCAGTCGTCGTCCCAGAAGGCGTTGACGTAGCCGTTGCCGTAGTGGACGCGGGAGTAGGCACCCTTGCCGTCGTTGCGGATGCCGCTGCGGCCGAGCACGTTCTTGTAGAAGTCCCAGGTGACGGCCGCGCCGTAGTGCGCGTCGACGCCCGCCTTCTGGCGGTCCGCGCCCCAGACGTCGCTGGAGTTGGTGAAGAGCGCGCCGGTGCCGGAGGTGCCCTGGTTCAGGTCGTACGTCTTGTGGCCGCCGCGGGCACCGTCGGTCAGCTCGTAGCCGGAGCCGGACTTCGTCGTGGTGAGCGGAACGTTTCCGCTGTAGGTGCTGGTGCCGGAGCCGGTGTGGATCATCTCTTCCTGGAAGAGCGTCTTGCCGGTGTTCGCGTCGGTGATGACGTGCAGCTTGCTGGGCGTGCCGTCCTTCTGGACGCCGGTCACGTACGTCTCGTACGCGAGCACGGGCTTGCCCTGCGCGGCCCAGACCACCTTGCGGGGCGCCTGGCCGGCGTCGGCCTTGGCGGTCTTCTCCGCGGCGGCGACGCCGAGGGCGCTCTTCTTCGCGGCGGAGGGCGCGAGGGACGGGGTCGTGCTGGGCACGGCTATGGAGGCGTCGGTCGCCTTGGTGACGTCGCGGCCACCGTTCTTCTTCTGGTGCACGACCAGGTCGCCGCCGAGCACCGGCAGACCCTCGTACGTGCGCTCGTAGCGCGTGTGCACCGTGCCGTCCGCGTCCTTGACGACGTCGCGGACGACCAGCTTCTCCTTGCCGTCCAGGCCGATCTTCGAGGCGGTCGAGGAAGCCGCGCCCTGCGCGTCCTTGATGGCGGAGGCCCGCTGCCCGGCGGACAGCGCGAGCTGCTGCCCGCCCTCGGCCTTGTCGGCCGCGGCGTTCGCCGAACCCGTCTGGACACCGATCACGACCATGGCGGCGGAGGCGACCAGGGCGGCGGCGCGCAGGGAGTTCTTGCGGGGGGTGGCGGTGATGCTTCTCAACTCAGTCTCCTATGAGGGGGGTTACGGGCAGCCCGGTGTGAGGCCACCCGCTGGTTCAGGAGTGGTGCAGGAGTGAATTGAGGAGAGAGTGCCATCGATTGGCGGCTTTTGACAGGGGCGCAACAAGGATTTGATCTGTTGGTAAACAAAGAACGGTGAATCGCGTCCGCTATGCGGTGAGTTGAGCGGAGTCGCCGATGTGTTCAACTGCCGTGCACGGGGAGTTGAGTTAACAGAAACGAAAAAGAGGTGGCAGCGATGAGCGTGATGAGTCACATGCAGATCGCAACATTTGCGGAGTCAGATCTTCCATCAGAATGGCGCGTTCAGGCAACAGCGGTGCGCGAGGAGGCCTGGCCGGGCCTCGGCGGCGCACCGCACGACCCCGCGCTCAACCCGCTCACGATGATGCTGATATCGCCGACGGGAGAGGTGACGGCGGCGCTGGACATCCTGTGGAAGGACCTCGACCACGGCAAGGACCTCGACCAGGGGGCGGACCTCGACCACGGCGCGGACCGGGCGCGTCCGCGGACCTATCGGGCGGCAGGCCTGAGCGCGGTCGCCACGGCGGAGGCGCACCGGGGCAAGGGGTACGGGCGGCGGCTCGTGGCCGCCGCCCGGGAGTTCATCGCGGAAAGCGGTGCGGACCTGGGCCTCTTCACCTGCGACCGCCCGTTGCGGGGCTTCTACGAGAGCGCGGGCTGGGCGGCACTCGAGGGCGCGGTCGTGGTCGGCGGGACGCCGGAGGAGCCCTTTCCGAGCGATCGGCCGGGGTTCGACAAGGTCGCCATGGCCGGCTTCTTCACGGAACGGGCGCGACGGGACGCGGACGCGTTCCGGCACAGCCGGATCGGGCTCTACCCGGGGGAGATCGACCGGTTGTGGTGAGGGGTGCTTGCTCTTGGATGCCCGGCATCACGCGGAGCGTGCGACTCCCCGCGTGCGGTACTGGCCCGGCGCCACTCCGTACTCCCGCTTGAAGGCCTTGGCGAAGGCGAACTCCGAGGTGTAGCCGGTCCGCGCGGCGATGCTGCGCAGCGGCTCGTCGCCCTCGCGCAGCATCCTGCCCGCCGTCGTCATGCGCCACCAGGTGAGGTACGCGAGCGGCGGCCGGCCGACCAGTGCGGTGAAGCGGCGGGCGAACGCGGCGCGGGACAGCCCCGCCCGGGCGCCGAGTTCCTCGACCGTCCAGGGCCGCGCCGGGTCGCCGTGGACGGCGCGCAGCGCGGCCGCGACGGCCGGATCGCTCAACGCGCCGGCCCAGCCCGTCGGCCCCTCCGGGCGTTCGGACAGCCACCAGGTGCGCAGCAGGTACAGCAGCAGGGTGTCGAGGAGCGCGGGCACGACGGCGTCGGATCCCGGCTGCGGGTCGGCCAGTTCGGCGCCGAGCAGGTCGACCGCGGAGCGCAGCCGGTCGTGGGAGCCGACGCGACACGGGATGTGGATGAACGGCGGAAGATCGGTGAGGAGCGGATGGGCCCGCGCCGTGTCCAGCCGGTAGGCCCCGCACAGCAGGAGCGTGTCGTCGCCGTCGACGGGCCCGCGGTGACGGAGCTCCGGCCAGGAGCCGTCCGGCGCCAGCACGGCGTCCTCCAACGGCGTTTCGGGCCGGTCCGCGAGGCCGTGGTCGTACCCGTGGGCCAGGAAGACGACATCGCCGGGACCGAGCCGGACGGGGTCGGCGCCCTCGGGCGGCAGCAGCCAGGCCGATCCCTGGAGCACCACGTGGAACCCGGCACCGTCGGAGGCCGGAAAACGGACACCCCAGGGCGCGCGCTTGACCGTGCGCGACGAATGGGGGCGCCCGGTGCGCATGGCGGCGATCACATCGCTCAGTACGTCCATGACCGCACCGTACAACGCACCGTACCGCGCCATGGGAGAGACGATCAGACATGGAGTGAAGGGCTTGAGATATGGATCGTCTCCCGATCCCTCCATACGGTCTTCCTCATGACAACTTCGATGTTCACCAAGGCGGTTCTCTTCCACGAGCTCGGCGGGCCCGAGGTCCTGAGGGTCGAAGACGTCCCGCTGGCGGAACCCGGCCCCGGCGAGGTCCTCTTCCGCGTCGAGGCCATCGGCCTCAACCGGGCCGAGGCCCTGTTCCGCGCCGGCTCGTACTACTACCAGGCGACGCTGCCCGGCTCCCGGCTCGGCTACGAGGCGGCCGGAGTGGTCGAGGCGGTCGGCGAGGGCGTGACGGCCTACGCACCCGGCGACGCGGTGATGGCCGCGGCCAACTTCGACTTCGGCGTCCACGGGGTGTACGGCGAACGCGTCGTCCTGCCCGAGGAGTCCGTGGTGCCCAGGCCCGACGGCGTCGACGCGGTGACGTCGGCCGCGGTGTGGCTGACGTACTCCACGGCGTACGGCGGCATGGTGGAGACGGGCGGACTGGCTCCCGGCGACCACGTGGTGATCACGAGCGCGTCCAGCGGCGTCGGCACGGCCGCGATCCAGACCGCCCTGCGGATGGGCGCGATCCCGATCGCCACCACGCGCGGCGAGGCCAAGCGGCAGCGACTGCTGGAGCTCGGGGCGCCCCACGTGATCACCACGGACTCCGAGGACCTGGCGAAGGAGGTCAAGCGGATCACCGACGGCCGGGGCGCCCGGCTGGCCTTCGACGCGGTCGGCGGCCCCGGATTCGCGACCCTCGGCGACGCGCTCATGCCCGGCGGCACGGCGGTGATCTACGGCTGGCTCGACCGGCGCCCCATCCAGCTGTCCATGAACTGGCCGCTCACCGTCCACGCGTACGCCAACGGAGCCCTTGCCGCGGAGGAGAGCTTCCGGCGCCGTGCCGCCGCCTTCATCGGCTCGGGCCTGACGAGCGGCGCGCTGGCGCCCGTCATTGCCGAGACCTTCGACGGACTGGAGCGGATCACCGACGCCCACCGCCTGATGGAGTCCGACACCCACATGGGCAAGATCGTCGTGCGGGTCTGAACCTTCGTCAGTCCCCTCGCCAGACGTTGTCGAAGGCCGCCTGCTCGATGGCTCGCCGCTGCCGGAAGGTCTCGAGTTCGATCAACGCACCGTTGACTGCGGCGAGTACGGTTTCGATCGCGTCGTCGCCTTCGGATTCGGTCCCGTCGTCGCGGATGCGGAGCGCCGTCGCGAGGGCGGCGAGGACGGGCTCGTTCGCCGCCAAGCGGTCCCTCGCCCGGCGGCGGTCCAGTGAATCGGCCAGCTCCGTCTCGTCCGTCCGGAGAGGCATCCAGTGGCGATGCCCTCGCGTGATGAGACCTTCCGCCTCAAGGGCGGCCCGGTAGGCCGTGGCCAGGTCGCGGCCTCTGCGCCACAGCCAGTCGTCGACCGACTCGTAGGGCGCCTCCCGGGCGAGCGACTCAGCGGCCTGGTCCAGCAGGCGATCACCCATGGGCGTGGCCGTTGGCGGGCCGGGCACGATCCGATCGCCGTCCAGCGTGACGGCCCCGGCCGCCAGGAGGTCGATCAACTCAGCTCCCGCCAGTGCGAGCGACAGGTCGCCTCGCTCCACGGGGCGGCGGCCGGGGGCCAGGTCCATGGCGCTGATCATCAAGTCCCGGGGCGTGGTCACACGAAGTCCCGCTGCCGAGAGGTCAGCCCTGGTCCTTCGGGGGCTCCTGGGTGGTGCCGAGCTGCTCGTTGAGCTTGCGCTGGGCGGCGTCGACCTGGCTCTGGTACTTGTTCTGCGTCCGGGCGTCGAACGCGTCGCCGGCCTTCTCGACGCCCTGGCGGGCCTGGTCGGGGTGGCCCTTGAGGAGGCCCTTGAGCTTGTCGAGCATGGACATGGTCGTCCTCCTTGGGGGAGCGCCTGACCTCCCCAGGATCGCCGCGTTCGGCCCGGCCCGCATCCCAGGCGGGGGGCGCGCGGGGGCGGGGCGGGGTGGCATGGGGGTGAGGCGGTGGGTGCGGCTTACGGCTGTTTGCGGCTCCGCTTCGCTGC
>KL569398.1:0-156 GCA_000715685.1 Streptomyces lilacinus
CTCGTACCGGCGATCCAGGAAACCGCTGAGCTGCGAGAGCAGCCCGCCCGTGTCGTCGGCACCCTCCGCCGTACCGAAGGCGACCTGCGGCGCTTCCTCACCTCGGCAGCGGAAGCCTTCACCCAGGGCATCGCCGTCGACTGGTCCGCGCTGTTC
>KL569398.1:433-1117 GCA_000715685.1 Streptomyces lilacinus
ACCCCTTCCAGCGCCGTCACTACTGGCTGGAGTCGACTGGAGTGCCGGCCGCGGCGGCCGAGGACATGAAGGGGCTCGCGTACCAGGTCGGCTGGAAGCACCTGCGCGATGCGAGCGACGGCGTCGGCGGGCCGACCGGACGATGGCTGCTGGTGGTCCCCGAGGGGCTGGACGCGGCCGGTGTCGAGACTGCGGACGGCGTGGAACGGGCGTTGGGTGCGCGAGGCGCGACCGTGCGGCGGATCGCGCTCGCCCCCGCCGCCGTCGACGGCGCGCGGTTGACGGAAGCGATGGCGGGGGCGGAAGGGGTTGTCTCGCTCCTGTCGTTCGCCGACGGCACGCTTCCCGCTCACCCCGAGGTGCCGCTCGGCCTCGCGGCCACCCTGGCGCTGGTGCGCGAGGCCGCGCAGGCAGGCCTCGCGGCGCCGATCTGGGCCGTGACGCGTGGCGCCGTGTCCGTCGCGCCCGGCGAGGTGCCGGACGCGGCGGGCGCCCAGGTGTGGGCCTTCGGCCGTGTCGCGGCGCTCGAGCTGCCGGACCTGTGGGGCGGACTCGTCGACCTTCCCACCACGACCGACGGCCTCGCGCTCGACCGGCTCGTACGCGTCCTGGCGAGCGCCCCCGCCTCCCGCGAGGACCAGGTCGCCCTCCGCGCCTCGGGCACCTACGGCCGCCGGCTGCAGC
>KL569398.1:1354-2088 GCA_000715685.1 Streptomyces lilacinus
AGAGATGTGTATAAGAGACAGACGCACCGCTGGCCCGACGGCTCCTCGCCGACGGCGCCGAGCGCGTCGTCCTCGCCGACGACGAGCTGTCCGCAATCCCGGACGCTCTCGCGGACCTCGCGGATGTGAACGATCGTGTGACGGTCGTGCCGTGCGACGACCTCGCCGCCGTCCTCGCCGCGTACGCCCCGACCACCGTCGTCGTCGCTCCGGCGACGGCGTCGCTCGCCCCGCTCACCGCGACGACCGACGCCGACCTCGCCGCCGCCGTCGCGGCCAAGACCTCGCTCGCCGTCCGGCTCGACGAGCTGCTGGCGGCGTCGCCGGAGACGGAGTTCGTCGTCTTCTCCTCCGTCTCGGGTCTGTGGGGCGGAGCCGGTCAGGGCGCCTACGCGGCCGGTGTCGCCGCCCTCGACGCCCTGGCCGAGCGCCGCCGTGCCCGTGGGCTGCGGGCCACGTCGATCGCGTGGACCCCCTGGGCCGGCACTCTCACCGCCGCCGGGACGGACGCCGACTCGCTGCGGCAGTACGGCATCGTGCCGCTGGACCCCGAGTCCGCGCCGGCGGAGCTGGGGCCCGTCCTCGGCCGGGCCGCCGGTCGCGCCGCTGTCGCGGTCGCGGACATCGACTGGGAGCGGTTCGTCGCCTCGTACACCTCCGCCCGCCCGTCCGCGTTCTTCGACGACCTGCCCGACGTCCGCCGCATCCGAGCCGCGGAGGCGGAGGCGGCGGCG
>KL569398.1:2323-3190 GCA_000715685.1 Streptomyces lilacinus
CTTGCCAGCCCGCTCAGAGATGTGTATAAGAGACAGGTGGAGGACGGTTCCGCGCTGGCCCGGGACCTTCGGGGCAAGGCGCCGGCCGAGCAGCGCGCGGCGCTGCTGGACCTGGTCGCCTCCCACGTGGCGGCCGTGCTCGGGGAGAGCTCGGCCGCGGGCGTCGACGTGACGCGGGCGTTCAAGGACGTCGGCTTCACCTCGATGACCGCCGTCGAGCTGCGCAACCGCCTCAAGGAGGCCACGGGCCTCCCGCTGCCCGCCTCCCTCGTCTTCGACCACCCGAGCCCCCAGGCCCTCGCCGAGCACCTGCGCGCGGAAATCCTCGGCCAGGACGCGGAGGACGACCGCGACCACGCTGCGACGGCCGGCGCCTACGAGAGCGAGCCGATCGCCATCGTGGGCATGGCCTGCCGCTTCCCCGGCGACGTCACCACGCCCGAAGACCTGTGGCAGCTGCTCGAAGCCGGCCGCGACGCCATCTCGACGCTGCCGACGAACCGCGGCTGGGACCTGGCCGGGCTCTACGACCCGGACCCGGAGGCGCCCGGGACCGCGTACGTGCGCGAGGGCGGTTTCCTGCACGACGCGGGCGAGTTCGACGCGGGCTTCTTCGGGATCTCGCCGCGCGAGGCCCTCGCGATGGACCCGCAGCAGCGACTCGTCCTGGAACTGTCCTGGGAGTCCCTCGAGCGCGCCGGCATCACCCCGGCCCGGGTGCGCGGCAGCCGCACCGGCGTGTTCATGGGCACCAACGGCCAGCACTACATGCCGCTCCTGCAGAACGGCGCCGAGAGCTTCGACGGCTACCTCGGCACCGGCAACTCCGCCAGCGTCATGTCCGGCCGCATCTCGTACGTCCTGGGG
>KL569398.1:3475-4046 GCA_000715685.1 Streptomyces lilacinus
TGTTCGTCGTCGCTGGTCGCCCTCCACCTGGCCGTCCAGGCCCTGCGGCGCGGCGAGTGCGACCTCGCCCTCGCGGGCGGCGCGACGGTGATGTCGACGCCCGACGTCCTCGTCGAGTTCTCCCGCCAGCGCGCGGTCTCCCCGGACGGCCGGTGCAAGGCCTTCGCGGACTCGGCGGACGGCTTCGGGCCGGCGGAGGGCGCGGGAGTGCTGCTCGTCGAGCGGCTGTCGGACGCCGTGCGCAACGGGCACCGGGTGCTCGCCGTGGTCCGCGGCTCGGCCGTCAACCAGGATGGCGCGAGCAACGGCCTCACCGCCCCCAACGGCCCCTCCCAGCAGCGCGTCATCCGCCAGGCACTCGCCGACGCCGGGCTGACCACCACGGACGTGGACGCCGTCGACGGCCACGGCACGGGCACGCGGCTCGGCGACCCGATCGAGGCCCAGGCGCTGCTGGCGACGTACGGCAAGGGACGCTCGACGGAATCGCCGCTGTGGCTGGGGTCGTTGAAGTCGAACGTCGGTCACACGCAGGCCGCGGCCGGTGTGGGCGGCGTCATCAAGATGGTGA
>KL569398.1:4183-4520 GCA_000715685.1 Streptomyces lilacinus
CCAGGCCCTGGCCGACGCGCGGCTCGCCCCCACCGACGTCGACGCCGTCGAGGCGCACGGCACCGGCACCAAGCTGGGCGACCCCATCGAGGCCGAGGCCCTGCTGGCCACGTACGGACAGGACCGCGCCGAACCGGTCTACCTCGGCTCCCTGAAGTCCAACATCGGCCACGCGCAGGCCGCCGCCGGCGTCGGCGGCGTCATCAAGATGCTGCAGGCCATGCGGCACGGCGTGCTCCCGCGCACCCTGCACGTCGACGAGCCCACCAGCCACGTCGACTGGACCTCCGGCGCCCTGGAGCTGCTCACCGACGAGCGCGCCTGGCCCGAGACCGGC
>KL569398.1:4778-5104 GCA_000715685.1 Streptomyces lilacinus
CATCAGCGGCACCAACGCCCACGTCGTCCTCGAGCAGGGCGACGAGCCCGCGCCGGCCGACGGGGCCGCCGAGCTCGCCGCGCCCGCCCCCTGGGTGCTCACCGCCCGCGACGAGGCCGCCCTGCGCGAGCAGGCCGCCCGCCTGCGCGACCGCGTCGCCGAGGGCGACGCCCGCCCGGCCGACGTCGGCCTCTCCCTCGCCACCGGCCGCACCGCCTTCGAGCAGCGGGCCGTGGTCACCGGCCGGACCGCCGAGGAGTTCCTCGCCGGCCTCGACGCCCTCGCCGCCGGCACGGACGCCCCGAACGCTGTCTCTTATACACATC
>KL569398.1:5373-6421 GCA_000715685.1 Streptomyces lilacinus
CGCACCGCCTTCCTCTTCACCGGCCAGGGCGCCCAGCGCACCGGCATGGGCCGCGAACTCCACGCTGCCCACCCGGTGTTCGCCGGGGCCTTCGACGCCGTCGCCGCCGAGCTGGACCGGCACCTCGAGCGCAGCCTGAAGGACGTGGTGTTCGCCGAGGAGGGCAGCGCCGGCGCCGCCCTCCTGCACGAGACCCGCTACACCCAGCCCGCGCTCTTCGCCGTCGAGGTCGCCCTCTTCCGCCTGCTCGAGCACCACGGGCTGGCCCCCGACCTGCTGGCCGGTCACTCCATCGGCGAGCTCGCCGCCGCGCACGTCGCCGGCGTGCTCTCGCTGGAGGACGCCGCGAAGCTCGTCGCCGCGCGCGGCCGGCTCATGCAGTCCGCCCGCGCCGGCGGCGCGATGATCGCCATCCAGGCGCCCGAGGCCGAGGTCGCCGCGACGCTGGCCGGCCACGAGCACGCCGTGTCCGTCGCCACCGTCAACGGCCCCGAGGCCGTGGTCATCTCCGGCGACGAGGACGTCGCCGAGGCCGTCGCCGCGCAGTGGCGCGAGCGCGGCCACAAGACCCACCGACTCACCGTCAGCCACGCCTTCCACTCCCCGCACATGGACGACGTGCTCGAGGAGTTCCGGGAGATCGCCGCCGGCCTCACCTTCCACGAGCCGACGATTCCCGTCGTCTCCACCGTCACCGGGCAGCCGGCCGCGGCGGGCGAGCTGACCTCGCCCGAGTACTGGGTGGGCCAGATCCGCGAGGCCGTGCGCTTCGCCGACGCCGTCACCGCCCTGCGGGACGCGGGCGCGACCGTCTTCGTCGAGGTCGGCCCCGACGCGGTGCTCACCGCCCTGGCCCGCACCACCCTCGGCGACGCCGCCGCCACCACGGTCGCCGTGCTGCGCAAGGGCCGCCCCGAGGTCTCGACCCTCGTGGCCGGCCTCGCGGCCGCCCACGTGGCCGGGGCGCCGCTCGACGTCGCCTCGTTCTTCCCCGGCGCGGGGATCGTCGACCTGCCGACGTACGCCTTCCAGCGCGAGCACTACTGGC
>KL569398.1:6657-9220 GCA_000715685.1 Streptomyces lilacinus
CCGCCGACGCGCGCAGCCTCGGTCTCGACATGGCCGGGCACCCGCTGCTGGCCACCGCCGTCGAACTCGCCGACCGCGAGGACCTCCTCCTCACCAGCCGGCTCGCCCTGGCCACCCACCCCTGGCTCGCCGACCACGCCATCGACGGCACCGTCCTCGTCCCCGCCACGGCCTTCCTCGAGCTCGCCGTCGCCGCGGCCGACCGGGCCGGCGCGGGCCAGGTCGAGGACCTCACCCTGCGGGCCCCGCTCGCCCTGCCCGAGCGCGGCGCCGTCCGCGTCCAGGTCGCCGTCGCCGCCCCCGAGGCGTCCGGCAGCCGCCCCTTCACCATCCACGCGCGCCCCGAGAGCGACGAGCCGCAGCCGTGGACCCTCCACGCCGCCGGCGCCCTCGGCCCCGCCCCGGTGCCGGCCGCCCCCGCCGGCACCCTCGCCGCCTGGCCGCCGGCCGGCGCCGTCGCCGAGCCGCTGACCGACGTCTACGAGCGCCTCGCCGCGCTCTACGGGCCCGCCTTCCAGGGCCTCACCGGCATCTGGCGCGCCGGCGCCGACGTCTACGCCGAGGTCCGGCTGCCGGCCGAACAGGCCGACGCGGCCGGGAACTTCGGGCTGCACCCCGCGCTCTTCGACGCGGTCCTGCACCCGCTCGTCCTCGACGCGGCCGACCCGGCCGAGCCGGAGCGGATCCGCCTGCCCTTCGCCTGGAGCGACATCGCGCTGTACGCGGCCGGTGCCACGGCACTGCGCGTGCGGATCTCTCCGGCGGGCGGCACGGACACCGTCGCCATCGAGCTGGCCGACGCGGCGGGCGAGCCCGTCGCCACGGTGGGCGCGCTGACGCTGCGCCCGGTCGACAAGGCGCGGCTGGCGCCGCAGGCCGCGGGGCCGGACGCGCTGTTCGTGGTCGAGTGGCCGACGGTTCCCGTTGCCGACGGGGCCGGTGTGGCGTGGGTGGAGGCGGAGGGTGACGAGCTCCCGGCCTTCGACACCGCGCCGGAGTGGATCGTCGCGTCCGTGCCGTCGTCCGACACGGCTCGTGAGGCGGCGCGGCGCGCGCTGCGGCTGGTGCAGGCGTTCCTCGCGGACGAGCGGCTCGAGGACGCGCGCCTGGCGTTCGTCACGCGGGGCGCGGTCGCGACCGGCGCGGGCGAGGAGGCCGTCGCCGGCCTCGCCGCGGCTCCGGTGTGGGGCCTGATCCGCGCGGTGCAGTCCGAGCACCCGGACCGCTTCGTCCTCGTCGACGCGGACGACCGATCGCTGCTGGCGCCGGCCCTCGCGACGGGCGAGCCGCAGATAGCGGTGCGGGGCGGGGAGCTGCGGGTCCCGCGGCTTGCGCGGGCGGAAGGTTCTTCCCCCGTCGGCCTGACGGACCAGCCGTCCGGGGGCCCGGGGGCGCAGCCCCCGGTTACGGGAAGGGGTGGGTCCCCCTCCGCCGCAGCGGCGCTCGGCCACGACGGCGGAGACCGGCGGCGCCAGGCCGACAGCAGCCCGCAGGGCACCGGTGGCACCGCCGAGGTGCAGGCCGGTGGCCAACACGGGCTCGACCCCAACGGCACCGCCCTCATCACCGGCGGCACCGGCGGCCTCGGCGGGCTCTTCGCCAAGCACCTCGTCACCACGCACGGCATCCGCCACCTCCTCCTCAGCAGCCGCCGCGGTGCCGCAACCCCCGGCGCCGACGCCCTCGTCGCCGAGCTCAACGCGCTCGGGGCCGAGGTCACCGTCGCCGCCGCCGACGCGGCGGACCGGGACGCCGTCGCGGCGCTGCTGGCCCGCGTCGACGACGCGCACCCGCTGACCGCCGTCGTGCACACGGCCGGCGTCCTCGACGACGCCACCGTGGAGGCGCTCACCGACGCGCAGCTCGACGCCGTGCTGCGGCCCAAGACGGACGCCGCCTGGCACCTGCACGAGCTGACGAAGGACCTGCCGCTCGCCGCGTTCGTGCTGTTCTCGTCGGTCTCCGGCATCACCGGCACCGCCGGCCAGGCCAACTACGCGGCCGCCAACACCTACCTGGACGCCCTCGCCGCGCACCGCCGGGCCGCCGGGCTGGCGGCGACGTCGCTGGCGTGGGGTCTGTGGGACGCCACGCACGGCATGGGCGGCACCCTCGGCGAGGCCGACCTGGCCCGCTGGACGCGGGCCGGCGTCGCGCCGCTCACGCCCGAGCAGGGGCTGGCGCTGTTCGACGCCGCCCTCGCCGGCGAGCAGGCGCTGTACGTGCCCGCCGCGCTGAACCTGGCGACGTTCCGGGCCGCCGACACCCCGCCGCCGATGCTGCGCGGCCTGGTCCGTACCCGTACCCCGCGTCGTACGGCCAAGGCGGCCGCCGCCGCGCAGGGCGGCGACTGGGCGCAGGGCATCGCCGCGCTTCCGGAGGACGAGCGCGCGGCGACCGTGACCGAGCTGGTGCGCGGCATCGTCGCGGCCGTCCTCGGGCACGCCGACGCCACCACGATCGACCCCGAACGGGCGTTCAAGGAGCTGGGCTTCGACTCCCTCTCCGGCGTCGAGCTGCGCAACCGGCTGAACGCCACCACCGGCCTGCGGCTGCCGACCAC
>KL569398.1:9451-10277 GCA_000715685.1 Streptomyces lilacinus
GACCACCGCCGTCTTCGACCACCCGTCGCCGGCCGCGCTCGCCGCGTTCCTGCTGTCGAAGGTCGCCGACACCGGCGCCAAGGCCGCCGCCCCCGCGGTGCGGGCCGCCGCGAGCGCGGACGAGCCGATCGCGATCGTCGGCATGGCCTGCCGCTACCCGGGCGGGGTCTCCTCGCCCGAGGACCTGTGGAAGCTCGTCGCGAACGGCGTGGACGCCATCAGCGAGTTCCCCGTCAACCGCGGCTGGAACCTGGACGAGCTGTACGACCCGGACCCGGAGAAGACCGGCAGCTCGTACGTCCGTCACGGCGGCTTCCTCCACGAGGCCGACCTCTTCGACCGGGAGTTCTTCGGCATCTCGCCGCGCGAGGCGACCGCCACCGACCCGCAGCACCGGCTCCTGCTGGAGACGGCGTGGGAGACGTTCGAGAGCGCCGGCATCGACCCGGCCGCGGTGCGCGGCACCAACACCGGTGTGTTCACCGGCGCGATGTACGACGACTACGCGTCCCGACTGACCGGCACGCCGGAGGAGTTCGAGGGCTTCCTGCTCGCGGGCAACCTCTCCAGCGTCGTCTCCGGCCGGCTGTCCTACACGTACGGGCTCGAGGGCCCGGCCGTGACCGTGGACACCGCCTGCTCGTCGTCGCTCGTCGCGCTGCACCTGGCGGCGAACGCGCTGCGCTCGGGCGAGTGCGACCTCGCGCTCGCCGGCGGCGTGACCGTGATGGCCGGGCCGCACGTCTTCATCGAGTTCTCCCGTCAGCGCGGGCTGTCCCCCGACGGCCGCTGCAAGTCCTTCTCCGCCGACGCGGACGGCACCGGC
>KL569398.1:10548-10863 GCA_000715685.1 Streptomyces lilacinus
TGGGCCGAGGGCGTGGGCCTGCTCCTCGTCGAGCGGCTCTCCGACGCCGAGCGCAACGGCCACCACGTGCTCGCGGTCCTGCGCGGCTCCGCCGTCAACCAGGACGGCGCCTCCAACGGCCTGACCGCCCCCAACGGGCCCGCCCAGGAGCGCGTCATCCGCCAGGCCCTCGCCAACGCGGGTCTCCAGCCGACCGACGTGGACGCCGTCGAGGCCCACGGCACCGGTACGACCCTGGGCGACCCCATCGAGGCGCAGGCCCTGCTGGCCACCTACGGCCAGGACCGGCCGGAGGACCGGCCGCTGTACCTGGGC
>KL569398.1:11139-12743 GCA_000715685.1 Streptomyces lilacinus
ACCTGGGCTCGCTGAAGTCCAACATCGGCCACGCCCAGGCGGCCGCCGGCGTCGGCGGCATCATCAAGATGATCGAGGCGATGGACCACGGCACCCTGCCGCGCACCCTCCACGCCGACGAGCGCTCCCCGCACGTCGACTGGGAGGCCGGTGCCATCCAGCTGCTGACCGAGGAGCGGGCCTGGCCCGAGACCGGCCGGCCGCGCCGCGCCGCCGTCTCCTCCTTCGGCATCAGCGGCACCAACGCCCACGTCATCATCGAGAAGCCCGCCGTGGCCGAGGAGTCGCCCCAGCGCCCGGCCGACGGGGCCGGCATCGTGCCGTGGCTGCTGTCCGGCCGCGGCGAGGACGCCGTACGGGCCCAGGCCGAGCGCCTGCTCGCCCACGTCACCGCCCACCCCGAGCTGGACCCGGCCGACATCGGCCTCTCCCTGGCCACCACCCGTGCCCTGCACGACGACCGGGCCGCCGTCGTCGGCGCCGACCGCGCCGAACTCCTCGCCGGCCTCGAGGCGCTGATCGCCGGCGAGTCCTCGCCGACCGTGGTGCGGGCGACCGGCGCCCGGCGCGGCAAGCTCGCCTTCCTGCTCACCGGACAGGGCTCGCAGCGCCTGGGCATGGGCCGGGAGCTGTACGCGTCCTCGCCCGTCTTCGCCGCGGCGCTGGACGAGGTCTGCGCCCACCTGGACGCCGAACTGCCGCACCCGCTCAAGGACGTGCTGTTCGCCGCCGAGGGCTCACCGGACGCGGCCCTGCTGGACATGACCGTCTTCACCCAGGCGGCGCTGTTCGCCGTGGAGACCGCGCTGTTCCGCCTGGCCGAGCACCGGGGCCTGCGCCCCGACTACCTCCTCGGCCACTCGATCGGCGAGGTCACCGCCGCCCACCTGGCCGGCGTGCTGGGCCTGTCCGACGCCTGCCACCTCGTCGCCGAGCGCGGCCGGCTCATGCAGGCCGCCCGCTCCGGCGGCGCGATGGCGGCGATCCAGGCGACCGAGGACGACATCCTCGCCACCCTGGACGCCTACGGCGACGGCGAGCGCGTCGCGATCGCCGGGGTCAACGGCCCCCGCTCCACGGTCGTCTCCGGCGACGAGGACGCCGTCGAGGAGCTCGTCGCCCTGTGGCGCGAGCGCGGCGCGAAGACCAAGCGGCTGTCGGTCAGCCACGCCTTCCACTCCCCGCACATGGAGGACGTGCTGGAGGAGTTCCGCGAGGTCGCGGCCGGCCTCATCTTCCACCAGCCGACCATTCCCGTCGTCTCCAACGTCACCGGCACCCTCGCCACCGCCGAGGAGCTCACCTCGCCCGACTACTGGGCGCGCCACATCCGCCAGGCCGTCCGCTTCCTCGACGGGGTGCGCTACCTGGAGGAGCAGGGCGTCACGGACTGGCTCGAGCTCGGCCCCGACGGCGTGCTCACCGCGCTCGTCCAGGAGGGCCTGGCCGGCGAGGCCGGGTCGCTGACCCCGGCCCTGCGCCGGGGCCGCCCCGAGGACCGCACGGCGGCGGCCGCTTTCGCGCTGCTGGCCGCCCGCGGCGTGCGCACCGACTGGCAGGCCGTCCTCCCCGGCGCCCGCCGGGTCGCCCTGCCCACGTACGCC
>KL569398.1:12986-15502 GCA_000715685.1 Streptomyces lilacinus
GAACTGGCGCTGCGCGCCGGCGAGCAGGCCGGCTGCGAGTCGCTGGAGGACCTCACCCTGGCCGCGCCGCTGGTGCTGCCCGAGCGCGGCGCCGTCCAGCTGCAGCTGGCGGTCGGCGCCGCCGACGGGCAGGGCGCGCGGAGCATCGAGATCCACTCCCGCCCCGACGACGGCGACGACACCCAGTCCTGGACCCTGCACGCCTCCGGTTCCCTCACCACCGGCCGCGCCGCCCCGGCCGACCTGGTGGTGTGGCCCCCGGCCGGCGCCGTCGAGGTCCCGCTGGACGGCGTCTACGACCGGCTCGCGGACCAGGGCTACGGCTACGGGCCCGCCTTCCAGGGCCTGCGCCGCCTCTGGCAGGGCGAGAACGAGCTCTTCGCCGAGGTCGCCCTCGCCGAGGAACTCCGCGCCGACGCCGCCGCGTTCGCCCTCCACCCGGCCCTGCTCGACGCCGCGCTGCACCCGCTGCTGCCCGGCGTCGCCACGGCCGACGGCCCCTCCTGGCTCCCCTTCGCCTGGTCCGGCGCGACCGTCCACGCGACGGGCGCCACGGTGCTGCGCGTCCGCCTCGCCCTGGAGAGCCCGGAACCGACCACACTCCTGGCCACCCTCACCGTGGCCGACGGCGCGGGCCAGCCCGTCGCCACGGTCGACTCCCTGACCCTCCGCCCCCTGTCGAAGGAAGCCCTGCTGGCGGCGAGCAACGCCGCGCGGGACGGCCTGTTCAAGGTCACGTGGACGGCGGCGCCGACCACGAGCCAGCCCGACACGACGACTTGGGCGGTTGTGGGCGCCGACCCGGTTGTGGGCAATCGTCCCGCAGGGCGGGACGGGTGGGCACAACCCGACCACCGGCCCGCGGGCGCCGACGAGACGGACGCGGCACGCACCGACCGCGCACTGCCGGACGGCCTCGCGTCGTACGCGGACCTGACCGCCCTCCGCGCGGCCCTGGACGAGGGAGCCGCCGCCCCGGCGGTCGTCCTCGCCCCGGTCGCGGGCGGCGACGGTGACGGCGACACGGCCGAGGCGGCCCACGCCGCCCTGCGCGGACTGTTGGAGACAGTCCGCGCCTGGCTGGCGGACGACCGCCTCACCGACTCCCGCCTGACCGTCGTCACCCACCGCGCCGTCGCCGCCGGCGAGGAGGACGTCACCAACCTCCCCCACGCCGGCATCTGGGGCCTCCTGCGCTCCGCGCAAACGGAGAACCCCGGCCGCATCGCGCTCATCGACCTCGACGACACCTGTCTCTGTGTATAAGAGACAGCCCCAGCTCGCCGTGCGCGGCGCCGACGTCCTCGTCCCCCGCCTGGCCCGCGCCGAGCGCACCGCGGAGGCCGACGACACCGCCCCCGCCTGGAGCCGCGGCACCGTGCTCGTCACCGGCGCCACCGGCGCCCTCGGCGGCATCCTCGCCCGGCACCTGGTCACCCAGCACGGCGCCCGGCACCTGCTGCTGCTGAGCCGCCGCGGCATCGACGCGCCCGGCGCGTCCGAACTCCGCGACGAGCTCACCGAGCTGGGCGCGGACGTGACGGTCACCGCCGTCGACGTCGTCGACCGCGCCGCACTGGCCGAGGTCATCACGGCCATCCCGGCGGACCGCCCGCTCAGCGCCGTCGTGCACACCGCCGGCGTCCTCGAGGACGGCGTCCTCGCCCAGATGACGCCCGAGCAGCTGGAGACCGTGCTGCGGCCCAAGGTCGACGCGGCCTGGAACCTGCACGAGCTGACCCGCGACCTCGACCTGGAGGCCTTCGTCCTCTACTCCTCCGTCGCCGGTCTCCTCGGCACCGCCGGCCAGTCCAACTACGCGGCCGGCAACACCTTCCTCGACGCCCTCGCCGAGCACCGCCGCGCCCAGGGGCTGCCGGGTGTCTCGCTGGCCTGGGGCCTGTGGGCGGACACCAGCTCGATCGCCGGGCACCTGGCGGAGGCGGACCTGCGCCGCCTGGCCCGCGCCGGACTGCTGCCGCTGAACGCCAAGGAGGCGATGGAGCTCTTCGACGCCGCCCCCGGCACCGGGGAGGCCGTCCTCGCCGTCACCCGGCCCTGCGGCGCGGCGGCGAGCCGCTGCCCCTGCTGCGCGGCCTGGTCCGCACCCCGGCCAAGCGCGCCGCCGCTGCCGCGGGCGCCGGGGCCGAGGCCGGCCCGTCGCTCACCGAGCGGCTGGCCGCCCTGTCCCCGCTGGAGCGGGGCCGGGCGCTGACCGACCTCGTACGGGCCCAGGTGGCCTCGGTCCTCGGTCACTCCGACCCGAGCGGCATCACCGCCGACCGGGCCTTCCAGGACCTGGGCTTCGACTCCCTGACCGCCGTGGAGCTGCGCAACCTGCTGAACAAGGCCACCGGCCTGCGGCTGCCGACCACGCTGGTCTTCGACCACCCGAGCCCCGCCGCGCTGGCCGCCCACCTGGAGGGCCAGCTGGTCATCGAGGAGGTCTCGGCGGCCGCGCCCGTGCTCGACGGCCTGGCCGGGCTGCGCGCGGCCATCGAGTCGGCGGCCGCCGG
>KL569398.1:15750-16866 GCA_000715685.1 Streptomyces lilacinus
GGTCTGCCTTGCCAGCCCGCTCAGAGATGTGTATAAGAGACAACGCCGACCTCGACGCGGCCAGCGACGAGGAGCTCTTCGCCCTCTTCGACGGTCTCGAATGACCGGCCCCCACCGCGCGCGCCCGCGGACATCCCCAGTCAACGAACGCACCGAACTCACCGAACGCACCCACCAGGAGCTGAACACACGTGGCTGACGAGGTAAAACTCCGCGAATACCTCAAGCGGGCCATCGCCGACGCCCGGGACGCCCGCAAGCGCCTGCGGGAAGTGGAGAGCAAGGACCAGGAGCCGATCGCGATCGTCGGCATGGCCTGCCGCTACCCGGGCGGGGTGACCTCCCCCGAGGACCTGTGGAAGCTGGTCGAGGACGGCGTCGACGCCGTCACCGAGTTCCCGGAGAACCGGGGCTGGGACGTGGAGAGCCTCTACGACCCGGACCCGGAGCAGGTCGGCAAGTCGTACTCCCGCGAGGGCGGCTTCCTGCACGACGCCGACCTCTTCGACCCGGCCTTCTTCGGCATGTCGCCGCGCGAGGCGCTCGCCGCCGACCCCCAGCAGCGGCTGCTGCTGGAGACGGCGTGGGAGGCGTTCGAGCGGGCCGGCATCGACCCGGAGACCCTCCGGGGCAGCCGCACCGGTGTGTTCACGGGCGTGATGTACAACGACTACGGCTCCCGCCCCAACCTGCCCCCGGAGGGCTTCGAGGGCTACCTGTTCAGCGGCAGCGCGGGCTCCATCGCCTCCGGGCGGCTCGCCTACAGCTACGGGCTCGAGGGCCCGGCCGTCACCGTGGACACCGCGTGCTCGTCGTCGCTGGTCACCCTGCACCTGGCGGCGGGCGCGCTGCGGCGCGGCGAGTGCGACCTGGCGCTGGCCGGCGGCGCGACGGTGATGTCGACGCCGAGCGCCTTCGTCGAGTTCGGCAAGCAGCGCGGGCTGGCGGCGGACGGGCGCTGCAAGGCGTTCTCCGCCGATGCCGACGGCACCGGCTGGGGCGAGGGCGTGGGCATGCTGCTCGTGGAGCGCCTGTCCGACGCGGTACGCAACGGCCACCGGGTTCTCGCGGTCGTACGGGGCTCCGCCGTCAACCAGGACGGCGCGTCGAACGGGC
>KL569398.1:16938-17151 GCA_000715685.1 Streptomyces lilacinus
CCTGCTCCTCGTCGAGCGGCTCTCCGACGCCCGTAAGAACGGCCACAAGGTGCTGGCCGTGCTGCGCGGCTCGGCCGTCAACCAGGACGGCGCCTCCAACGGCCTGACCGCGCCCAACGGCCCGGCCCAGGAGCGCGTCATCCGCCAGGCGCTGGCGAGCGCGGGCCTCGAGCCGTCCGACGTCGACGCCGTCGAGGCACACGGCACCGGCAC
>KL569398.1:17479-18064 GCA_000715685.1 Streptomyces lilacinus
ACCTGGGCTCGCTGAAGTCCAACATCGGCCACGCCCAGGCCGCGGCCGGCGTCGGCGGCGTCATCAAGATGGTCCAGGCGATGGACCACGGCGTGCTGCCCCGCACCCTCCACCTCGACGAGCGCTCCCCGCACGTCGACTGGGAGTCCGGCGCCGTCGAGCTGCTGACGAAGGAGCGCAAGTGGCCGGAGACCGACCGCCCGCGCCGGGCGGCCGTCTCCTCCTTCGGCTTCGGCGGCACCAACGCGCACGTCATCATCGAGGAACCGTCGGCCGAGGTGCCGGCCGAGGACGCGGAGGGCACCCCGGAGCCCGCCGCCGCCCCGGCCGAGCCCGTCGTCACCACCGAACTCCCCGCCGTGCCCTGGCTCGTGTCCGCGCACACCGCCGACGCGCTGCGCGAGCAGGCGCGCCGCCTGCTGGAGCGGGCCGAGGCCGACCCCGGCCTGTCCCCCACCGACATCGGCCTCACCCTGGCCACGGGCCGCGCGGCGCTCGAGCACCGCGCGGTGGTCACCGGCGCCGGCCGCGACGAGCTCCTCGCGGGCCTCGCGTCCCTGGCCGACGGCTGTCTCTTATACACAT
>KL569398.1:18330-18665 GCA_000715685.1 Streptomyces lilacinus
TTCCTCTTCACCGGCCAGGGCGCCCAGCGCCCGGGCGCCGGCCGTGAGCTGTACGCGGCCTTCCCGGTCTTCGCCGAGGCCCTGGACGCCGTCACCGCCGAGCTGGACCGGCACCTCGAACGCCCGCTGAAGCAGGTCATGTTCGCCGAGGAGGGCAGCGCGGAGGCCGCGCTGCTGGACCGCACCGGCTGGACCCAGCCGGCGCTGTTCGCCCTCGAGGTCGCCCTCTTCCGCCTCGTCGCGTCCTGGGGCGTGCGCCCCGACCACCTCGCCGGCCACTCCATCGGCGAGATCGCCGCCGCCCACGTCGCCGGCGTGCTCTCCCTCGAGGACGC
>KL569398.1:18908-20734 GCA_000715685.1 Streptomyces lilacinus
GCGTGCTCTCCCTCGAGGACGCGGCGAAGCTCGTCGCGGCCCGGGCCCGGCTGATGGAGGCCCTGCCCGGCGGCGGCGCGATGATCGCCGTACAGGCCGCCGAGGAGGAGGTGCTGCCGCTGCTCGCGGGCCGGGAGGACCGCCTCGCGATCGCCACGATCAACGGCCCGGACGCCGTCGTGCTCTCCGGCGACGCGGACGCGGCCGAGGAGGTCGCCGCACAGCTGAAGGCCATGGGCCGCAAGACCAAGCGCCTGACCGTCAGCCACGCCTTCCACTCGCCCCACATGGACGGGATGCTCGAGGAGTTCCGGGCCGTCGCCGCGGGCCTGACCTACCGGGCGCCGGAGATCCACGTCGTCTCCACCCTCACCGGCGAGCTCGCCACCGGCGACGACCTGCGCACCCCGGACTACTGGGTGCGGCAGGTGCGCGGCGCCGTCCGCTTCGCGGACGCGGCCCGCACCCTGGAGGCCGAGGGCGTCACCACCCTGCTGGAGCTCGGCCCCGACCCCGTGCTCACCGCGATGGTGGGCGCCACCGCCGCCGAGACCGTCGCGGCCGTGCCGGCACTGCGCGCCGGCCGCCCGGAGGCCGGCACCGCCGTCGCCGCGCTGGGCCTGCTGCACGCCCGGGGCACCGCCGTCGACTGGGCCGCGCTCTTCGCCGGCACCGACGCGCGCCGGGTCGACCTGCCCACGTACGCCTTCCAGCACCAGCGCTTCTGGCTGGACCAGCTGCCCACCGGCACCGACCCGTTCGGCGCGGCCGCCGGGCCCGCCGGGGCGCAGCACCCCGTGCTCGGCGCGCCGATCACCGTGGCCGGCGCCAACCAGCTGCTCTTCGCCAACCGGCTGTCGCTCAAGACCCACCCCTGGCTCGCCGACCACGTCGTCCTCGGCTCGCCCGTGCTGCCGGCCTCCGCGCTGGTCGAACTGGCCGTCCACGCCGGCGACATGATCGGCTACCCGGTGGTCGACGAGCTCAACCTGCAGGTGCCGCTGGTCCTGCCCGAGGACGGCACCCTGCAGCTGCAGGTCCGCGCGGGCACCCATGACGACTCCGAGCGGCGCTGCCTGTGCCTGTACTCCCGGCCGGACACCGCCGACGCGCCCTGGACGATGCACGTCGAGGGCTACTACCTGCCGGAGGACGCCGAGCCCGCCGAGCGGCCGGCCGCCGAGGGCCGCACCCTCGAGTACCAGCTGCCCGAGGAGCTCCACGAGGAGGCCGGCCGCTACGGCCTGCACCCCGTCCTGCTGAACGCCGCCGTCCCCGTCCGCCCCGCGGACCCGGCGAACGGCACGGTGTCCGTCCCCGCCGACTGGTACGGGGTCCGGCTCCACGCCACCGGCGCCACGGCCGTACGGGCCAAGGTGACCGAGCTCGACGAGCACAGCGTCGCCATGGAACTGACCGACATGGCGGGCGAGCTGGTCGCGACGGTCGAGTCGATCGTCTTCCGCGACATCCCCAACGGGCAGTTCACGCCCCACGTCGACAGCACCGGCCGCGACTCCCTCCTGCGCGTCGACTGGGTGGGCTCACCGCTCCCCCCGGCCGAGGAGACGCCGCTGTGGGGCGTCCTCGGCGACACGACCGAGGACCTGGACGCCCAACGCTTCCTCGACCCGACCCAGGTGGCGACGGCGGTGGCGGCGGGCACCCCGGTGGACGCGGTGCTGTTCGCAGCGCCCGGGGGGCGCAACGGGGCGGGTCTGGGGAATGAGACTCCGCCGCAGCGGAGCTCGGCCACGACGGCGGCGTCCGGCGGTGCAGAACTGCCGGAAGCCGTCCACAACGGCGCCGCACAGGCCCTGCGGCTG
>KL569398.1:20981-24399 GCA_000715685.1 Streptomyces lilacinus
GTCGTCCTGACGAGCGGCGCCGTCGCCGCCACCTCCGGCGAGGACGTCGGCGACCTGACGGCCGCCGCCGTCTGGGGCCTGATCCGCTCCGCCCAGTCGGAGGCGCCCGACCGCGTCGCGATCGTCGACACCGACGGCACCCACACCCCCGAGCTGCTGGCCGCGCTGGTCGCCGCAGGCGAACCGCAGGCCGCCGTGCGCGGCGGCAAGGTGCTGCTGCCCCGCCTCCAGCGCCTGCTCGCGCCCGAGTTCAAGCCGCGCCGCCCGGAGTGGCGGACCGACGGCACCGTCCTCGTCACCGGCACCGGCGCCCTGGGCGCGGTCTTCGCCCGGCACCTGGTGGCCGAGCACGGCATCGCCCGTATCCTCCTGGCCAGCCGCAGCGGCGAGGCCGCCGAGGGCCTGACCGAGGTCGTCACCGACCTCCAGTCGCTCGGCGCCGAGGTCACCGTCGCGGCCTGCGACGTCGCCGACCGGGACCAGCTCGCCGCGCTGCTGGCGTCCGTACCCGCCGAGCACCCGCTGACCGGCGTCGTCCACACCGCCGGCGTCCTCGACAACGGCCTTCTGCACACCCTGGACCCCGAGCGGCTGTCGGCCGTGCTGCGGCCCAAGGTCGACGCGGCCTGGCACCTGCACGAGCTCACCCGGGACCTCGACCTCGCCGCGTTCGTGCTGTTCTCCTCGGCCGTCGGCGTCCTCGGCGGTCCGGGCCAGGCCAACTACGCCGCCGCGAACTCCTTCCTCGACGCCCTCGCCCAGCACCGCCGCGCCCAGGGCCTGCCGGCAACGTCCCTGGCCTGGGGCCTGTGGGCGGTGCCGGGCGGCATCAACAAGGACCTGGACGAGGCCGACCTCAACCGCTTCGCCCGCGACGGCTTCCGGCCCATCGCGCGCGTCGAGGGCCACTCGCTGTTCGACCGGGCGCTCGTCCACGACAGCGCGGCCCTGGTCGGCACCCCCGTCGGCGCGGCCGCCGTCCGGGCCCAGGAGCGCGTCCCCGCGCTGCTGCGCGCCCTGGTCGGCAGCACCGCGCCGCGGCGCACCGCCCAGTCCCGGTCGGAGTCGACCGAGTCGCTGGCCGACCGGCTCGCCGGGCTCACCGCCCCCGAGCGGGACGCGCTGCTGCTGGACGTCGTCCGCACCGCCGTGGCGGCCACCCTCGGGCACGCCGACGCGGCCGGCATCGAGCCCGAACGGGCCTTCCAGGACCTGGGCTTCGACTCGCTGACCGCCGTGGAGCTGCGCAACCGGCTCACCGTCACGGCCGGCATCCGGCTGCCGGCGACCCTGGTCTTCGACCACCCCACCTCGGCCGCGCTCGCCGGCTTCCTCCACGGCCAGCTCGTCCCGGACGGCGCCGAGGCGCCGCACCCGGTGCTGGCCGGGCTGGACACGCTGGAGGCCCTGCTGCCGGGCCTCGACGCCGACGACCCGGCCCGCGCCTCCGTCTCCGTACGCCTCCAGACGCTGCTCGCCAAGCTCAACGAGTCCACGGCGGCGGCCGCGGAGGAGGACGTGACCGACCAGCTGGAGTCGGCCTCGGCAGAGGACATCTTCAGCTTCATCGACAACGAGCTCGGCCGTTCCTCCGGCTGAGGGCACTCACCGACTTCCGTATCTCCAGGAGAGATTCAGCATGACCAATCAACCCTCCAACGAAGAGAAGCTGGTCGAGTACCTCAAATGGGTGACGGCCGACCTGAAGAAGGCCCGCGCCCGGCTCGCCGAGCTGGAGGCGGGCACCGAGGAGCCCGTCGCGATCGTCGGCATGGCCTGCCGGTTCCCCGGCGGGGTGAGCTCGCCGGACGACCTGTGGCGGATGGTCGAGGGCGGCGTGGACGGCATCTCGCCGTTCCCCGCCGACCGCGGCTGGGACCTGGAGAAGCTCTACGACCCGGACCCGGCCACCCCCGGCACCTCGTACACCCGCGAGGGCGGATTCCTCGACGGCGCCGCCCAGTTCGACGCCGGCTTCTTCGGCATCTCGCCGCGTGAGGCGCAGGCGATGGACCCCCAGCAGCGCGTGCTGCTGGAGACCGCCTGGGAGACCTTCGAGCAGGCCGGCATCGACCCGGTCGGCCTGCGCGGCAGCCGGGTGGGCGTCTTCGCCGGCGTGATCGAGCAGAGCTACCTCGGGCTCGACGGGCCCGAGGAGTTCGAGGGCTACCTGCTCACGAGCAAGCTCAACAGCGTCGCCTCCGGCCGCATCTCCTACACCTTCGGCTTCGAGGGCCCGGCCCTGTCCGTGGACACCGCCTGCTCGTCGTCGCTGGTCGCGCTGCACCTGGCCGTCCAGTCGGTGCGGCAGGGCGAGTCGACGCTGGCGCTGGCCGGCGGCGCCACCGTCACCGCGACCCCGGGCGGCTTCGTCGACTTCTCCCGGCAGAGCGGCCTCGCCCCCGACGGCCGCATCAAGTCCTTCGCCGCGGCCGCCGACGGCACCTCGTGGTCCGAGGGCGTCGGCCTGGTCCTCGTCGAGAAGCTGTCCGACGCCAGGAAGAACGGCCACCAGGTCCTCGCCGTGATCCGCGGCTCCGCCGTGAACCAGGACGGCGCCTCCAACGGCCTGACCGCCCCCAACGGCCCCTCCCAGGAACGGGTCATCCGCCAGGCGCTGGAGGGCGCCCGGCTCACGGCCGCCGATGTCGACGTCGTCGAGGCCCACGGCACCGGCACCCGGCTCGGCGACCCGATCGAGGCCCAGGCCCTGCTGGCCACGTACGGCCAGGGCCGGCCCGCGGAGCGGCCGCTCTACCTGGGCTCGCTGAAGTCCAACATCGGCCACACCGTGGCGGCGGCCGGCGTCGGCGGCGTCATCAAGATGATCCAGGCCATGCGGCACGGCGTGCTGCCCCGCACGCTCCACGTCGACGAGCCCACCCCCATGGTCGACTGGGACTCCGGCGCCGTCGAGCTCCTCACCGAGGCCCGGCAGTGGCCTCAGACGGGCGCCCCGCGCCGCGCGGCCGTGTCCGCCTTCGGCGTGAGCGGCACCAACGCCCACGTCATCCTCGAGCAGGCCCCCGCCGACGAGCCGGCCGAGACGCCGGCCGCCGCGGTCGTCCCGCCCGTCCTGCCGTGGCTGCTGTCCGCCAAGAGCGCCGACGCCCTGCGCGCGCAGGCCCGCCGCCTCCTGGACGGCGTCGCCGGCCTCTCCCCGCTGGACGTGGCGTACGCGCTGGCCACCTCCCGCTCCGCCCTCGAGCACCGGGCCGTCGTCACCGGCGCCGACGGCGACGAACTCCTCGACGGACTGCGGGCGCTGGCCGACGGCGAGCAGCACGCCGGCGTCGTCCGCGGCACGCGGGCCGCCGGCAAGACCGGCATGCTCTTCACCGGCCAGGGCGCCCAGCGCCCCGGCATGGGCATGGAGCTGTACGCCGCCCACCCCGCCTTCGCGGAGGCCTTCGACGCC
>KL569398.1:24739-24968 GCA_000715685.1 Streptomyces lilacinus
TCATCGAGAGCGGCGAGGGCCTGGACGACACGGGCTTCACCCAGCCGGCCCTCTTCGCCGTCGAGGTGGCGCTCTACCGGCTCGTCGAGTCCTGGGGCGTGCGGCCCGACTTCCTGGCCGGGCACTCCATCGGCGAGATCGCCGCGGCCCACGTGGCCGGCGTGCTGTCGCTCGAGGACGCGGCCAAGCTCGTCGCCGCCCGCGGCCGCCTGATGCAGGAACTCCCCGT
>KL569398.1:25275-26522 GCA_000715685.1 Streptomyces lilacinus
GCCGAGGAGATCGCGGCGCAGCTGGCCGAGCGCGGCCGCAAGACCAAGCGGCTCACCGTCTCGCACGCCTTCCACTCCCCGCACATGCAGCCCATGCTGCCGCTCTTCCGCAAGGTCGCGGAGAGCCTCACCTACCACCAGCCGACGATCCCGATCGTCTCCGGCCTCACCGGCCGCCTCGCCGACCCGGCGGAGCTGACCGGCGCCGACTACTGGGTGCGCCACGTCCGCGAGGCCGTGCGGTTCGCCGACGCCGTCCGCGCCCTGGCCGCCCAGGGCGTCACCGCCTACCTCGAGGTGGGCCCGGGCGGCGTGCTGACCGCCCTCGCCCAGGAGACCGTGGAGACCGGCGCGGCGGTGGCGCTGCTGCGCCGCGGCCGCCCCGAGCCGGCCTCCGTCGCCGCCGGGCTGGGCCGGCTCCACAACCACGGCGTGCGCGTCGACTGGCGGGCCTTCTTCGCCGGCACCGGCGCCCGCCGGGTGCCCCTGCCCACGTACGCCTTCCAGCACCAGCGCTTCTGGGTCGAGTCCGCCGCCGCGGGCGCCGACGCCTCCGGGCTCGGCCTCGCCCCCGCCGGCCACCCCCTGCTGGGCGCGGCCCTGCCCGTCGCGGGCGCCGACGAGGCCCTCTTCGCCGGCCGCGTCTCGCTGCGCACCCACTGCTGGATCGGCGAGCACCGCGTGCTGGGCACCGCCGTGGTGCCCCCGGCCGCGCTGGTCGAGGTCGCGGTGCGCGCGGGCGACGAGCTGGGCTGCGGCGTCCTCGAGGAGTTCGCCCTCGACACCCCGCTCGCGGTGCCGGAGAAGGGCGGCGTCCAGCTGCAGGTCCACGCGGGCCCGGCCGGCGCCGACGGCCGCCGCACGGTGACCGTGCACGCCCGCCCCGACGGCCTCGACGTGCCCTGGACCCGCCACGCCCACGGCGTCCTGGCCGCGGCCGACGAGGCCGAGCCCGCGGAGTCCTTCGAGCTGACCGCCTGGCCGCCCCAGGACGCGAGCGAGCTCGCGCCGGCGGAGGCCTACGAGCGGCTGACCGCGGCCGGGCTGACGTACGGCCCGGCGTTCCGCGGCCTGGTCGCCGCGTGGCGCCGCGGCGACGAGACGTACGCCGAGATCCGCCCGACCGAGGGCGTCGACCCCGCGGGCTTCGCCCTGCACCCGGCGCTGCTGGACGCGGCCCTGCACGCGGTCGCCCCGGCCGACGGCACGGCCCTCGCGGACCGCTGGCACTGTCTCTTATACACATC
>KL569398.1:26791-29795 GCA_000715685.1 Streptomyces lilacinus
CCAGCCGGTCGCCTCCGTCGAGGCCGTGCACACCCGCCCGTACGCCTCGGCCGACGTGGCCGACGCGCTCGTCCGGCCGCACGACGCGCTGTTCCGCATGGACTGGACGGCACGCACGGTGCCCGACGCTCCCGTACGCCGCGCGGTGCTGGACCCCGACGGGCCGGCCGGCGACGACCGGTTCACCGACGTCGCGGCCGTCGCCGCGGCGGTGGCGTCCGGCGCGCGCTACGACACCGTGCTGCTGCCCCTGTCCGCCGAGCCCGCCGACGACGTCCCGGCGAGCGTCCACGCCACGGCGCTGCGCACCCTGGGCCGACGTCCCGCTGACCGTGGTGACGACGGGCGCGACGTCCACCGCCGGCGAGACCGTGACGGACCTGGCCGGCGCGACGGTCTGGGGCCTGCTGCGCTCGGCGCAGTCGGAGCACGCGGGCAGGATCGTCCTGATCGACACGGACGGCACCGACGTCCCGGACGCGCTGCTCGCCTCGGGCGAACCGCAGGCGGCGGTGCGCGGCGACGCTGTACTCGTCCCCCGCCTGGCCCGGGTTGTGGGCAATCGTCCCGCAGGGCGATGGGGGCACCTCCCAGCGGTAGCTGGGGGAGGGTGGGCACAACCCGACCACCGGCCCGCACTCGACCCCGACGGCACCGTCCTGATCACCGGCGGTACCGGCAGCCTGGGCGCCCTCTTCGCCCGCCACCTCGTGACCGAGCACGGCATCCGCCACCTGCTCCTCACCAGCCGCCGAGGCCTCGCCGCGAGCGGCGCGGAGGAGACGGCGGCCGAACTGACGGCGCTGGGCGCCGAAGTAACGGTCGCGGCCTGCGACGCCAGCGACCGCGCGGCGGTGGCCGAGCTCCTCGCCGGCATCCCCGCGTCCCGCCCGCTGACCGGCGTCGTGCACACCGCCGGCGTGCTGGACGACGGCCTGATCACCTCCCTCACCCCCGAGCGACTGGCCGCCGTGCTGCGCCCGAAGGTGGACGCGGCCTGGCACCTGCACGAGCTCACCCGCGAGATGAAGCTGGGCGCCTTCGTCCTCTTCTCCTCCATCGCCGGCGTCGTCGGCGGCCCCGGCCAGTCCAACTACGCCGCGGCCAACGTCTTCCTCGACGCGCTCGCCCAGCGCCGCGCGGCGGAGGGACTGCCCGCGACCTCGCTGGCCTGGGGCCTGTGGGAGCAGGACAGCGGCATGAGCGGCCACCTCGACGACGTCGACCTCAAGCGGATCGCCCGCAGCGGCTTCCGCCCGGTCACCGCCGCCCAGGGCACCGCGCTGCTGGACGTGGCCCTCGAGCTGGGCGAGCCGGCCGTGGTCGCCACCCCGCTGGACCTCGGCGTCCTGCGGGCGCAGCCCGCGCAGGCGCCGGTCGTGCTCGCCTCCCTGGTGCGCGTCCCGGTCCGGCGCGCGGCCCGCAACTCCGACGCGGTCGACGGCTCGCTGGCCGACCGGCTGACCGGCCTGACGCCGGAGGAGCAGCGGCGGGTCGTGCTCGAGGTGGTCCTCGCCGAGATCGCCGGCGTGCTCGGGCACGCCCCCGGCACCGGCATCGACGTCGAGCAGGCCTTCCCCTCGCTCGGCTTCGACTCGCTGACCTCGGTCGAACTGCGCAACCGGCTCGGCGCCGCCGCCGGCGTCAAGCTGCCCCCGACCGTGGTCTTCGACCACCCCACGCCCACCGGGCTGGCCGCCTTCCTGCACACCGAGGCGCTGGCCGCGCACGGCGGAGGCGGGACCCGGGCCGCCGACGGCGGTGTGGACTTCGCGGCGGAGATCGCGCTGGCCGACGACATCCGGCCGGCCGACGAGGTCGTCCGCGTCGCCGAGGACCCGCGGGAGGTCCTGCTCACGGGCGCGACCGGCTTCCTCGGGGCGTTCCTGCTGCGCGACCTGATGCGGAGCACCTCGGCCCGGATCCACTGCCTGGTGCGCGGCACCGACGAGGCGGAGGCCCTGGCCCGGCTGCGCGCCAACATGGAGTACTACCGCGTCTGGCAGGACGTCGACCCCGAGCGGCTCGTCGTCGTCCTCGGCGACCTCGCCGAGCCGGGCCTCGGCCTGTCGGCGGAGGACTTCGACACCCTCGCCCGCACGATGGACGTCGTCTACCACAACGGCGCCCGCGTCCACTGGCTCCACCCGTACGCCGCGCTGAAGGCGCCCAACGTCCTGGGCACCCAGGAGGTCCTGCGCCTGGCGGCCCGACACCGCACGGTGCCCGTCCACTACGTCTCGACCGTCGGCGTCTTCGACGGCGTGATCGAGGAGGGCGTGCCGCTGAAGGTCACCGACCCGACCGGCCCCGCCGAGGCGCTGCCGAGCGGCTACCTGCAGAGCAAGTGGGTGGCCGAGCAGCTCATCGGCATCGCCCGCGACCGCGGCCTGCCGGTCTCCGTCTACCGCGTCGACGTGATCTCGGGCGACCAGGAGAACGGCGCCTGCCAGACCGCCGACTTCGTCTGGCTCAGTCTCAAGGGCCTCCTCCAGGCGGGCTCGGTGCCGACCACCAGCGGCGGCCGCTTCCACCTGCTGCCGGTGGACTACGTCAGCGAGGCGATCCTCCGCATCTCCCGGCGGGAGGCGAGCGCGGGCGGCACGTTCCACCTGTTCAACCAGAGCTCGCTGTCCCTGGGCACCTGCGTCGCGTACCTGCGCGACCTGGGCTACCCGCTGGACGAGCGCCCCTGGGACGAGTGGAGCGAGAGCGTCCGTACGGACCGCGACAACGCGCTGTACCCGCTGCTGCACGCCTTCGAGATGATGACGTCCGACACCGACGCCTTCTACCCGCCGATCGGCACGGAGGAGACGGAGGCGGCGCTCGAAGGCAGCGACATCACCTGCCCGGCGCTCACGCGGGAACTCTTCGAGAAGTACGTCGCCTTCTTCGTCGAGGCCGGCCACTTCCCGCCGGCGCCGCGGGGGTAGCGGCCGTCCTCAAACGCCGGACGGGCTGATTTCAGCCCGTCCGGCGACACATCCAGCCCGTCCGGCGC
>KL569398.1:30069-32473 GCA_000715685.1 Streptomyces lilacinus
GGAAGGGGCGGGTCAGGGGAGAAAAACCCCCGGCTGGCACACTCCGCACCATGACGATCACCCACACCCCCCTCCTCCACAACAAGGTCACCCTCATCACCGGCGCCAGCAGCGGCATAGGCGCCGCCTCCGCCCGCGTCTTCGCCCGCGAGGGCGCGACCGTCGTCCTCGCGGCCCGCCGCGAGGAGCGACTGGTCGCGCTGGTCGAAGAGCTGCGCGCGGCAGGCGCCGAGGCCGCGTACGTCGTCGCCGACGTCACCCGCCCCGACGACGCCGCCCGCGCCGTCGACACCGCGGTCGAGCGCTACGGCCGCCTGGACGCGGCCTTCAACAACGCCGGCATCGGCGGCGACCGCACCCCGCTCCACCTCATGGACGACGACGTCTATGACGCGATCATGGACACCAACGTGCGCGGCGTCTGGAACTGCCTCCGCCACGAGATCCGCGCGATGCTGGCCAACAAGAACACCGGCGGCACGATCGTCAACAACAGCAGCGTCGCCGGCCTCGTCGCCATCCCCGCCGCCGCCCCCTACATCGCGGCCAAGCACGCCGTGGTCGGCCTGACCCGCGCCGCCGCCGACGAGTACGCCAAGCAGGGCATCAGGGTCAACGCGGTCGCGCCCGGCACCACGCGCAGCGAGATCACGGCCGACTGGTTCGAGCGCAACCCGGGCCTGGAGGAGATGGTCAACGGGATGACGCCGCAGGGCCGCACCGCCGCGCCGGAGGAGATCGCCGAGGCCGCGGCCTGGCTGCTCAGCGACCGCTCGCCGTTCCTCACGGGCGTGGTCGTGCCCGTGGACGGCGGCTTCGTCAATCAGTAGTCAGCCGGTGGTCAGCCGGCAAGGGCGATCCGGAACGCCCGCTCCCCCCGCTGGAAGCCGGTGACCCCGACGGCGGTCCGCCCGGAGCCCCCGGCCCCGGATATCTCCGCCGCCTCCAGCACGCCGGCCGGCACGCCCGCCGGCACGCCCGCCTCCAACACGGCCGCCTCCAACACGCACGGCGCGTCGAACTCCACGTACCGCTCGAACTCCATCGTCACCGAGGTCGCCGTCAGGGAGCCCGGCAGCGGCAGCGCCGCCTGGGCGGCCTGGCAGGCGGCGGTGAGCAGGGAGAGGCCGGGCACGTGGTCGACGGGGTGGTCGAACATCTCCTTGTTGGCGGTGTCGTTGCGCAGCTCCCACCGGCCGGCCCGGCCGGTCGCGGCGAGGACGACGTCGGCGGGCTCGGCGCAGCCGACGGCGGAGGGCGGCACGGGCGGCGGCACGTCCCACGCGCCCCACGCCGGGGCCAGGTACGGGCCGCGCAGCCGGCGGTAGACGGAGGGGGAAATCCACGTGGTGCGCGACTGGGCGCGGATGACCGTGCGCTCCCCGTGCCGGACCGTGAAATCCATGGCCTCGCAACCGAGCGCGCGGACACCGCGCCCATTCGCGGGCGCGCACCGCAGGTCGACGGTGAGAAGCAGCGGGCCATTTCCGACGGCGGGCGCGGTCGGCGCAATGGTGAAGTTCAGCTCGCGCAACAACGACTGGTGGTCGAGCGGGATGCCGAACTCGGCGTGCGAAATGGCCAGCCCGCACTGTCGGACGGTATGCGCCGCCAGCACCGGCCCGGGGTGGGCGGCGGCCAGGCTCGCGGGCCACTCCACCGTGAGCGTGAATTCCGTGGGCCCCCGCCTGACCCAGCCGGTGACGAGCACGGATTCCGCGTCCCGGAGGTGCACCAGCTCCTTCGGAATCCGTCCCGACGAGCGCCCGGAAGCGGAGCCGGAGCGTGGCCCCGAGTGCGCCGGAGCGCCTGCCTCCGGGGCTCTGTCCGATTTCGGAATTCCGGGTACCAGCGTGCAGGATTGCTGCACCGTTGCGGACATGATCCCCCCTGGGACGCCGATGAGCGGATTGAGCGGTCGGGCACTCGGGCCCAAGATACCTACTCATCGGTACATTTCAACCGGGGGCAGCTGAACAGAAGGAGGGGGATTCCGTGGCCCAGCAAGAGCGCGCGAAGCGGACCCGGCGGGTCATTCTCGAAGCCGCCGGAATGGTCTTCGACGAGTGCGGCTATGAAGCCGCCACCATTTCCCAGATCCTGGCTCGTGCCGACGTGACAAGGGGCGCATTGTACTTCCATTTCAGCTCAAAGGAAGACCTCGCGCGGGGTGTTCTCGAGCTCGCGGTGACCACGGAGGGCGTCTCCCCGCAGCAGTTCAAGCTGCAGGAGCTGGCCGACACCTCGCTCCTCCTCGCCTACCGACTGCCGAGGGAGCCGCTGCTGCGGGCCGCCCTCCGGCTCTCGGTCGACCAGCGGGCCCGGTCGCTGTTCGGGACGAAGTGGCCGGACTGGATCACGGTCGGCGCGGAGCTGCTGGCCGAGGCCAAGGCCCGGGGCGAGA
>KL569398.1:32726-34078 GCA_000715685.1 Streptomyces lilacinus
GGCGAGACGCTGCCGCACGTCGACCCGCACGAGACCGCCCGCCTGCTGGTCGGCGCCTGGACCGGCGTCCAGCTCGTGGCCGAGGCCGTGCCGCAGCGCGACGACCTGGCCCACGAGGTCTCGCTGCTCTACCAGCTGCTGCTGCCGAACATCGCGGTGCCGACCGTGCTGGCCCGCCTGGACGTGGCGCCGGACCGGCCGCTGCGCCTGAAGGCCGCCGCCGAGGCCGCGGCCGAGGCGAACCTGGCCCGCATCGGGGGCGGCTCCTCCGCGTACGGGGAGGACGGCGGCGAGGACTGAGGCGGGCCGATGCGCCCGCCCCCGGGGCCGGAGCAATGCCGTACCGCACCGTGACGCGCACCGCACAGCGCCAATCATTGGCCAGACATTCACCCACGGAAACCGATCGTATGGTTTATTTACAGTAGTCACTCCGAGGGGCGATCGGTCCTGCCTTGGGGCGATATGAGCCCGCCGACACGGCGGGCCGGAACGCATAACCAACACGCACGGCGGATCAACATGCTCGCGTAGGTCGGCGCTTCCGGCCGTCGCGGTGGGGGGATGGATGGAAGCGGACACGCGCCGCCCCGGCCTTCCGGGCCGGGAGGCGGAGAAGGTGCTGGGAGAGCTCTGCGACACGCTCTTCGCCTCGCTGCCGCGCAGCGATCAGCGGCTCAGGGCCGAGCAGTACGTCCGGGGCCTGCTGAACGCCGAGGGGCGCAAAACGCTGCGGAACATCGCCGCGCAGATCGGCGGGACCACGGCCCGGCAGAGCGTGCACCACTTCATCAGCGACTCCTCCTGGGAGTGGCGGCCCGTCCGCCAGGCGCTGATGTGCCACACGGAGCGGCTCCTGCGGCCCCGGGCCTGGGTGATCCGCCCGACCGTCATTCCCAAGGCCGGCGTGCACTCCGTCGGCGTCGAGCCGCGCTTCCTCCCCGACCTCGGGCAGACCGTCAACAGCCAGCACGCGTACGGGGCCTGGATGGTCGGCGCCCAGCGCGCGGTGCCCGTGGACTGGCGGTTACTGCTGACGGAGAGCTGGCTGGCGGACACCGAGCGCCGCCGGCGGGCCAACATCCCCGAGACCGTGCGCACCGCCACCCCGGAGGACTGCGTCACCCGGCTGACGCCCCGCGTCGGCGGCGAGGCCCTGCACCACGTGCCCGTCGTCGTCAACGTCGACGGACTGGACGCCGCCGAGTGCGTCCAGCGCCTCGGGGGGCACGACGCGCCCCTGATCATGCGGATCGACCCCGGCACCCGGCTCCGGGCCGACGGCGCGGCCCTCCAGGGCTACAGCGACCGCGCGACCACCGCCGCGCAGCTGGTGGAGGCCTCCAAACGGC
>KL569398.1:34305-36396 GCA_000715685.1 Streptomyces lilacinus
CCTGCCGCTCGCCGTCCTGTTGCGGCTCACCCGGCTGACCGCGGTCGCCGACCGCGACGCCGAGCGGATCGCGGACCAGGTGGGGATGCGGGACTTCGTCGGCCGGTCGTTCCAGGGCTGGCACCGGCACGTGACGCTGGCCTCCGTGGCCCACCTCGCCGTCGTCACGGCGGGCACCCGGACCTTCCCCGCCACCCGCACCCCGGAGGCCGGCCCGACCGGGACCGCCGCGTGAAGGACCCCCGGGCCGTCAGCCGACCGGCGTCAGCTCGTGGAAGCCGCGCTGGTAGTAGACCAGCGGCTCGCCGTCGCCCTCCTCGGCGTGGTGGACCTCGCCGATGAGGATCAGGTGGTCGCCGCCGGGTATGCGGCGCTCGGTGCGGCACTCGAGCCGCGCCAGGGCACCCGGCAGCACCGGCAGCCCGCGGGACGACAGCTGCACGCCCGTACCGCTGAACTTGTCCGCGCCCTTGCTGGCGAACTTGCCCGCCAGCGCCTCCTGGCCCTGGCCCAGCAGGTGGATCACGAAGCCCTCCGACTGCTCGAAGGCCTCGAAGCAGTTCGCCCGGTTGTCCAGGCACACCAGGACGAGCGCCGGGTCGAGGGACACCGAGGAGAACGCGCTGGCCGTGAAGCCGTGGCTCTGCCCTTGGGCGTCGCTGGTGGTCACCACGGTGACCCCGCTGGCCCAGCGGGAGAGCGCGGCGCGGAACAGGTCGGGGGAAATCGTCTCTGTGAGCACGCCCCAAGACTGTGCGGAACCCCTCGAGCGGGGGTCGAGGTGCGGGGGATGCCCGCGCCGCGAACCGCTCGAGAGCCGATCGAGGTCGGGTGGAGGCCGGCCCATCCACATGTCCAGGCCCGTTCGAGTTGGCCTCTAGCGTCGGGCGCCACGCTGGAGGGCGCCGGGCGCCGCGGGCACCTCCGCCGCGCCCCGGAGCGTTCCCGAGCGGAGAGAGGCACCCGTGAGCATCGTCGAGGACAAGCCGCTGAACCTACCGGCCGGGCCGGCCCCGCGGGAGGCGGGCGACCGGGCCCCGGCCCCGACCGCTCCGGCCCCCGCGCCCGCGGCGCCCGTTCCCGCGCCCCCGGTGTCGGCGAGCATGAGCGGACGCGTGGCCGAGCTGGCGGACCTGCGCGAGAAGATCCTCGCGGGTCCGAGCGCCCGGGCCACCGAGGCCCAGAAGGCCAAGGGCAAGCTCACCGCCCGCGAGCGCCTGGAACTCCTCTTCGACAAGGGCACGTTCACCGAGACCGAGGCCTTCCGTCGGCACCGCGCCACCGGCTTCGGCCTCGAGGACAAGAAGCCGTACACCGACGGCGTCATCACCGGCTGGGGCCAGGTGGAGGGCCGTACGGTCTTCGCCTACGCCCACGACTTCCGCATCTTCGGCGGCGCCCTCGGCGAGGCCCACGCCCAGAAGATCCACAAGCTGATGGACCTCGCCGAGACCGCCGGCGCGCCCATCGTGGGCCTGTGCGACGGCGCCGGCGCCCGCATCCAGGAGGGCGTCACGGCGCTCGCCGGCTACGGCGGCATCTTCCAGCGCAACGTCCGCAACTCCGGTGTCCTGCCGCAGATCAGCGTCATCATGGGCCCCTGCGCGGGCGGCGCGGCGTACTCGCCCGCGCTCACCGACTTCGTCTTCATGGTGCGCGGCACCTCGCAGATGTTCATCACCGGCCCGGACGTGGTGCAGGCCGTCACCGGCGAGAAGATCACCCAGGACGGCCTGGGCGGCGCCGACGTGCACGCCGAGACCTCCGGAGTGGCCCACAACGCCTACGACGACGAGGAGTCCGCCCTCGAGGACGTCCGGCACCTGCTCTCGATGCTGCCGGCCAACAACCGCGAACTCCCGCCCGCCGAGCCCGTCCACGACCCCGTGGACCGGCGCACCGAGGCCCTGCTCGACCTGGTGCCGGCCGACCCGAACCGCGCGTACGACATGCACGACGTGATCGAGGAGATCGTCGACGACGGGGACTACTTCGAGGTCCACGAGCGCTGGGCGCCCAACATCCTGTGCGTGCTGGCCCGGATGGGCGGCCAGGTCACCGGCATCGTCGCCAACCAGCCGCAGCGGCTGG
>KL569398.1:36642-49143 GCA_000715685.1 Streptomyces lilacinus
AGATGTGTATAAGAGACAGCTGGCGGGCGTGCTGGACATCGAGTCCTCCGAGAAGGCCGCCCGCTTCGTCCAGATGTGCGACGCCTTCAACATCCCGCTGGTGACCCTCGTCGACGTGCCCGGCTTCCTGCCCGGCGTCGACCAGGAGCACGGCGGCGTCATCCGGCACGGCGCCAAGCTGCTGTACGCGTACTGCAACGCCACCGTGCCCCGCATCTCCCTGGTGCTGCGCAAGGCCTACGGCGGCGCCTACATCGTCATGGACTCCCGCTCCATCGGCACGGACCTCGCCCTGGCCTGGCCCACCAACGAGATCGCCGTGATGGGCGCCGAGGGTGCCGCCAACGTCGTCTTCCGCCGGGAGATCGCCGCCTCCGACGACCCGGAGGCCACCCGCCGGGCGCGGATCGACGAGTACCGCGACGAGCTCATGCACCCGTACTACGCGGCGGAGCGCGGCCTCGTGGACGACGTGATCGACCCGGCCCTGACCCGCGCCACCCTCATCGAGGCGCTCACCATGCTGCGCAACAAGCACGCCGCGCTGCCCGCCCGCAAGCACGGGAACCAGCCGCAGTGACGGTGGGTTGAAAGCCGCTTACCATGCGCAACCCCCCTGCGGCCAGGGCCGCTGGGGGTACGTACCGCCGGTATGGCCCTGACAGAAAAATCGGGCCATACCGACGTCACCAAAAGCGGTCAACCAGGGACTCTCTACGGCAAAGCGGACGCACAATAAAATACCTACCGTTAGGTAACATGACACTCTTGGGTCCCCTCGGTAGGAATCCGTACCCGTCGTGCCTACTGTCTGAATCACCCTTTCAGGTGATCGGCGCAGGGGTCATCGGTCGCGCCGGGAACAGGAGTGTGCGCAGTGAGGTTCAACCTCATCGGGCCGTTCGAAATCGTCGCCGACGACGGCAGGACCTACGTACCGAGCACGCCGAAAGTCTGTCAGGCACTGGCACTTCTCCTGACCCGGCCCAACGAGATCGTCACGGCCGACGCGCTCATCCAGGAGCTGTGGGGTCAGAAACCGCCGCGAAGTGCCCTGACGACGTTGCAGACGTACATCTACCACGCACGGCGCATGTTCGTCGGCGAGGAACTCGCCCCGGTGGGGCGGACGTTGCTCGCCACGCGAGCCCCGGGCTACGTCATCCAGGTCGACGACGACGAGGTCGACATCAAGGTCTTCGAGCGGCTCATCGCCCGTGGCCACGCCGAACTCCAGGACGGCGACCCCGAGTCGGCCGTCATGCACCTCAACCAGGCGCTCGGCCTGTGGCGCGGCCCGGTGCTCTCGAGCATCCCCTCCGGGGACCTGCTCGCCGGCTCCATCGCCCACCTCGACGAACTGCGGATCCGCGCCCTGGAGCTGCGTATCGAGGGCCAGACCCGGCTGGGCCGCCAGCGCGAATCGATCCCCGAGCTGCGACTGCTGGTCCACGCGTACCCGCTCAACGAGTGGTTCCACGGCCAGCTCATCTCCGCCCTCCACGGCTCGGGCCGCCGCGCCGAGGCGCTGCGTGTATAAGAGACGAGCTGGGCCTCGAGCCCTCCCCCGAGCTGCAGCGCCTGCAGCGCGAGGTGCTCAACCCGGAGCCGATCGACCTCTCCCCGGCCGGCCCGGGCGGCGCGACGCGCGACGGCCGGGCGGTCACGCCGCTGTGGATGTCGACGCTCACGGGCTGAGATGGCCTAGACCGCAGCGTCGTGACCAGGGCATATGCAAAACGGTCCGGTCGGTTCTTTAATAGAAAACCAACTCAGGCGACTACCGTCGCGCGCACATACGACAGCCCCCGGCGCTCCGCATCGCCCCCCGAGCCTTCGGTCGTCGCCGACTGCTCCGGTTTCGATGCGAGCCCTCCGGGGGCCTAGCCAGTTTGCCGAGATGGGGGTCACTCGGGCCGATGAACGTCTCCATCGACGGTGCGGCTCTCACCGGTTGTCTGGTGTAATGGCCAGTTTCCTCCTAATTCGTCCAGAGTCAAGGGCCCTGGATCAGAGGCGCGGCCGAAAACCGAAAAGCCCAGGTCACGGATACCGTGACCTGGGCTTTCATCGGAGCCGCCTTCGGGATTCGAACCCGAGACCTACGCATTACGAGGGCCCGCAAGATCATGACGAGCGATGCTCGGTGATCATGATCGGTCCTGTTCTACCAGGCCAGAGACTTGTTGGCCGTCCGTGCATGACGTCACATCCAATGGGTGCTTCCCCGTCCGCTCACGCATCGCTCATGCATCGCTCACGCACGGGGGAGGTGCCGGGCGACGGCGTCGGCACCGGGCCGGGTGTACCGATCCGGGTTCCGTACGGAGGCGTGGCGGGAGCAGGTCAGCAGTATCGGTGGTCAGGTGCTGGCAGGGCGGAGCCGGGCAGCAAGGAGCGCGATGTCGTCCTCGCACATGCTGTTGGTCAGTTGGGTCAGGAGCGTGTCGAGCAGGTCCTCGAGTGAGCCGTCGGCGGACAGCGCCAGCTCGGTGAGGGCATGCAAGGAGTCATCGATGTCCACGCCCCGTTGTTCCACGAGGCCGTCGGTGTAGAGCAGCAGCACTGAGCCCGGCTCGATTTCGAACGTTGTCTTCTCGTAGTCGCCTAGGGCCTGTGTGAGGTCGTGATCAATCTCGGGTTCTGGTCCCGTGCGGGGACAGGACCTGGTAGGACGCTGGGTGTGACACGTAGGCAACTCACCGACGAGCAGTGCGAGTTCATTCAGCCGTATCTGCCGATAGGCGAGTACGGTCCGTACCCCGAGCGGCTGCGGGAGCAGTTCGAGGGGGTGATCTGGCGGTTCCGGTCCAGCGCCCAGTGGCGCGAGATGCCCTCCGAGTTCGGACCGTGGGCGACCGTCTACGGGCGCTTTCGCGTCTGGCGGGACGCCGGGGTCTTCTCCGCTCTTCTGGAAGGCATGATCGCCGAGGCCGCCCGCCGGGGACAGACGGACTTATCCCTGGTCAGCGTGGACTCCACCACTGCCCGCGCCCACCACGACGCGGCCGGGATGCACATCGGCAAGGACGTCATGGAGGCCCTTGAGGAAGCCGCCGCCGAGCAGGAGCAGGCCCGGCAAAAAGGGGCGGCCCGCCAGAACAGAACGGACAGGACGGCAGGGACGACCCCGAGCAGGAAGAGCGACGGCGTATCCGGCGACGGCGCAAGCTCCGCTTGAACCAAGCCCTGCTCGGCAGATCCCGTGGTGGACTGACGAGCGAGATTCATCTCGCCGCTGACCGCAAGTGCCGTCCGCTGTCACTCGTACTGACCGCAGGACAGGCCGCCGACAGCCCGCAGTTCGTCCCCGTGCTGCAGAAGATACGGGTCCGTCTGCCTGTCGGCCGGCCTCGAACCCGGCCCGACGCTGTCGCCGCGGACAAAGCCTACTCGTCCCGCGCTAACCGCTCTTACCTGCGGAAACGCAACATCAAGGCAGTCATCCCGGAGAAGAAGGACCAGGCCGCCAACCGGAAGAAGAAAGGCCGCCGGGGCGCCCGTCCCACATGTCACGACGGTGATCTTTACAAGGAGCGGAACACCGTTGAGCGGCTCATCAACAAGTTGAAGGCATGGCGGGGAATCGCGACTCGATACGACAAGACGCCCGAGAGCTACCTCGCTGGCCTCCACCTCCGTGCCTCGATGATCTGGATCAACGACCTCCTGAAGGCAACCTGATCACAACATCACACAGGCCCTAGGAGCGTTCGTCACGACCGTTCGTGTGCTGTACCGATACTTGTTCCGCCTGCTGACCGTTCGACAGGGCGTTGATCTGGCCCCGCACATGGCATGGCCGGACTACTCCATCTGATTAGCACTAGAGGCAAGGAGACGGACGGCCATGGTCGGCGATGCGGTTAATTCTGTCTGTGTAGTGGTGCGACGTCCAGGCCGAGTGCCGACCAGCGCGGATGCCTCGCCGGAATACCTTCTTCTGCACCGGATGGGCCGAGGTGAGGGCTGGGGTCCCGTTACCGGAGTCCGCCGTCCGGACGAACCGTTGCTCACGAAAGCCATGGAGGAAGTCGCCGCAGTCACAGGGGTCGGTGGCGCTGAGCCGTTGCCCGTAGACCTGTCCGGACCGCAGGCCCTGTTCACGCTTGAGGTGCCGGCGGACACGGTGATCAAGCCGGGGCAAGGCTATGACGGGATGGACTGGACATCCGCGCAGCAAGCCCTCCTCCGGTGCGGGTCGGAGCATCGGGACGCATTGAGCAAGGCGGTTGAGGTGGCCCCCCTTCGATTCACGTTCCGATCTATGGCAAGAGAAGACATTCCAGACTTGATCAAGTGGCAGCGCGCGCCGCACGTGAGCCGCTGGTGGGCTGACCCTGTGGACCTGGAGGCAGCGGAGCTCAAGTACGGCCCGCGTATCGATGGGAAGAGCCCTACACGTATGCACATCACGTTGATCGACGGGCGGCCCGCCGGATTCGTGCAGCACCATCTGGTTCGTGACGAACTCGCCTACAGCGAGGCGGTGGGCCGGCGCGACGGTGTAGCCATCCACGGCGCCATCGGGCTCCGCGAGTTCACCGGCCGCGGGACTGGCCCACGCTTCATCTGGTCCATGGTGCGACAGGTCGCCCTGGCTGAACATCAGGAGCAGCGGTATGTCGTGGCTACTCCTCATGTGGAGAACGTCCCTGTGCTGAGGGCCCTGACGAAGGCGGGATTCCTGCACATGGGTGTGATCAAGGAGGACCACGACGACTTTTACGAAAATCTATGCCTTTTCGACCGTCAGCGCGTCTACGGTCACTGAAGCCGATACTCCTTGATCGTTTCTGATTCGGGCCGGTGAGCCAGCCGCGGGAACGAAGTGGGAGCCCAGTCGTCCTCCTCGGAACGTGACACGCGTCGGGCCGCGTCCTCGGCGGTGGGCCCGACCCGGAACTGGTGGTTGATACACATGCCCATGCTCGCGGAGCCGTCGATCGCCGGGACTGCCTCATGGCTATCCGCCCCTCAGGGACCGTTGCGGCCGTGTTCTGTCATCCCGGGCCGCCAACGCTGGGAGGTCACGGGTCTCCGCGGCAGACCTGTCCTGGCGCGGTGGGTTGAGACAGAGCTTGAGCAAGTACCAGGTATCGAGAAGGTCCACGCGAACCCCGTCACCGGCCGAGTGTTGCTCCGGCACGACCGGACCATCAGCCCTGGGCATGCGGCCCGATGGTTGCGCAGGGTGCTCAGCCAGTCCGTGGCGATGCTGCGCGCGGCAAAGTCACCCGGCCCGCGCCCGACTGCCACGCGGGAAGAGAGGCGCGTCCTCGGGATGCGCCGTCCGTGCGCCGAATCCCCAAGCAGAACCGGCCAACCGCGGCGTGGGACCACGGGCCGGCGCGTCCCGACGCTGATTATGGCTGGTGGCGCTGCCCTGGCAGTTGGCCTGGGCGGCGCGACGTTTTGCGCGAGGTTGCTGGCCCGCCCGCTGGTCAGCCTGGGGCTCGCTGCCATGGCGAATGTGTATAAGAGACAGCTATCAACGGCAGCTGGCCATGGCAACGCTCTTGTCCACTCTCGCCCAGCTGGGGGAGACCTTGGTGATGGCCTTGGCCTCCACGATCGTGCTGATGCTCGCTCACAGCGAAGGCTCGACGCTGACGCGGCTGGTTTTGACGGGAGCCACGGGGCAGTTGACGACGCTCGTCGGCGTGACCGCGCTGGTATATGCAGTGAGACTGGTCGTGGAATACGCCGCCGGAATCGCCTGGCACAGTCTCGGACAGGCAGTCGAGGACGACTGGCGCACCCGCACCTACGCCCAGGTGCAGCGCCTGGCACCGGAGACACTGGAGAATGAGCGCACCAGCAGGGTCACGTCCGTGCTGACCGAGGACATCAGTCAGCTGGGCACCTTCGTCGGCTCCACGCTGCCCGACGCGGTGCAGCTGGCAACCAGCTTCGCTGTGCTCATCCCGGCGTACATCCTGTGTGCCCCGCAGATCGCCTGGGTAGCCTTCGTACCGATCCCGGTGGTCACCTGGCTGTCCTTCCGACTCCACGAGCGCGCAATGGCGGATCACGCTATCTCCGGCACCCACAAGGCCCGGCTGACTAGCCGCATCACCGACAACCTACATGCCCACACCACAGTGAAGGCTTCGCGCACTGAGGAGCATGAGGTCAAGGGCGTCGCGACGCTGAGCAAGGAATACCGGGAAGCCCAACGCCGTACTGGTCGCAGTGCGGCCGCACAAGCCCAGATCGTGAGGGTGGGCAGCATCTCGGGGATGGCGGCGATGCTGGTCCTGGGCGGCCGGGCAGTGCTCAGGGGGCAGCTGCCTGTCCAGGTGTTTGGCCCCTTGATCGAATTGCCGTCAAATGCGTTGTGGCGGCTCACTCGTTTGGGGTCCATCACTGACCAGTATCAGCGCACCCTCGCGGCGCTGGGCCGGGTGCAGCACCTGCACGACCTGCCAATGGAATCGGACACGGGCAGTCGAAAGTTGCCGGTCGACCAGGTCAAGGGAGAGATCGAGGTCCGCAATGTGACCTTCGCCTATCCAGGTCGGTCTCCGGTCCTTCACAAGACATCTCTCTATATCGCGCCTGGTCAGGTCACCGGCATCGTCGGCACGACCGGTGCGGGGAAAACCACGATCGCCACGCTGTTGATGCGCTTCCGTCACCCTGGCTGTGGAGGAGTGTTCCTCGACGGTGTAGATGTGCGCGCGCTGGCCCTGCCCGATCTGCGTCGCGCCATCGGGTACGTCGCCCAGGAGCCATTCCTGTTCGACGCAACGATCGCAGAGAACATTCGCTACGGCACTTTCGACGCCACAGACGAGGAGCTTGTCACGGCTGCCCGCACTGCCGGCGCGGATGCTTTCATCACCGCCCTGCCCGACGGTTACGCAACTGCGGTCGGTGAGCGCGGCGCGGCGCTGTCCGGGGGCCAGAAGCAGCGCATCGCGTTGGCACGCACCATCTTGCGTGATCCCCCGGTAGTCATCCTCGACGAGGCCACCTCCGCGGTGGACAACGAGACCGAGGCGGCCATCCAGGGCGCTCTCCAGCGGTTCAGCGCGCACCGCACCATGGCGGTCATCGCGCACCGGCTGTCAACTGTCCGGAACGCCGATCAGATTTACGTCCTGGGCACCGGCGGCGTGGTGGTCGAACAGGGCAGGCACGATGACCTGGTGGCGCGGGGTGGGACGTACGCAACGCTGTGGAGCCTGCAGGCGGGCCAGCGGCACCTGCCCTGAAGCTTGCCGGGCAGGCAGCATGGAGGGCGCGCCGACATGAATAGCGGAGGGATGGTCCTTGCGCGTGTCAGCTTGTCGCGCCACTTACTGATCGCCTTTTCGGTGCGATTCTCCGTCCAGGCTGTTGGCAACGCGCGTACGGGGAGCCGCTTGATTTCTGCTGGCCGCCTCGGCGGCCATATTTCGGATTTCCCCCTGCGCCTTACGGGACGCTTCCCTGGCTTCCACCACGAGCCGTGCGGAACTCTTGACAACGGTTTGGACAACTGGCTTGACGATCCGCCCGCCCAGAGGCGAGAGGATCATCCCCGCAAGGAATGGGATTGAGACAGGCGTCACGATGATGCTCCTTGGTTGAAGCCGGGCAGCCCCGTACAGGCGGGACCTTGACTGCGCACTAAAACCATTTCCTGGCGCCAAGGACGGCGTGGGCGTGCTACTGGCTGGGCGGTCCACTCGGGCTCACACATTCGCTCTTTCGAGTGTATAGCCCGTGAAGCGAGGGCGCAGAAGAGTCAGCTCAGAGCACAGGCGAGGCGTCCCCCTTAAGGTGCACGCTCGGAAGGGTGAACAGCTACGCGCTCGCCGTCGTGGCGACTGAGAGAACCCTCAGGGTTCACGTGGGCGGCAAATTACTGACGCGGGCAGGTTCGTGCTAGACATTCGTGGTGCACATGGCGATTCCGGCTGGCACTCCAAGGACTTCCCAGTAATCTGTGTGTTGCGGTGATGAGCGTCGAACTGCGGTGAGTTCAGCTGCTTAACGAGAAGCGCGGAATGTCGCGAAGTGTTAGAGAGGGTGAAAGTAATGCCACCTGTTCTTCCTCCTTTCCTCCTAGGGCTCATCATGGCCCCGATCGTGAAACGGATGGCCATGCCTTTGGCGCGCGGGATCATCCAGACTTCGGTCAATCTCGCCGTGGAGGTCAAGCGCGCAGCGCAAGAGGCCGGTGAGGATCTGCAGGACTTGGCCGCCGAGGCCACTTCGGAGATGTTCGCCGCAGAGTTCCAGGAGTCGGGCCAGCCGGCCAGCGCTCCCAAGGGTGGCACCGCCACCGCAGGCGCCAAGAAGGCTTGATGCTCACTGCGCGAGCCTCGACAGCCGAAGTGATGAGCTGGGACGGTCCCAGCAGGAAGGTTGCCGTGTGACTCGCAGACCACTGCTTCGAAACCGAAGGCAGATCCCACAGAGATCGACTGACTCCCGTAGTGCGGATGGAGCAGGTCCACAGCCCGCCGGTTCCCCAGCGCTCAGTGCTGACCACAGCTCGGGCGGCCCCCCCATGGCCCGCGTGGACCTGGCGCAGACAGTGCCGCCGCGCACCCTGTATTCCGCCGAGCTGGTCGTGGGGGCGGTCGGATACCAGCTCATCGTCCGCGACCATGTCCGTGACACGCTCGAAAGTACGCAGGTTCCCAGTAGGGCCGTCGCCAAGCTTCCGACCTACTTGGCGAAGCTGGACCTGCGGCCGCATCAGTAAAAGACCCTTCCGGCTGCGGCGGCGCCAACTTGCCCATGGCGGCTGGCAGGCTGACGGCAGGAATCGGCCAGACGGCGTCGGGATTGGTCCCTCTAGCCTAGTTCTGTGCCGATGGGTGGACCGGCCGGAAGACGGATCAGGCCGGCATTGCTATGGGGGCGGATGACGAGGGGTGGCAGGTGCCCGGCAGTGGCCGCGGTGCAGGTGCCCGCCTCGGGGTCTACGAGGACGAGCAGGCAGGTGGCGAAACGGTCGAGGCCGATGCGCGCGGCGCGATGGTCCGCTTCGGCGAGCATGGCGTCCGGGGGCAGGCCGGCGGCGGCGACGGTTCGCAGGGCGGAGCGGTACTGGCTCATGGCGACCGCGGCCTGGAAGCCGTGTCCCATCACGTCGCCCATGACGAGCAGGGTGCAGCGGTTCGGGAGGGCGATGGAGTCGTACCAGTCGCCGCCGACGAGGGCGCTGCGGCCGGATGGGAGGTAGCGGGTGGCCACTTCGACCGTGGGGTGCGGGTGGTCGGGCTCCGACAGCAGGGCACGTTGGAGTTCGAGCGTCATGGTGTGCTCGTGGGTGTAGCGGCGGGCACTGTCGATGGAGATGGCGGCGCGTTGGGCCACACTCTGTGCGGTGATCACGTCATCGTCGTTGAAAGAAGCTGACGCCCCCGCCCTCATCAGGGTGATGAAGCCGGCACAGCGATCTGCGGTGGGCAAGGGGACGATGAGAAGCGAATGGATGCCGGCGGCACGGAAAATCCTCGCGCGGTCCGGGTAGATGGTGCCGTTCTGGAAGGCTTCGTCCGAGGCCATGGTGCCCAGCCAGGGCCGTCCGCTGCCCATGCAGCGCCGGGCGACCGCGCCGCGAGGCAGATCCATGTAAGGTTCCGGGCCTCTCAGCTCGCGCAGGTGCCCTTGCAGCTCCGGCGGTGCGGAGACTTTCATCTTCCGCAGACGCAGCATGCCGGACGGCGGAGGAATACCCGGGAAGTCGTCGTCAGCGATCGTGACGGTTGCCACGTCCGCGAAGGATGGGGCGAGAAAGTCGGCCAACTCGCCGCAGGTGGACTCGACGTCGAGCGTGGTGCCCACCCGGGTGGCTGCGGCATCGAGCAGCGTGAGCCGCTGGTGGGCGCAAGCGCATGCTTCGACTGCCATGGCTGCCTCATGCCCGCCCAACCCCGCCGGACATCCATGTATCCACCCTGCACCGTGGTGCGGTAGCCGACGACCCGAGACAGCCAATGTGCACACTGCACCCCTGGGGGCGGGCCTGTGCCGGCGCCGCACGGGCCGCGGCGACGCCCAAGGCCGCGTCGTTCGATACGGTCAGGCATGCCGCCAGGGCGGCAATGCGGAACCCAGGTGCTTACGTCCAGCCGTTCAGCGACACCTGAGGGCCGTCGGCGAGATACCGGTGCAGGGCACTGGCGGTGGTGTCGACGAAATTCACCGGGATGTCGTCGGTATCGACCCAGCAGACCTGGGCGTGCTTGCAGGGTTCGCGGTTTTCGGGTTCGCCGTTCCATTCGTGGGCGGCGAAGACGACGGTAAGGAAGCCGTTGGGAGCTTCGACGCCCCAGGCGCTGTGGATGATGTGCGCGACCTTCAGGGACTCGGGCTTCACGGTCACGCCGGTCTCTTCGTGCAGCTCTCGTACCGCGGTCTCGGTGACTGGTTCGCCGGGTTCGCTCTTGCCGACGGGTAGGTCCCACATGCCCTGTGCGAACTTTGCGTTCCGGCTGCGCTGGAGGAGGACGACGCGGTTGGCGGCCTTGTCGTGGACGATGACGGCGGCGACCAGCAGAGTCATGGATTCCAGGGCGGGCGGCAGGGCTTTGGGCTGGTCGTCGGTGTTCGGCTGAGCCACGGTCGGTGTCCCTTTGTCGGCCGGTTGGTGGGCAGCTCGGACCGGACGAGAACCATCGGCGGCGAGGCATCCGATGGGGAGGTCAGCCCCTCGTCATCATGGCCTTGATCGTCCAGTCCAACGACCGAATCCGCTCAAAGCACCAGGGATGATGGGGCGACCGTTCGTGCGCGCTCGTAGAGGTCCCGTGCCGTCGCGTTCTTCAGGTGGGGGCGGATGAGGCCGAACATGGTCTTGATCCGGTCGTCGGCGCGGCCGGACTGGACCATGGGGTAGTCGTCGAGCGCCTGGTGCCAGGTGGCGCAGGCCGCTTCCAGGTGGCCGATTTCCAGTTGGCGCTCAGCCAGGGTGGCGCGGTGCCGTACACGGGCGCGGCGATACACGCTGTAGCGCACCTTGTCCGACTCCTGCATAGCCGCGATGGCGCCGGGAACGTCGCCGAGTTCATAACGGACCTGGCTGATGTGGTAGTTGAGTGCAGCCGGGTCGTACGAGCCGAACGCCTTGCCACGAGACTCGGCGCGGTCCATCGCGGCCTCGGCCTCGCGGATGTACCGCAGGGCGCCCGCTCGGTCACCGGTCTGGGCGGCCGCGTGCGCTTGCTGGCCGGCGAGGAAGGCCCGCATGCGGGGCCCGGCCTTAGGGGAGGCCGAGGCAGCCGCGTCGGCCAGTTCCATCGCTTTCGGCCCGTGGTGGAGGTCCACTGCTTGGACGCTCATGCCGCGCAGCGTGGTGCAGTAGGTCAGGTGGTCCTCGGACGCGCCCGCCAGCTCCAGCGCCTTGACGTAGTAGCGCTGGGCAAGGCCGTGCAGTCCCTCGTCCACGGCCATGTAGCCGGTCAGGTACAGCAGGTCCGAGGCTGCGGACAGCATCGCTTTGCGCACGTCGTCGGGCGCGTCGCAGCGCAGGTAGGAAGCGACGGTGTTCACCACGAAGGTGGCGGCCAAGGGGCGTGCGTGGCGACCGCCGAACTGGTCGTCCAGTTCCGAGACGCGCTCGGTCATGGCGATGACCATGTCCACTTCGTTCATGCCGATACGGCTGGCGCGGCCGGACTGGACCGCTTCGGCACGCCCGATGACGTCGGGCCAGCTGGGGATGGTGAGGGCCACGGAGAACAGGCCGACCCCCAGGACGCTGCGGCGTGATGGGTCCATGTCCTGCCTCCCGAGGTCGATCAGCCCTTCCACGGTATCTGCGGCCGTGGGGGTGCGATCGCGGGGAACGGGCAGGCCGGCCTCGGCATGGGTGACAGGGCGTCCGAGGCGTCGTGAAAGGGCTTCGAGGATGCACGCCCGCACGGCTGCGCGCGGGACTGTGCCGCCCAGCCAGTGGCTCACCGCCGACTCGTCGTAGCGCAGGGGGGTTCCGGTCTCGGTGCCCACGCGGTTCACCGCCCGGGCGAACTGGCGGTGAGTCCAATGACTTTCGGCGAGCAGCCGTCCGAGCGCCTCGTTCGGTTCACGCTTGGTCATGCCTTCAACTCCCCATGCCCGTACGTACTTTCAAGGCTTTCAAGTCCTGGCGCCGCTGCAACGGTACCGCCGAGCGTGGTCACGCGGTTGCGTAGAGGCAGCAGGGAACGGCGAGATCTCGCCGCAGCCGTCGCCTGAGGGACTGAGGGATGAGAAGCGAAGCGCGGGCCCTACTGGCCCGGTTGACCAAGGAGCGGGGCACAGACGGAACGCTGAGGATCGGCACCTACGAGGGCGCGGACCTGCCGCCGGGTTCGAACCGGTTCTCTCCGTGCCGTTGCCCGAAGCATCGTCGTACCGAGTCCCAGGACAGCGAGACGGAGCTGAGCGCCGCAGTGCGCGAGGCCAACGAACACAGCCGTGGCGAGCGGCTGTGAGGCGGTTAGCCGCAGTCGTCGGCTGCTACGCAGGACCGCTGTTGATCATCACCATCTCCGCATCGATCGGCTTCGTTCTCGG